>JBKDBI010000218.1:0-2887 GCA_046314695.1 Bacteroidota bacterium | reverse complement strand
GAAGGAAACCGCGAAGGCTACCCAACCCAAAAGGGTATTGGTGCGTTGAAATGAATTCATGGTGCAGCGTGCTTGACTGTTCTAAAGTGTGCGAAAATAAACATTCAGTTCAATTGACCGCGTTTCAGGCGGTAATTGGTGCAATATGTGACGCCGCATGGTTCAAACGGCGGCAAATGGTTTCTTTGCCTAAGAGGGATAGCATTTCGAAAACCGGCGGCCCGGCAGCGGCACCGCTCACGGCAACACGCAAGATCTGCATCCATTGGCCGGGCGTTTCGCCGCGGGCTGCACAACGGGCCTTGAATGTTTCTTCCGTTGCTTCGGCCGAAAACATTTCCAAAGCCGCATAATCTGCCGCCAATTCATTCAGAAAAACTTCCGTTCCGGCTTTCCATTTTTTGGCAATCACCTGAGAATCAAAAGTTTCAGGATCCTGGAAGAAATATTTTCCCTGGGGAATGATTTCCTTGGCAAAACCAACCTTTTCACGCATCAGAGACACCACTTTGGCCAGATAATCCGGATCGGCCTGGTAGCCCGCATCCTGCAGCTGGGGCATCAGTTCTTCGGCCAGCTGCGCCGAATCCTTTTCCATTAAGTAATGGTGGTTGAACCAGAGCGCTTTCTGTAAATCGAACTTGGCTCCGCTCTTGCTCACCTTTTCCAGGCTGAATTCCTGGATCAGTTCATCGATCGTAAAAAGTTCCCGGTTGAAGCTAGGGTGCCATCCCAACAAGGCCAGCATATTCACCACGGCATGCGGATCATAGCCGGTTTCGCGGTAACCGGATGACACTTCACCGCTCGCCGGATCGGTCCATTGCAGCGGAAACACGGGGAAACCAAGACGGTCACCGTCGCGCTTGCTCAGTTTGCCGTTGCCTTCCGGCTTGAGCAGCAAGGGCAGGTGGGCAAAAACCGGCATGCGGTCTTCCCAGCCGAGATAGCGGTAAAGCATCACGTGGAGCGGCGCACTGGGCAACCATTCCTCTCCGCGGATCACGTGGCTGATATCCATCAGATAATCATCAACCACATTGGCGAGGTGATACGTTGGCATGCCATCACTCTTGAAAAGCACTTTATCGTCCATCTGTGACGAATTCACCACCACCCAACCGCGGATGGCGTCGTGGAAACGCACTTCTTCCTTGCGGGGCAGTTTGATGCGGATCACATAGGGTTCGCCTGCTGACAGTTTCTTTTCTACTTCATCAGCAGAAAGGGTCAGCGAATTCCGCATGCTGCCGCGGCTCACGGCATCGTATTGGGCCGGGGTGCTGCCAGCTTTGAGGCGTTCGCGCATGGCATCGAGTTCTTCTGTGGTATCAAAGGCGAAATACGCATGCCCGGCATCGATAAGCTGCATGGCGTATTGCCGGTACATGGCCTTCCGTTCGCTCTGTCGGTAAGGGGCATGCGGGCCACCGTTGTGCGGACCTTCGTCGAAGCGGATCCCCGCCCAGGTAAGGGCTTCCAGGATGTATTCCTCCGCACCTGGCACAAAGCGGTTCTGGTCGGTGTCTTCAATCCGCAACAGGCAATCACCGCCGTGTTTGCGGGCAAAAAGATAATTGTAAAGGGCAGTGCGCACCCCGCCGATATGCAGGGGGCCGGTCGGACTCGGGGCAAAGCGCACCCGTACGCGTCGATCGCTCATGCCGCGAAATTAGGGCAATTGATGGCTACTCGGCCCGGATTCGCAGCCTATCATAAGCCACAAACCCCAAATCGAGGGTAACTTTGCAGCATGGCCCGGGTGGTGGTTGGTCTGAGCGGCGGCGTCGATTCTTCGGTAGCTGCCTGGTTGCTTAAAGAGGCCGGGCACGAAGTCATAGGCATGTTCATGCGTAACTGGCATGATACCTCCGTCACCATCAGCGACGAATGCCCCTGGATCGACGACAGCAACGACGCCATGCGCGTGGCCGAACACCTCGGAATTCCGTTTCAGGTGATCGACCTGAGTGAAGCCTATCGCGAGCGCATCGTCGATTACATGTTCAGCGAATACGCCGCTGGTCGCACACCCAATCCCGATGTGCTCTGCAACCGCGAAATCAAATTTGATGTTTTCCTGAAAGCTGCCCTCAAGCTGGGCGCTGATTATGTAGCTACGGGCCACTATTGCCGGCGCACGGAAACAATATTGCCCGATGGCAGCATCCGATACCATCTGCTCGCCGGTGCCGACCCGAACAAAGACCAAAGTTATTTTCTGTGTCAGATAACGGAAGAACAACTGTCTCGTGCCCTCTTCCCCATCGGCCATCTGAAAAAGCCCGAAGTGCGCGTACTGGCTGAAAAAGCCGGATTGCCTACAGCCGCCAAGAAAGACTCCCAGGGCTTGTGTTTTGTTGGCAAAGTGAAGTTACCGGTATTCCTGCAGCAACAACTGAAACCCAAGGAAGGCAGGGTGATTGAAGTACCGGCAAACCATGGAGGTTTTGCGGCATTCAGAAAACTACCGGCCGAAGAACAGGTATTGCTTCCGTTTCGATGGCAACCGGAAGACGGGGTGGATTGCGGCAGCCATCCCGGTGTACATTATTTCACGATTGGCCAGCGAAAGGGCCTGCAAATCGGAGGGAAACCGCTGCCAATGTTCGTATTGCAAAGCGATATCGAAACAAATATTCTGTATACCGGTCAGGGAGAGGAACATCCCGGCATGTACGCTGCGGGCTTGTTGATCAGGCCGGGCGACGACCATTGGCTGCGTTCTGATCTAAGACCTGAGCCGGGAAAAACGCTGCGTGTTGCGATGCGAATCCGGTATCGGCAGGCCTTATTCGAAGCTGATTTAATGTACCGAAACGAAGGTTTAATAGCTCTTTTCTGTGATCCGGTAAAAAGCATCACACCCGGACAGTTTGCTGCATGG
>JBKDBI010000217.1:0-7238 GCA_046314695.1 Bacteroidota bacterium | reverse complement strand
GAGTTACAGATACTTTGATAACTGCTTCCAATTGCCGGAAGATGTATTTGCCTTGCTCTTCTTTGCGGCCCTCTGTATGGCCGTGTTTTCATTCATCAATGTTGCCAATTCACCGAATTATACTGTTTTCTCGCTGCTCTTTATCGGCACAGCGAACCGTTTGTATGCGCTGCTGACCTTTTCGATCAGCCTGACATACTACAAGGAACTCGCTGCGATTGCATTATTCTACTTTGGCGTGGAAATGCTGATTCTTGTATTGCTGAGCACAGTTGAATTCAAAGTTGCGCGCATATTGAAAACTCAGGCATCGAACATCGATAATCCGAGGTCCTAATCAGGCATTTGCAATCGCTTCAGCAACCAAACGCCCCGACAACAAGGCCGCATTGACCGAACTATTGGCGCAGGCGTCTCCGGCCAGCCAGATGCCGTTATCGCTGCGCTGCACCCTTGGCGCATAACTGATCTTCTCCTGGGTTGGCAATGCCCGAGGGATGGAATAATGATGCAGATAATGCAATTGCTCCGGATCCATACCCAAAAGGAAAGCCAGTTCCATGCGCATTTTTTCACCCAGCGCTTCGCTCCAGGCTTGTTCGCCGGTATGGGTGGCGCTGAGCAAGTGTTTTCCGGATGGGGCATAACCAGGTGCCACGGCAGACAGAAATGTAAAATTCCCTACCACGGTTTCGCGATCGGGCTGCAGGCAGAGGATTGGCTGTGGCAAAGGATTTACATCGGCTGCAAAATACACGTTCAAAACCGGCCGCCAGGTTTGACGAATTCCGCTTTGCTGCGGCAGGAAGCGATCAAATCCGCCTGTCAGAAGAACAGACGGCGCATGGAACACATCGCCGTTGGCACAGCTGACCGAGTTCTCAGTTACAGCAGTCACCTCCATTCCGGTGCGTATAGTGCCAAGAGGCAACGCACGTTGCATGGCATCGGGCAATGCTTGTATGCCACCTGCCGGCAATGCAGCATACCCTTCAGCAAACATCTTGTAGATGAAACGGAATGCGGAGGCGTCTACATGTGCAGGGTCGTCAAGGAAGATTCCTTCGAAGAATGGCCGGAAAAAACTATCGATATACGAGCTGCTGAATCCGCGTTGTTGCAGATAAGTCGCTGCGTTGGGCAAGGTATCGTCAAAGCAGGCTTCCGGCGAAATGCGCATCAACTCCTGCCTCAGTCTGAAAGTCTTCCACAGGTCGCCCAGGCTGAGCAACGGATTCATGAGTGTTGGGGCCAGAGCCGAAGGCATGCGCAAAGGATCGCCAAAGAGATACCGTTTGCCTTGATGGAAAATGAGGGCTCCGGGCAGAAATCGGTGCAGGGGCAAGCCCGCCATGGGAACAGGAAAATCCTTGCGGTTGAACTCCGGATAAGCGGTGAGCAATACCTGAAAGCCGCGGTCGAACACATAATCGCCCGTGCGGTCGCTGCGCATACGGCCGCCCGCTTTATCGGATGCTTCCAACACCAATACTTTCTTACCGGCTTGATGCAGGTGCCAGGCCGCATTCAGTCCGCTGAGACCGGCTCCCACTATCAGCACATCTGCCGCTTTTTCCATGGGCGCAATTATCGGAACGATGCGGGTAAATCGGGAATAAAAAACCAGTAGTCTGCCGGTTTATTGACGGGTTTCTGCATAATTCCTCCATTCAAAGGTGGATAAACCAAATACGAAAGACCCGACAAGCCGTTGGAGCCTTCGCAACGGCCTCAACTAATGCTGCGGAATCTGGCATCCGCTGCTTGGGGGGATGAAATATTTTCAAACCAAATCGAGCCGGGCACCTGTCTCAGAAGCCAAACCAACAGCAAATCCCCGGCACTAATCTGCGTTCATCCGGCTTCCTGCAAGTCTTACCAATACACGGATTTACCCTTGGTTTCAGCGCAACATTCAATTCAAAACCTGTTGCGCATCACGGGCAATTAATCAGTGGTGCTCGTCCAGTTTCTTAAGCGTCTGCTTGATGCGCAGCATTTCTTTCTGCAGATCGAGCACCGTATCGGTGAGCTGGTCGCGGTGCGGATTCGGCTCTTCGAAGCGCGGATTGATGTAATTAACGAACTTCCAGATTTCCAGCACATCGCCCACTTTCACTTCATAGGGCTGGTATTGCGGATTGGTGGAGCATAGCAACAAAGTACCGCTGTCGTTGATCTGGTTGTAAACAACTTTGAAGACGATGCCTTCGTTCTGGGTTACCACGATATAGGGATGTCCGTTTTTGATGAGCTGCCAGTTTTGCAGGTATTCTCCGGTCACGTATGCGCCATCGGCAACGGGCGGCATGCTATCGCCGCTGATGGGGAAAGAGCGGTATTTGCGGCCCGGGTTGAGGAAAGGCAGATTGAATGCCGGCAGCACTTTGATAAACTCCGGATCAGCATATCCATTGGTATAACCGGCTTTGGCGTTGACAGGCACCAGTTCGATATTGTCTTCATTTTCAGTGTTGACGGTCGTGGTCAGCACACGCAGGCGGGTGCCACTGATGTCCATATCATATCCTTTCTCAATTTGCGAGAGTACACTTTCCGGCAGGGAAGCCAATTCCACCTTGAGGAGCTTATCTACTGACAACGAGAAGTACTCGCTCAGTCGGATGATCAGCTCTATGGATGGTTCTGCAATGCCATTTTCATAGCTGTTATAGGCGCTGCGCGTAATGCTGAGCGCGCGTGCAACTTCTTCCTGTGATCGCTTGCAGCGTTTGCGCATCAGCCGCAGGTTTTCACGCAGCTTGTGTGTTTTTTGTATGCTTGACTTTTCCATTTTCTCAGGGTTTAAAAGGTATCAGGAGGAGGACAGGTTGAATGTTTTTTTGTGCAGAAGGAAAGGCTCAACAAGTGCGCGGAGATTGGCGGCATCGGGCAGCGCTTGCAGATAATCCGGAATTTCTTCCGGCGGCGGATCGGCATCGGCAGGTGCGAAGCCGAAAGCCAGGGGTTGTTCTCCTTGCATAAGAAGCACACTTTTCTCGCCCGGAATTCGTCCGGCACCGGATACCCAAAAGCGTCCGACATCGCGCAATGCGGCCGTCTGCACCAGGATGGCAATCCGGTCGGCATGCAAGGCATCGCGCGTTTCGGGTGTTTCCTTGCAATAACAATCGGGTTTCGCACAGCGCTGCCGGCTTTGGTGATTGAACACCGGGCAGATGGCATGCGTTTCGAGCAGCCTCAGGTAGGCGTCGCGGGCTGCGTCGCGGCTGCGGTACGTTTGCATTACCTGTTCCGGCTTCCTGCCACGGGCGATGGCCAGTTTGGGCTGACCTGCGCGGTTATGGTAAATGAACAAATGGTACAATTGCAGCGGGAAACGCCCTTGTACATTGCATTCAGGCTGGTGTTTCAGGATGGCCAGGTATTCGAGCAGCAGCGCGGCCAGCTCATTGCCTGCCGGCTCGGTGCGGATTTCCGCTACGCGTTGCAGCCATTCTCCGCCCTTGCCATTGCGGCTGAAATGCGAAACGATGCGTTTGCGCAGGTTGATGGCTTTGCCAATGTATATAGCACGCCCCTTGGCATCGAGAAAATAGTACACCCCCGGATGCTCAGGAAGATCGCCGGCTTGTATCCCGGCCGGAAGCAATACGGCACGCCGCTTCACCATCGACTCCAGGAAGGCAGCGCCTTTGAGTTCCACTGCGCGGTGCAACAGGCTCAATGCTGCTTCGGCATCGCCTCCGGCCCGGTGCCTGTGTTCAACAGCAATGCCCAGTGCTGCGCAAATATTCCCGAGCGAATAAGATGCCTGACCCGGCCATACTTTTCGGGCGAGTTGCACCGTACACAGCCGGCCTTGATTCCAAAGCCCTTTGTACGCTGCTCCGCAGGCTTCAAATTCGCGTTGCAGGTAGGTATGATCGAATGCGGCATTGTGCGCCACGAAGACATGCCCCTCCAACCGGGCTGCAATTTCAGGTGCCAGGTCACGGAACGATGGTGCATCTTCGACATCTTCGGACCGGATGCCGGTGAGGCGCTGCACAAACGGACTGATTGCTGCATCCGGCCGGATCAGCCATTCGCTGCGCGCCAGGAGCCGCTGACCATCTGTAATGCATACCGCAAGCTCGGTAACAGTTCCCGGTCCGGGAGTGCCACCATTGGTTTCGATATCGACCACTGCATAAGCCATTGATAAGTTTTTGATCCGCTAGGAGCGCATCAATTTAGCAAAGAAACAGGAATGTGCAAAAAATAGTAGCGCGACAAGGCAGCGTATGCTTCCTTTCGGTATCACATCTCAGGGATTCAGCGGCAGATCAATTCTGCCGAAAACCAAGCTGCACAAGCGATTCACCCCATTTCTCCTCGCGACACAACTGCATGGCAGTTTCGAAGTACGGGCAACGGGGCTGCAACATGCGCCGGAGTCGGAGTTTTACTGCGATATTCTGCATTTCACCCGGCATGAAAGCAAATTGAGCAGCAAGGGTATCCGCTTGATCCGTGCTGAGGCGCGGCAAGGCCAACTTCCATAGCTGAGCTGTGATGTGCCGGTCGGGCGCATTGAATCGCACCTTGTACAAAAAACGCCGCTCGAAAGCCGGATCGAGGTTCATGGTCATATTGGTGGTGGCAATCAGTATTCCCTCAAAGGTCTCGAGCTCTTCGAGCAGGATATTCTGCATGGTATTGCGCATCTGATCAACCGATTGGGTGATATTGAGCCGCTTGCTGAGCAGTTGATCGCATTCATTCAGGAAGAGTATCGGAGGATGTTCGCTTTGCTGCTGATAATACCTGTATTCGCGCAATCTGGACTTCAGATTCCTTTCGCTGTCACCCACCCATTTGCTGAGAATCTGCCCTACATCGAAGCGAAAGAGATCGCGCTTGCTTTGGCGCGCCAACTGCAAGGCGAGTTCCGTTTTACCGGTCCCTGATACACCGTAGAACAGGACGGTGATTCCACGCATGCGGGTATGCTTGCCGAGGCTGCGCTGATAGCGTTCATAAAACGCCGGCATCATCAGTTGTTTCAGGTCGTCTGCCTGCCTTTGCATGCCGGCGTCGAAGATGAGTTTTACTGCATCGATTTGATTGGCTTTAATGGCGTGTGCCGGCAGGCGCATGTCGCGGCGCAACAGGTTCTGCAGGATATCCCTGGGCAGTTCCTGTAAATAATAATCGATACCGGCTTCGGTCAGCTCCAACTGTGGCTCATCGTCTACGAGGCCACTGCCGGTAATCCTGATATGGCCTGAAAGGATAAAAACGCATTTCTCCGCTGCGATGGCCCGCAGCATATTGCGCGTGGAGATGCTGACACCGAAAAACTTCCGCAGCATACCGGAATCAAACGGCACATCGTAAAAGAGCTTATTGGCGCAAACAGCCATTGCCACGAACGCTTCCATGGTGCTCATTTTGCCCAACACCTGCCTGGATAAAGTGAGTTCTTCATTCATTTCACTCAGGAATGAAAACTCCTCCATCAGATTCACTTCATCATAGGTACTGTTGCGGCTTAATACATGCGTATGAAAGTACTCCAGCATCCGCTCCAACCCGACCGGCCGGAGCTTGATCAAAGCCTCCGGCTTATCCCATAAAATGGACAAGTAGACTTGCCTGGGCAACTGGTAGCAATCTTTTCCCTCCATTTCAACCTCGTTGAAGAAACCATATTTGATGAGACGATCTATCGCTTCCACATGCATGGAGCGAAAAAGGAAATACGGCGCTGTCAGCAGTTCAACCTTCAGTTGCGGCACCCGCCGTCCTTTTTTATACAGTCCAAACGCTGCTGCCATGACAACAACTTCTTCCGGCATAAAGCCCAGCTGCTTCGACAGCTTTCTGACAGCGGGAACAGCTGCAGGATCTAATTCCTGTTGCAAAGAAGTGCGCGTAAGGTGTTCGAAGACTTCCAGGAATTGTTCATCTAAAGGAATCGAATCGGATTTAACATATAAGGACATACTGCAAAGTACGCAGCCGGGTTCGCAGTGTATTTGCGAAGGTGAAATTATTTCAAACCTGGAAATCGACTTTGATCCAATCCGGAACTCATTGTCCGGCAGACTTCCGCCGCTTCTGTCTGCGTGCGTCGCTTACCAGGCTGTAGATTACAAACAGCAGCGTGAGAAAATACACCAGGCTGAGCGCAGGCTGGGTTACGCTGAAGTTGCGGAAATCGATGTTGCGGAAAAGGCTGATGCCAATGATGATGGCACAAATCCACAGGGTAAAGACCGGAGCGCGTTGTTGCATGAGGGGTAAGGGAAATCAAAAATAAAAAGCTGGTTTACAACAGCCTAATTTGCTCCTTCAAATTGAAAAAAAGTTGCGATAACCTGCAGTTTCTTCAATGAAACACCGCCGGCGCCTTGGCTACCGCCGCTGCCAACGCTTCCCTGTCGATTCCGGTTTGCCAGCCTTCGCGTTCCAGGTAATCTACCAGCAATTCGGTAGGCAGATTGCCGGTTAGGGCATCTGCTGCGAACGGGCATCCGCCAAAGCCCTTTATGGCTCCGTCAAAACGGCGGCAACCCGCATCCAGTGCTGCATCTACTTTTTCGCGCCAGGCACCGGGCACACTGTGAAAATGGGCTCCGAATACCACGTCCGGGAAACGCAGTATCAAATCGCTGAACAGCTGTGTTACATGTGCCGGATCGGCTGCACCAACGGTATCACTCAATGAAATATACCGAAAACCGTAACCTGCCATCCGCTCGGCCCAACGCGCCGTGTCTTCCGGACTGTAGGGGTCGCCGTAGGGATTACCAAAACCCATGCTGAGATACACAACGCATTCCTTCCCTGCTGCTGCGCCTGTTTCTTGGATCCGGAGCAGGCGTTTTACAGCCTCTTCGCGGGTGGTATTGGTGTTTCGCAACTGGAAAGTTTCTGAAACAGAAAAAGGGAAACCAAGAAAATGCACCTGTGAAAACTCCGCTGCAGCCTTCGCTCCACGTTCGTTGGCTACGATAACCAACAAACGATTTCCTTCGCTTTCTCCGGCTGTAGCCTGAAGCACTTCGGCAGTATCGGCCAGTTGTGGCACAGCGGCGGCAGAAACAAAGCTGCCGCAGTCCAGTGTATCAAAACCACAATCGAAAAGCGTCCGCAGGTATTCAATCTTCTTTTCTGCAGGCACATGATACGGCAGCCCTTGCATAGCGTCGCGCGGACACTCTACAATCTGCACCTCCCCTTTCCCTTGTCTCACAGGAAGTCAAAGAAATACTGCGAAACCTTCTTAT
>JBKDBI010000216.1:0-22073 GCA_046314695.1 Bacteroidota bacterium | reverse complement strand
CGAATCCCAAATTAACAACCTATTCACAGCAATTCACAAGTTACCAACTCCCCCCAGACCCCCCTGTTAAACTCTGTTATCAACAATGACTGAAAGAATTAACTAATTTTGACTGCTGACACAGTTCGTTGAACACTCCCTTTTGGCCAAGAACTTATTATCCCAATTCATGCATTAGAAAACTGAAATGGGGGTGCGAGGGTGTCGGCGTTTCCGAAAATGTGCTCCAAGAAATGTCGTCGTTTGCCCTCAGCGGATAGCTTTAGTGTCTTTTTGCCGTTGCTTTTTCCGAGGTAAGATCCTATTGCAATGCATTGGAACCTTATGGTATTCAACCGCTTAGCGCTTTGACTAAGCAAAACCTTCTGCCTGAACAAACTCATGATGTTGTAGGCGAGCATAGTGAATCGAAATGCGGCCTCCATCGCACCAAATTGCTGAAGAGCAAAGCCATCAATGCCATAATCATATTTCAACTCCTTGATTCGGTTTTCGCAATCAGCCCGACCATTGTAGAGTGTGTGGATTTCCTTGCATGGAAGGCTGGAATTGGTAACAAATGCCATGATGCGATGGTTGCTCCTTATCTCGTCTTCGGCGAACATAACCTGCTGTTGTTGGTCCTGCCTCCCAAGTTCCGGAATCAAGGCAGCTACTATTCGTCGTGGCTTTGACCATCCATGGGCCTGATAATCAAACTCGCAGTACTTTACCTGGTTGGCAACTTGGCTGCTTACTATCCATGTGCTTTGTTCCAGAATACGGTTGATCAAAGCTGGTGTATGCTTCATCCTGATGATATAGTTCACAGCAGTAGACTGGTTCTCAAGAAGTTGGAATATCTTCTCTCCACAAAAACCAGAATCTCCGCGCAACAAGCCAATTCTTTCGGCCGGCACAATTTCCAACAACTCTGTGAAGAACTCGTCCATATTGGTGCTGCTGTGGCTATCACCAGAACGCATCCAGGCGTTTACAACCATTTTCAGGTCGTCACAGAATGCCATTAAAGGATGATGAGATACCCGCCCCGGCTTGGTTGGGTTATAGCCAACGCAAGCCTCTTCTTGCTTGCCATAACGCGTAATTACCGTGCTATCAATGTCAATGGTCATTTTCTTTACGGCCATTGACTCGAACCAAGACTTCATGATTGCAGGAAACACCTCGTTATTCCTGTCAACGCTAAACTTGCTGAAGAATCTGCTAAATGTGCTGGCGCATGCCATACCGCGCTCCCACCCAAATATCTCCCTGATGACTTCATCTTGCCGGATATACTCTGAATGCGCCAGACGTCTTGAGCCCAGAACCACGCTGGTCATGAAGCCTTCCACCAAATCAACAGACTCGTAACCCCGATTGCTGCCCTTCTGCGGCAAATCCACCTGCAACAAACTATCGCGAATCCCACTCTGCACGTAGGTCTTGTAAAAGAACTTGATGCCGCCCCATGGGCTTATCTTTCGGCTTTTATAATCATGTCTGAGGTCGTGCATGATAGCTCAAATCTAAGAGCAGAACGAGTTCTTCAGCGGAAAGTAATTCTCTAATGCACGAATTGGGATTATATTTTAGTAGTATCACCAAAGTTAAAGAGTTCAGTAATGTTCTTTATTCCGAGTGTGTTTTCACAAAACTCACGTTGATATTTCAGTGGCACGTAATCATAGGGTGCGGGAAGTTTTTCTGTAATAAATATCAATTCTTTTTCATCTTCGTTAAATCCATTTACTGAAATATTTTTACCTTCATATTTAATGAATAAGCTAGGATTAATTTCTATCAATATTAAACCCACACGATATAGTTCACAGTAATATTTGATGTCAGACATTTCAGATAATTTGTCGCCAAATTTTACTGCTATACAAAAATATACTCTGTTTGCGTATCGTTTATGAGATATAGCTTCAAAAATATCTTTGCGCCAATTGTTGCCCCACTTGTCTTTGCTTGGCTTAGCTTCTATAGTCGCAATTTCAATTTCAAAACGATTTAGATGTTCTTCTACTTTTATACCTGCAACATCAGGATTACCCCAGGTCTCATTGGAACGTTTATTAAAAACATTCTTTGCAACCCTGAAGTTTTGGTCGGAAAGCCATTGTTCAAGAAGAGGATAGAGTAAAAATTCTCGTTTGGAAATATTTGAGTTTTCGCTAAATTGGCTATCAGGTTCTGGAAATATATCATTCTCAGTTAGTAAAGCTTCAGCACCTTTTATTGTTGAATTATTCTCTGAAATGTCTTCTGATCTTAAAACGCTGAATGTCGTAAGAAAATAGCCATTTCGACTTTCTTGCTTTGTTATTCTAGAGTTTTTATCTTTAGTTAAATCCGAAAGTACTTTCCTAAAAGTGTTTTCCGGAAGTTCTACTTCGTTATGCAACTCTCTGAATTTTACATAAATATCAGTTGCTGATTTCGATGTCTCATAATCAATGGCTTCTAATTTTTCTAAAGCTTCTACAGCGTATTTCTCAACATGTGGAATCGTTTCTCCCCAAGGAATTTCATCTCCTCTTTTTGTGTTTTCCATTTATTATTTATTTAATGTTGAAATTATTATTACTATTTAAATTTAGCTATGTACTTAGAGATATGCAACATAACGATTTGTATGTTTTTTTGACTTCTGTTGTCCAGAACCTGTTGTATTAGTAAAATAAATTATCTCCTTTTCCCTTCTGCGTTGTAGGCCAAGAATATCTGAATTGTTACTTAGGAATTGTTGAATTGTTTTATCCTCCCCACCTACTGGATGCCTGTTTTCGGCACTTTCAGTCTCGTACTGTGCATTAATCGCCAAATTTCCTGCTTCGAGGGTCATTGCACAACAATCATAACCCGCATCGCTCATTTTTCCAAATTCTATCTCTCTGTTGCCAAAGAGTGTTTTGCATGAGCTCTATTCCATTTCTAAACTTGGGCCCCAAAACTACCCCACCTTTATCCCCATTTTGTCCTGTTTCTTCGGCGATTTTTACCCCTAAGTAAGAGCCCTTGGCTGAGGTAAAGTGCATATAGTCGATAACAAGGCCATTCATCCTGTCCCAGCCGTTAATACCTTACCAGTCGCCAATTTGCCCCCTGGATCGTCCGGATTGACTCAAAGTTGGCTCATTATGGGCTCAAAATGGCCGCATAATTCACTCAATTTTGACTCATCTTTTCCCAAGCCTCCCATTTTGCAGGCATGATTTGTATTCACCTCATGGTTTTGCAAACCATCCCAAGGCGATCAAAACAGCCCGAAAGCGCCCCTCAAAAAATTCTCAAAAAAGCTCTTTTTTAAAACTTATCCATAACTTACCTGGCCCCGAATGTGTTTCATTCGGCGTGTCGGAAAACGTCGTAAAGAGTTAAAAGACAATAAGATAGGGCCAAAAGATCAGTTCCTGGCGCGATCAAATACCCATCATTCGAAGTTTCTCCATTTGACGGCAACTATACGTGCAACTGATTCGCCTCAGTTGAAGGGAAACAGAGAAATCCTCTTCCAACAGGTCTATATCCTTGCACTTACCCAAACACAATGGATTCAAAACACCGCATCCAGCCGGGCGTTGCTGAGTTTCAAGGTGGCATTGGCGCCTTCAACCCAAACCACCAGACGCACGCGGCGCGGACCTGCCCATTGGGTGAGTTTTCCGGCATCTACTTCAATCTCGGTATCCGCTTCCCCCTGGAACACGTTGATGGCCTGCCATCCGCCGCCTTCTTCCTGGAATTGAATCGCAAACTTGGTTCCGGGGCTCACGCCATCCACCTTCATCCTGAACTTTACACCCTGGTCAAAATGGGCAGTAATGGGCTCGGTCATGTATTTGCCGGCACCTTCGTGGGCGGCAGGATGCTGCAGCACCACCTGATTGTCTTCCGCCTGAAACAGCAGGTTCTCGTAGGTAGCGCGAGACAGGTTCCAGCGGGCAAGTTCGCGCTGAGAAATCAGTTCACCGGGTATATCCCTGCTTCCTGACATGCGCACCATCCAGCGCTTCACCGGCATACCGAGCCAGGTTTCTCCGACCAAGAGCCTGAAACCGCGTGCAGTGCGTTCAGGCTGGCGTATGCGCACGGCCGTTCCATCCAAAAACTCCACATACAATTCGCCCTGATTGAGCAAGGCCGAAGCGAGTGGCCATTCCAGGATTGTGCCCGGACCGCGCAGGTAATACAGCTCAGCACTTGCCTGGCCGGATTCAAAACGCAGGTAATGGTCGCCCGGCGCCAAAGGCGCATCGAAACACAGGCCGGTGAAGATTCCGGATACGGCATGGAGGTCGTCGAAGCGCGCAAAGAATCCGTCGGGCGCTATGCCAAAGCCCTGCTCTGTGCGCACAGGCTCCGCGTGCTCAGGTGTGCGGAAAAGGGTGGTGACACGCCAGTTTCCTTCCGGGTGATCCCAGACTGTCTGAGCGGCGCTGTAATCTTCCGTCAGCCAGCGGTGACTGAGCATTTTCCTTCCAAAACTGCGGCCATTGACCGACTGCTGGAAACTGCCCAGCATGCGGACGCTGTTCTCCTCCTCTCCCATGTGTTTGGTAAGGTCGACCATGAAATTGTAACCGGCTCCGCAGTAATACGAAAGCAGCGCCCTGGATTCTGAGGGCCAGACTTCCGAGTTCAGGTCGTGCGGATAGAATGCCGTCAGGTCGTGCAATACCGCCGCTGCAAAGGGATACGCCGCCCAATGCGTGAATTCATCGCCCAGGTGATACAATATCCCGTTCCAGAACTTCTGTTTATGCGTTTGGCAATAACCGGTTACCGAATTGGCGATGCGGTCGTAAACACCTTCTGTGAACAGCGGCTTCTTCTTGCTGAGCCTGTAATTTTCGTTGATAACTGCCTGCGTATAGGCCGCTACAGACACCGTCGTATCGTTGCCTCCCAGCATATAGCGCCAGGAGCGTTCGCCGGTCATATCGACAAACATCAATTCCTGCGGCACTTCGTAGGTGTAGTAGTTGAACATGCGGTCGTTGCGCAGGCGCACATCCTTGTGCCAGGGCTTGATCATATAGCCTTTGTACTCCATGTACGGATAGGCCGGACCGCGGGCTTTGCGCACGGCGGCAGGCGTTTCGGCAAAAACGGGCAGCTGGCCGGTTTGCGGATCGAGCGTGTTCCAGACCGTCCAGTTGGTGAACGGCATGAACTGGAAGCCCAGTTCGCGGCCATGGCGCATCATGCTCTGTAAATCCTGTTCCGGACCGTAGCGTCCCCACCAGATCGGCAGGGCTTCCGGATGGTTGTCTTCGAGTTTGTTATTCTCGAGGGGATTCGGGTCGCCGTCGCGGCCTTTTTGCCAATGCGTGAGATGCAGGATGCCCGGCCGCGGAAGGCGCGCCATCCAATCGTCGCGGATCGTGGTCCAGGCTTTGCCTTCCGGCGCCTTGTTCCATTCGACCATTTTGTAGATCTCGACCGATTGCACCATCTGCTGCCCCAGGCTTTCCATGGCCGCCGTTGAACCGAGTTTTTGCGCCAGCGTGGGATAGCGGTTGGTATCGTTGAAACCGTTTTCCATGCGGTAAGCCTCCGCCAGTTCCATAAAGTTGCAATGGTTGCGGATGCGCAAGGTCGGACCGATCCATTGCCGGTTGATGCCAATGCTGGTCACATATTCAAACTCCAGCCAGCCTTCCCTTTCGTTGGCGCCGACACCGATGTTCATGGGCTGCGTGACAGGAAGCTTGTGGTTGTGCCTGGGGATGAGCTCCATGTGATAGCGCGAATCCTGGATCAGGTACACGCCATAGCCGCCGTTCGCCGTCCGGATGCCGATTACGTCGGCAAAGAGTGGCGGTCTGCCCAGAAAACTGCTCCGCTTTTCGCGGAAGAATTCAGGCAATAAGACAATGCCATCCTGCACCGGATAGAGCACCTCCTTCAGGTCATCGAGTGGGAAGCACAGCCTGCGCGGCAGGATCAGCTTGCGGATGGTATAGGGTGTTTTGTTGATGATCTCCGGCACAATATCCAGCAGGTCGCCCGGCTTCAGGCGAAACTGAAAATTGATTTCCAGGTACTGGGTGTCGCGTTCCCAGATGTATTGCAAACGCTGCTGCGGTTCGTGGAGGATAAAGCGCGCTCCTTCCTTGCCGGGCGCAAACATACCGGCCGACAACATGGGCAGTGCGTCATCGTGGTTGAAGTAAAGCTTCCAGAGTTCTTCCGATTCGTTGCCACTGAACAGCAGGCGGTCGCTTTCGCGGTCTTTAATGGACAGGATCGCGCCGTTGTTTCTGCTGATATCCAAGACCAGCGAAGAGCGCCTTCTGGCAAAATGAGCCGGTTTCACAGGGCGCGCGGCCGGCAGTTTGCAAATCAGCAGGATATCTTCCAGGAGGAGGAAATTTTCATCGACCGGAGAATTGACCAGAAACTCCAGTTCAGACGGGGGAATGGGTGTCGAGAAAACACCGCCCACTTTCCATTCAAACCGCGTCCATTGGCCACGCGATTCCATGCGTTTCCCAAAGCCGACCATCACCCCTCCCACCTTGGCCCGCACCGGCTTCATGGTATTGCGGCTCCAGAACCAAACGCTCATGCGGTCGGGCGCCCAGCCTGCCGGCGTCGGTCGGTTGCTGAATACATTGCGGGAGCGGATACTGAGAAAGTCTATACCCGGGCGGGCACTCACCATCAATACGCCGCCCATGCTGTCCGGGGCTTGTGAAGGATGCGCCAGGGAAAGGGCGGTATTGCACGACCAGGCCGCAGGGGCTTCGAAAGCGTCCCACAGGCCGTGACCGTCCAACTTCATGTTGTCTACGTGGAATTCGATGGACGACAATGGCCGGGCCGTATCAAAGGTCTGATCGCTGTACCGGCAAAGTGAAAGCCTGACATCCTTGACATCGCGCAGCACTTCGGCCGAAAACTGTCCGTACAGATAGGCATTCGGCCGCAGGGGGAAAGTCATTTGCCTGTTTTCCCACTGAAAAAGCTGCCAACCCAAAATCAAAGACGTGTATTCCGTTTTTCCGGCGGAGTTGGTGAGGTACAGGCGTGCTTCAGACAACCCTGTCGGGTTTTCACCCATGTAAATATCGATTGTCACAAACCGGTACTTCGACCAGTCTTCTGTTTGCAACAAAGGCGTTGCAAGCCCGAAAGAAACGCTGTTGTTATCGAGGTAATGGGTATTGCTCAAGGGTTTAAGCGGCGCCATTACCTGCAGGGCCTGGTTCCCCTCGGTCGCATGCAAACTGCTGTAGGCATATTCGCCTTGTTGTTCATGGCGCAGCTTCATGTCGCTCCAGGCATGTGAATCGAAACGTTCAACCCGATGAACCGCTTCATTTTCCTGTATCTCCTGGGCTTGCACAGCCGATTGGGGCGCAAGGCACAGAAGGGCCAGCCAACGCAGTATCGTCTTGCGTTTATTCATCTTGTTTGATCAGTTGAGCAACCTGAAACACCTGTCCGGAAGCATCGTGCAGGTGCAGGTAATAGGTTCCGACAGGTAGCCCGGCTAAGCTATACGATTGTTGGGTTTGAAGCCTGTTGAGGGCCAGCTTCAACTCCTGGTTGCGGTTGTAAATGCGGGCGGTGCAGTTGTTTTCTGATGGAAGGCGAAGGAAGCGGATATCGCGCCCGGCGGGATTGGGTGAAAACAGGAGTCCGCTGCTGTCGGAAACATCAGAACTGCCACTGCGTTCCAACACTACGGCATCGATAAAATTCCCAATGGAAGGATCGCGATCGGGCTCGGGAACCGACGCGACATAAAAACGGGTAATCCACTGGCCGGCCGGCACGACATAGATACCACTGTGCTGTTTCCATTCATTCCCTTCGGCTGTGAAACGGCCGGCATAGGTTTTTTTACCGGTATCGGCTCCCAGCCAGACATCTACCCGATCGGGCAAGGAAGCCACACGGGCCTTGTGCCAGAACGACCAGCGGATGCAACGGCTTCCGCTGCTGATGACATCGAACCACAGCGCTCCCGGTCCTGCTGCATTGAGTTCGATGAATTGGGTTCCATCCACCGCTTTGACATCGGGGCTGGTCTGGTTGTTCCAAATCTCGACAAAAGACGCGCGGTCGTTCGTTTTCCAGCCGCGCAACAAGCGGGCGGGCTGCATGGTATTGCCCTTCACCACCGGGAACTCAAAGCTGCCATTCATGAAAGGTACAGCTTCAAAGCCCGCAGCCTGACATGCTTCGTCACCTTGCGCATGTAAAACGTTGTTCAGTGCAAAAGCCAGCATCAAAAACAACCCTTGGATGAAAAGCCTCCTTCTTCCGGCGTATTCCTGCGAAAACTTCTTACAACCCATCCTGACGAACTTAGACAAAACACTGGTTTCCGCGGCCCCGACCCCAGCGAAAAAAGCCGTATTCTTTCCCAAACGAACCCTTATCCAATTCAATAAATAATCTGCGGAATTTTCCGTCAATGCTTTGCCTTCCTTGTAATTTGCAGGTCCAAAGCTGCCATGCCATTCACAGCCGCGCATCCTGCTGCCGTAGTTTATTTGCAACGCCTTCCCTGGAAACTTTCGGGTATCGCATTGGTAGCGGGCAGCATTGCTCCCGACATGGAGTTCTACCTGCGTCTGAGGGCTCACGCCATTGGAGCAGCGTCGCTTTGGACGCAAGTGCTGATTGGTACACTTCTTTGTCTGGCCTGGCAATGGAAGTTGCGGCAACTCTGCGCGGAAATCATGCCGGCTGTATTGGTTCGCCGCTTCGGGATAGGAGCCCCGGCGGATTTCATCAGCCAAGCTTTGAAAAGACCGTTGTCGCATCTCCTGGCGCTGTTGGCGGGTGTTTTCAGCCATTGGGCTTGGGATAGCTTCACGCACCACGACGGCCTTTGCATTCAATGGTTTCCGGTTTTGGCTCAACAATGGCAACTGCCTTTTACAGACGAGCCCGTGCGGGTGTTTTTCCTGCTTCAAATACTCAGCAGCATTGTTGGGATAGGCCTGTTGCTTAACTACCGTCATACGCCGGGAACTGAAAGACATACCGGCCCCTTGGCAATGCCTTCGAAGCGAAAAAAGTGGAGAACCCGGGGCTTATTCATCCTAACGTGGGCGGGGGTATTGTGGATCAGTGCCGGAATGCTGCCTGCTTCCCGCTTCATTTGGGACGATGTTTTTCACGTACTCGGTGCCGGCCTGTATGCGCTCATCTTGCTTGCCCTGTTCATGTTTCTTGTTGAAAACTCCGGCCACAGCCTGGTTGTCGGTGCGGGCAATCCGGAGAAAGTAAGCAAGCCCTGACTCCTGCAGCCATTGATACAAATCGCTTTTCTCTGCGCAGAGAATGCGCAGTTGCCGGTGCTTCGACCCTAGGTAACGGTGCAAACGAATCAACTCGTTCAATCCCAATAAATCGATGCGCTCAACGGCATGCATATCGAGATAAAGACCGCCACTGACAGGCGTTTTCAGGTCATCCAGGATCGCCTTGAAATCAGGAATAGAGCCGGCACAAAAAGCACCGCTGAGCCGCAAAACATGCCAGGTTTGCAGCCCTTTTGCATCCGACCATTGGACATGTCCGACAGCAAGTGAGCGGTCTCCCGAAGCATGCGGTTGGCGAATGGGTGTAAACTGTTCGGGCATTGATTTTCCCATAAAACTCACTTCAAGCCCGGGAGCTTTTGTTTGTAATGATTGCAGATGCGCCAGATACCAGTTTACCAGATCATCCATCGACAAGGCGGCAGCAGCGCGGTAATTGGCATCTTCAATGGCTTTTCGCCTGTCCGGGTTCTCGAGCAATCGCCCGATCGCAGCAGCCAGCGAGTGCGGATTGGCCGTTTCGAAGTATTCACCTGCATAACCTTCCTCCTCCACCACCCGCGCCAGATCGTCCATATTCGGGAGCACACAGGCGCGGGCATAACTGCCGGCCTGATGCAGGATACCCGAACTTCCGGTAGTAGCAGTATATGGGAAAACAATCAAGGTGGCTGCTTGAAAAAGTGCGGTTACCTCTTCCTCCGGAACATAGCCGGTGAAAACCACATCCGGATCGTGCCGGTATTGTATTTGAAGCCTGTCGATATATCCTTTTACATTCGGATTGTCTGTTCCGGCAATGGTAACACGAAACTGCTTATGCGGATACCGCTGCCGCAGGATGGGCAGTGCTTCCAGCAGAACCTCTGCCTTTTTATAGGTCCCGAATTTTCCGAACGCGAGCAAATTATACGTATCCGGATCGTCGGGAAGTTGAATGCGTTCCGGAAGATCAAAACTCCCATGCGGAAGCAGCACGGCATGTTTCACTTTGTATGCCTCGCGGATGATGCCTACGTATTGCGAAATGGTTAAACCAACCAAATCAGACTTGAGAATGAAACGGGTTAAAACACGCCCGATCTGCAGCATCAGTTTAGCCGCCAGTCCGCCCTTGCTTAATCCAATATTCTCCAGTTTTACCGTCTCCGTAATATTGTGAAGAAGTGTTATCACCGGCAACCCCTCACGCCGGCAGAGCCAGGGTGCGAGCAAGCCCAATGCGGCAGGCACCTTACCTTCGCCGAAAGTCATAAACTGCAGGTTGAAGATGACTGCATCGGCTTCCAGCTTGCGCATTTGGCGTTTAATCTGAAAGGCGGCTAAAACCGAATTAAAATCCCAGCAAGGAAGCAGTTCGATACCCTCTTCCGCATAGGTCTCATAAGACGCGCCTTTCGGCAGCCGCGGGCAGAGCACGGTTATCTTCCCTATTTCCGCACTTCTTCTGAAAGCGCGGATAAAGTGATAACCATACTCGTTTAAGGTCACCATGCTCGGCGGATAAGGCGAGACAAAAACAATATGGGGCAGCGATTCTTTCATGGCATAGGTTCTTCAGTTCCAAAGCGGATGGCGTCGAGGCGCCAGTGATCTCCCTGTTTCAGCATCACAGCCCAAACCAGGGCCCTGGCATTGCGTTGCGTTCCGCTTTCTTCGTAGCGCAGCTTAACCGTATCGCTGAGGGTGCAAATGAGTTTGTCTTGCGACCAGTTCTCGACGCCAATGGCATGGCTAAGGTCGTAGCGCCGGTTATCGGCTTGGAATGGCGCCGGGTTCCGGCATATTTGTCTGAACCAGTTCTCTGTGTAATAGGCTTTCCCTGCCTGTACATCGTTGGTTTGCCGCAGGTGATTCAAATGCGCCCACAAGGCGGCATAATCGCGTAGAAAATCCACCATAGATTGACTGTCTGGCGGGAATATGGAATGATGAGTCCAACGCATTTCGGGCTGGTGGTTTTCGGCAATCCGATCGAGCCGCACATATTCCGGCAAGCCTTCGCGGTCTGCAATCGGCACATACAGTCTGTACAACAACCAACCTCCAAGTACCAGCATTACGGCCATCAAACGCTTCATATCCTTTCAGTTTTGAACCAGTTCGATTAAGGGTGAATGGGTACGGTGCACGCTCACCTGCAGGATGGCACCCAAGGCCTGTTCTTTTGGCACGGCAACGGAAGCATGGGCATGCAGCAATCGGCTTTCATAGCGCCAAACTTTACCTTTTTGCCGCAGCGCAAATACGACCAATGTGCCACCGGCTTGTTCGTTGTTCCAGTCGTCGGTGAGCGGACCGGCGCTGATGACTGCCATGCCGGCGGTATCGTTAAAACGGTAGCGCACCGGAATATCGCGGCAGGATCCGGAATGCACGTAGTACGAAGATAGCGGCCGATCGGCCACCCCGCGGTAAGTTCCGGCGCGGGTACCGAGTTCGATCAGGCGTTCATCAAAATACAAGGTGCGTCCTGAATCCAACGCGAGCAGATTCCGCCAAACATCCACCAGATGCTCCATGCGGTGCACATCCTGGGCACTGTCGAGATTGATGGTTTTGGGAGTGAAGTACACCGAGGATGTTCCACTTGCCGTTGCTGCGTTTGCTATCCAAACCGGTTTTGCCAGCTGCTTCTTCCCGCTGCGGAATACCAGACCCGCAGGCCCTTCCACTACACCATGCTTCTGGTCTGAAGTAAAAAACCAACTTCCGGCCGACTTTTTCGCATGCAAAGGATAGGTCTGAACAGGCCCGCTCACCCAGGCTTCAAGCGTATCTGCATCCAATAAAACCTGAAAACCGGTCAAAGGAAATTTCAGGGTATCAGGTAAAGATACCAGATTGGGCAAAGCCGTTTTCGGATTCCGGCAAGCCAAAGCACCCAGGCCTGCGATCAGGATACAGCGAAGTGTTTGCGTTTTCATAGGCGGATCTTCAATGCAGGTATAGTTCTTCTCCGATGAAACAATGGGGATACAAGCGAAAACCGCCGATAGACTCTGCCAGGCCGGTTTGCTCGTTGGGCTGCAGCTCACGCAGGCGGTTATTGACATAAATGCGCAAAGGGAAGCGGGTTTCCCGTTGCACCCAACCACCCGCAGGTGCGATGGCACGCGTGAACGAGATATGCTGACCGCTGGCCACCGCCCGATCTCCCAACAAGGTCTGCACCTGAACGATGGTGCCTGTGGCATCGCGCTCTTCGAGCAATGCGCCGGGTATATTGATGCGCATGGCGAGGTCGTTGTAAAAGCCCACATCAACCGCAAGCCTGCCGCGGGCACTGTCGCGCAGCTTCCAATCCAATACGCCGCCGTGCAGGTAGCCGCGCTCCGTGACATCGGTTTCAATGAAGAAATCGACCTTTTGTATGGGGATGTTTCTTCCGATCTCAATCTGGAAAGCCGATGAAACCTTGGGCGAGAGATTATACCTGTAAGCTTCTTCGGGGAAGAAATCCGTCCAGGATGTATCGCTGTGGTAAACCCTGGCCCGCAGGGCGATGTTCACCGGCACATTGTCGGCATTGACCACCTCTCCGGTGATATAATGTCGTTTGCCAAACCGCAGAATATTCACCTGACGCACAGCAGCAAAGGGTTTGCGTATTTCGTCTTCCGTGACGGTCGGGAAGCTGCTCACCACTCTTTTGCCCATGCGCTTAAACAAGGTGATGGTGTATTTGTGCATTTGCTCTTCGGGTATTTCCGGCCTGAATTCGGGTGGAATCAAAAGCCAGTTGCTTCCATGCCGGGCCAGGCGCATCGTTTCAGTTCTTTCCCTGCGCCCAAGGCTGGTGCGCCAGAACGACTGCACCCGCACGGTGGCCGAATCGCCGCGCTGGCTGAGCAGCCGGGTTGACAAGCTGTCGAGTTTGGCGTAATTCGGCAAGAGTCCGCCTTCCGTTACCGATAATTCGAGCAGGTATTGATCGAACGTGTAAACAGGGTCGGGAACAAACAAATCGTAGGCCTCCCGAAAACGGTGGAAATCCAGGTGGTTCATGAAATGGTTTACCGTTTGCTCCGGGGTTTTCAGCGAGCGCACATAGAGCAATTCCCAGGCTTGTTTCCCGATATAGATCGAGAAAAAAGCAAGCGGCAGCAAGGGCACCCACAGGGCGATATAACGCGGCCAGGCAGTGGAAGGCTCTGCAGGCACCAATAAATCGTCTGCGCCTTTGTGCCGGCGTATATAATTGGTGGTCAGCAAAAAGGCCATGAACAGCCCTGATAAGGGAAGTACGCCCCAGGCGAATTTCATCAATGGACTTAGTTCGCGCGGTTGAACCGGCTTCACTTTGCTGACATTGCCTTTTTCCCAGACAACAATATTGTTCTCGAGTCGGATAACACGGTTCCAGCCGAGGTAATACAGCAATGGATCGTAATAGCGATCGTAGCTGAAAACATATTTGAGGTGGTATTTCTCAGCAGACGCCAAAAAATCGCGCAGCGAAGACAGGCCTTCTGTCCCGGCGAACTTGGCATTCTCAAGTCGTTCGATGGGACGGGTAGTGAGTTCAGGCAAGCGGCGTGCGGAGTGATAATTTCCGTCTACCGTTGCCGCCACGGTATTGGCACTCAGCCAGGCCATTTGATCTCCGAAGCCCAGCGTCAGGTAGCGCCAACGCAGGTGTTCATCCCGATGCAGGAAATTAAGCAGGGGTTGAATATCAATTTCCTTGGGTTGGAGGTCGCGGAAACTACCCAGGTGAAACACAAAAACCAGAAACAACAGATAGCTCAGCCCTCCGGCCGCCGAAACGAGGTAATGGGCAGCAGAACTGAAACGCTTCACCCATACCCTTCGCACATGTCCGCTGAAAAAGCCATTGAGAAAATGTGCCGCAAAAGGCAGCGCTATGATGGAAGCCCAGAAACCGAAACGGTCGAAAGTGAGAATATCGAATGCGTTCTGGCCCAGGAGCATGCGGGGAATGGGCGTTGTACCCCCTGAACCGAGCAGGAGGCAGAGGAGGAATGAGACAGTCCAACCGAGGAAGCGCCGCTGTCGAAAAAGCAAAAACAAAATAGCCGGCAGCAGCGCCAGAATCACGATTAGCGGAATAATGAAAAACACTACGGCAGATGCCGGGTTTTGCAGGAAGCTGTCGCGCGAACCATGGGGAATGGAAACCTGGGTGATCGGATCTGTTTTGCTCCAGTACCAATAGGGGAAAATCAGGCTCACAGCCAATACAATCATCAGGCTGCCAAAAGCCAGAATTTGCCATTTCACCTTGAAAACCTGCCGCCACATTGCCTGCAGGAAAGTCCACCAGGTGCTTTTATCGCTGTGGACGGGCAATCCGTCGGCGAGTGCCATAAACACCATCGGCGCGATAAAGAAGACCATACCAAATATGGCGGTAACATGGTGGGCAGAAACAACCACAGCCAGAAACGCCAGGCCCATAAACAGATACAGCCGTTTCCGGCTGCGGAAGTAATGGTAGATAAACGGAAGCGCATTCAATACGAACGCAATACCGGTGAGGGTAGGCAATTGTCCGAACACATGCAGCGCCTCAACGATCGATGAAAGTAAGACAGAAAGGATAGCGGCAATACCGGCAGTAGTCTTGCCGAAAAACACCTTGGTGAACCGGTAAACACCAATGGCAAGCACGAGGATGACGAGGGTGGCAAAAACGCAAAAAGCCGCTTTAAGCGGCAAGAGAAAAGAAAGCAGCGCAATGGCCTGATGCACCAGCGGCGGGTAGCTGATGGTCAGAAACCCGGTATACCATCGGTATTCCCAGGGCTCAAACCAGAAGCGTTTATAATGATCAGCGAAAAATATATGTACATAAGCATCATACGTTTTAGGCAACGTAAAATAGAGAAAGATACCATGCGTGAGCAAAGCCAATGCAATGGCTGCCAGCAGCAATTTCTTGCCAAAAAGATCGGCCCAGAGGCGGTTATCTCGCTGGTACTTCAAGACATTGGAAGGGCTTAATAACCGGGAGCAATACGGTAGTTTTTATCCAAACGGTAACGGATATAGATTTTCAGTAATTGAATGGGCAAGCGCAATTGATGGCTCAAGCGGAGTTTCGACTCTCCGACTTCGCTCCAGCTGAGCAAGGGGAACTCGAGCACTGTTTTGGAAAGCAAGGCCTTGCCGTAATGTTTCCTTATCCGCAGAAACAGCTCGATATCAAAAAGCCAGCTGCTGATGAACGTTTCGCCGAACAGAACGGGAATCAATTCGCGATCGAAGATCTTGGCACCGCATTGTGAGTCGCGAATGGTTGCCCCGATAATACGCTGGATGAAGAAATTCATCACCTTGCTGGCAAAAAAGCGGTTGTCGGTTCTGCGGATAGCCGCACCCAGCCTGCTGATCCTGCTGCCGGTGATGGCACTGAACTCCGGATGCTTCTGCTGATAGCAAGCCATATCGTACCACTCTTCCGGTTTGGTAGCCAGATCGGCGTCCAAAAAGCCCAGCGAGCTAACCGGAAAATGGTCTTTCACATACAACATGCCCTGCCTTACTGCTTCTGCCTTACCGGCATTCGCCTGGAGCGACAATACAGCGATATTGGCAGGCTGCCGGAACATCATTCCCATCAGTACACTGAGGGTCTGGTCGCGGCTGCCGTCGTTCACAAAACACAGCAACACGTCCGGGTGTGTGCGCGCGAAGTCCATAAAACCGCCTATCGGAAGCCGTTTCTCTTCGTTGTAACACGGAATGATGATGGCGTAACGAAGAACAGATGTCTTCATTCCCGCCTCAACAAGCTGCTGACGGGCCGCACGCCGCCCTGCTGAAACTGCGCGCTGCCTGACCGGATTGCGCGCCATAGAGTTCTTTTCCTTGAAAAGTGAATGCCAGCGTAGGTTTCTTGCCATATTGTTGAATTTTTGCCACCAAGACCTTTCCATTGGTTTTGGCTTACTCAAATTCGACAAAAACCACATCACCCCCCACCCACTAAACGTTTATACACGTTTCAGACAGCGAGATTAGAAATATTTTTACGAAAAACAACCCTTACCTTATCTGAAAACCCATCCAAACCCGAACGTTTTCTACAAAAATGGGCAATCCATTCCGGTCAACTTCACCCTCAAATGGACCATTTGGCCACCGGGCGGCAAAAGATTACGATCAACTTAGCAATTACACTTCTTACACAAAACGAAGCAAAGGAGCAAAGTGTCTATTTTATTACATTTACACACCCAAATCAGGCTTCAGCAACCCATGTCACCCCATTCGCTCCGCGCAGGCATGGCGCTGAGCACTTTTAACACCTGTGGATATGCACCCTTGTTTATCTTGCAACCCGCAAAACCACTCAGAAACCAAACAGCTATGATAAAGAAATACCTATTTACCGTCTGCCTGTTGCTTGCCCTCAACCTGCAAGCCCAGGATTACACTTTTATCCGCAGCACACGCAATTACACAAAACTGAACACGGCCAACCGTTTCCCGCTGGATTCTTTCAGCTCGCTCGACACCATGTTCAAAACCAGCTTCCGCATCGATTATTTCAAACGACTGATGGGCGATTCGGTGCTTTTTGATGGCAGCCTCCTGTACCTTACCGAAGGCGGATTGCCGAGCACATTAAACGATGAAATCAGCGCCATGGAGGCGGATATCCGCCCCAGAAGCAACGGAACAGCCTATATCGCACACACTACCGACGGCATCGCAGGCAACCGCATTTTCAAAATCGAATACCATAACATGGGCTTCAACGACGATACCACCCATGCCGATTCCGCCAGTTACCAGGTTTGGCTTTATGAAAACGGGGTGATTGAGTTCCTCTACGGACCTTCATCTGTACGCAACAGCGCTTCCTGGTACGACGGAGAAACTGGCCCTGCGGCATACCTGGGTTCATGGGACACGATCAATGAAACCGGTATCGGCGTTGGCGGCAACCCGGCGAATCCGACCGTATACGACAACTGGGATGACTATGAAGCCCTCAGCTCCATGCCCGCCCCTAATACAGTGTACACCTTCACGCCAACTGCAAGCACCCTTGTGCGCCAACCTGCACAACGCGTCTTCAGACTTGCCGATCAGGGCAACCAGACATACCGCATCATCGGCACACAAGGTCAAACCAATTGGACGGTGTATGATGCACTCGGCAGAACCGTTCAAAAAGGCAGTGGCAGCGAGTTCAGACTGGAGCAGCGCAGCGGCATTTACCGGGTTGCAGTGCAAGACGATATCCGTCGCGAAGTACACAGTATTGTTGTGCGTTAACAACAACCAGAAGTCTTCAAGCAAGCCTGAATGCATTGCAATGGTCGATTGCTGCATTTTGGTAAGGCTCTTCCTGCTTTGAACAAATTAACCGCGGCCAAGTCATAGCGAACGGCTTGTTGTGCAGTAATTGCAGCATGGTACGACAATCCCTGGCCAGAAATGGTGCTGCACTCCTGCTGCTTGCAACGAACGCTGTTGCGCTGTTTGCACAAGATGCTCAAGACACAAGCCATATCTACCGCGACCCTTCAAAAAGACTGATATACCGAGGCCGTTGGTATGAACCGGCGGATCTGGCCCGGATCAGCCAGGAAAAAGGATACCAGCGTGCCGCCTGTTTTTTCAACCGCTCCGCAACATGCAGGCGCAAATCGGAAATCGCGGTCGTTGGTATGCTGGGCAGTGCCGTTTTGGGGTACATGTCGACCTGGCAGGAGCAACCGGCAAGATTGAATCCGATAGCCAGCGGCTTTCTCATTGCAGCCGGCGCGAGCGGAATGGCCAGCGGCTGGTATGCCATTCGCTCCAAACATTCCATACAACGGGGCGTCCGCGCTTTCAACCGCGCAGTAGACATCGAACAAGGTCGGGTCGCGGCAAGCGAAGAGGATGCAGCGAACGGCACGGCATGCAAACGCGCGCCTTTGCTTTCCAAAAACGAAAACAGGCTGATAAAACACCGTTTCTCTCCCAATGCCTTAAGCGGTATGGTGGTTTTTGACGGCAAACTGATGAGCATTGAAAAAGCGGCCGTATACGCAGACGACAACCGCATTGCAGGTGCAGGCGATCTGTTGCGCGAACTGGCATCCCTGAAAACGCCTGGACAAGGCACTGCCATTGGCCCTGTCACGTTGAACGACAAGGCCGGACGCGCCTATGCAGTGCAAAAAAATCAACTAAACAAGGCGATCCTGAAATCCATACGCCAGCACAACAAGGAAGTGCGCAAATAACAACACTAAAACAACCCTCCTGCTTTAAGCAGTGTTAACCCTCCCTCCCAAAAAGAAAAGGCGCACCTGATAGTACGCCCTTTCTCCACACACAACAAGGATTCTGACTTATTCCACCAACAGCTTTTCGAGGAAGCGGTAGGAACCATCGCTGCTCCGGATATCGAGCAGGTAGGCTCCTGCCGCCAGTCCGGCCGGCAAGTCAAGCCCAATCGGGCCATTGGAACCGGTAACCGGATAAACTTGTATCGTACGACCACCCGCGATTTCACGCAGGGTGATTTCCACCTTTCCACTTACAGCGGCCGGCAGTTCCACCTGCACGCGATGGGTGGCAGGATTCGGATAAACACGCGCAGGTTCCTGTGAAAGCGCATTGCTTCCCATCGTTTGGGTCCAACGGATATCGTCGAGGAAGAAATTGTTGCCGCCATCGCTCACAAACTCAATCATCACCTGCATGTTGGCACGCACCGAAGCATTGAGGGAAGAAAGGTTCACATTCACCTCCCGCCAGGCTTCGCGGCCGGCCGGAATAAATTCATAAGAGAAAGGCGAACCGGGCAAGGTAGCCAGGTTGCTGCCGGTAGATGTGAAACGTCCGATCCAGGTACGGCCGCAATCGCCCGATGCACGAACGGTGAGGATATCATTAGTCGGGCCCGATTGGTTCGCATTCCAACGCGGCATATACGCATAGCGGAAACTGAGTATGGCCGGAGTGGCAGATGCGTCAACGGGTTTGGAAACCAACTGATAGCGGAAGCCTCGCTTGGTCCGGTTGTTCTGAACCATCAGGCTCGCGGCTCCTGAAACAGCCACACGGGCATTCCTTCTCCAGGTATCGGCCTGCATCACCCGCATCTCAAAATCGGCCGGTTGCAGGCTCTCAAAAGACTCCCGCAAACCGAGTGCGCTGTTGGGCGTGGCCTGGTAAATCTGAACGTAATCTTCAAAGCGCGCGGTATCGCTTCCCAGGCTGTTGCGAACGATCAATCGCACCGGGAAACGCCCGCCGTTCGGGTATTGTACCTGCGGATTGCGTTCGGCGGAGCGCTCCGGAACACCGCCCGGGAATTCCCATTCATGGTTGATGTTATCGCTGTATTGATAGGAAAGATCGGTAAAGCGCAGGGTGCTGCCGGCGCAGGCATCGGCCTGGTCAACCGTAAAGTGGGCACGCGGACCGCAAGCTGCAACCGGACCGATCACGCCGGCCGCCATCAGGTTTTCGGTCGATACCAGCATGCTGCGCTGCAAGGCAATGGCATTCAGCATCCGTGTGCGCTGGCCGATGGTGAACAGGTTTTGGCAACCGCCATTGGAATAATCCATATAGTTCTCGTACTGATCGGGCAGGTCGGGCACTTCTTCGGTACATGAATTGATGGCATCGGGTTGGCATGGGCTAAAATTGGGTTCATCCACGGGTGGAGTATCTTCTACCCTGTCGCCTCCCCGGCAGCCGTCCTGGAAGGTGTGGTACAAACCCAGCCAGTGTCCGGCTTCATGGGTGAGCACGCGGCCAAAATTGCGCGGCAGGCCACCGAGCGGATTGGCAGCGGTGCCGATGGATCCCATCATATCGTGCCGCATGATCACGCCATCGGTGCGGTACATGCCCGCCCAGGGAAACTGCGCATAACCCAGCACGGTTCCCAATGCGCTGCTGGCAATGTTCTTCACCACCCAGATATTGAAATAGCGATCGGTCGGCCAGACGCTCAGGAGCTTGATGGCATCGTTGGCGTTTTCCGTCAGATGGGTTTGGTGGCGCACAATGCCTTCTGAACAGCGGCCGAGGTGGTCGCGTGCAGCCAACCTGAATTCGATACCACAGTCGGCGGCTACGCGCTTGAAGGGATCGCGTGTAAGTGAAGTGTCCGCATTCAGTCTGCGGAAATCGCGGTTCAGGATGCGCAAGGCGTCTTCAATTTGTTCCTTGCTGATGTTTTCCGGACCGCCATTGTGCAACACATGCACCACCACCGGTATGATCTGCACGCCGCTGCGCAATTGCGTGCGGGGTTGGACTGCCTGCATATTGAACTGCTGCTCGCGGGCCTTTATTTCAGGATGGTCCTTGCAGGCTTCGGCATGCCATTCATCCGTTCCACAGCGGTGCAGTTGCTGCGCTTGGAGAGCGCTCATCGTCGCTCCGAACAGGAGGCTCAGGGAAAGTGTGCGTATCGATCTTTTCATAGGATGGGTTTTGGTACAGTGGCGGACGGCCTCGTGCCGTCCATCCGATATCCAAAGATCCACCCCGCGCAAGTGTCGGCGCTGTCAGCTTTCAGCAGCGGCTGACCCTGTTTAAGCAACGGCGGAATTACAGAAGAAAAGGCGGAAACCCATTACCAACAAGGCTTTCAGCCTTACATTGGCTTGACATTGCGCGTTTCCGGATGCGGCACATTGCGCTTATTCATCCAGTACTGTACCCGTGTATTCAGGATGATTCCGGCCACGATGAGCGCCGCCCCGGGCACCAAACGTATCGCAAACACACTCATCACGGCACTTTCGCCGTGGGGGGCAACCGTTATGCCACCTTTTTTAAGGGTGGCATCGTGTTTTTACGGCTGCCCGAGTGCTTTCGGAGTAACTCCTGCTGGCTCTCAATGATGCGCATCGCGCGCCCCAATTCCTGCCGCATTAACCGCAACTCCTCCAAAATCGGATTTACGTTTGGTACTTCCACCGGAACCGGCTTGCGCTCAGTCGGCTGATCTTCAGTAGCGCTTTCACCTCCAATTAGCATGGATCCTGTGCCGGTCATAAGCCAGGTAGCGTTTAGCTGAGGGTAATGCGTAAACACGCTTTTCAGTAAATCGCTGGATGGATTGCTTCGGCCACTGATGATGTGACTGATGGCCTGCGGCGTCACACCAATGGTTCTGGCGAACTGTGAGTTCGATGATCGAGTGCTCCAAATGAAGTCGCTCAATCTCTTACCTATTGTTTCTTCCATAGTTTTTCACATTTTTTCAACATAGGTCACATTAGTAAACTTTTGGTTTACGTTTGTGACACTGAATCACACGTTTCAACAAACTTGTGTTTCAAATCTAAACGCAACACGTTGCGTTTAAACCGATGTTGAAAAGATATGGACAAAACGACCCTCACACTCGACAAAAGCGATCCGGGCTTGTACATCATCCGGATTGTGTCTATGAACTCAGCGAAGAACAGTCTTCAGCAGGAGATCCTGAAATACTTCCGCAATTCGCAACACCTGGCATTGCTTCAAGGCAACCTGGTGGAAGCGTACATAAGGGAGCAAAAGGACGTGGTGGAAAGGATCAGCAAAAGACACCTGCGCTGCCATCCCGTTGCGCTGAATCACACCGAAGCGGGCTATCTGACTGATGATCGGCAGTTGTACACCGACTTTTTAACCGTTTCGATCCAGCGCTGCAAGCGCCTGATCACTGAAGAGAACCTCGAACCTGAATACAGCGTATAACCATGCCAATACTCTATCGCCATTACGGTATCGTCATCCGCTATTACTCCGACGAACATGATCCGGTGCATGTTCATGCCATGTATCAGGATGCAGTTGTGAAGGTTGTACTGCATACGG
>JBKDBI010000215.1:0-2224 GCA_046314695.1 Bacteroidota bacterium | reverse complement strand
GTATTGAGCGCTGTTGGAAGGGCAATCGATTCCGCTGTCTGCAGGAACCCGGTTGATTCGGCATAAAACTGCACCTGGGTATGTTTCAGTTCCTTGTACCAGCCGTGCATGGCCTCGCTTACGGCGTTGGAAAGCTCGAGCACGGTATGGCGCTCATCTTTCAGGTCTTTGGCCGACAGGGCGGCATTTCTGATGCCGGTAATGCACCGGTTGATGGCATCGGCCTCGGGGCGCGTGATGTTGGGCTGCTGCATCCGCACATAATACGTACTGATTTCAGACTCGTAGTTTTTCAGGTCGGAATAGGCATCCGCCGGATCGGTTTCCGGATCGCGTTCCAGTCCCAATTGCAGCCTGTTTACATGGATTGCCTGCTGAATGAAGCGCCTGGTCTCTGATTGCAGCGCTTCGAGCGCATTTTCGGTATCGCCGGGGTCGATTTGCACGATGTACTGCGCCAATTGGGTCTGCCCGCCCGGCACCATGCGGTGGATGAACGCCGTGAAGGGATTCAGGAGCGGCGCCACCAGGGCTATTCCCAGCACATTGATCGTTGTCTGGAACGTGACCAAACGTATCAAAGGATCCATACCTGCGGGCATCAGGCCGAAGATCAGCCCCATGGTAGCGATGGCCAGCACGGCACTGATGAGATTGAAGTAAAACTGCGACCAGCCCACCTTGCGCCTGATTTCATTGGCGCGCAAAGTGGCTGTGAGCGCCGTTATGGTGGTTCCCAGCTCGCTGCCGATGGTGATAAAAGCGGCCTGTTCCAATGAAATGATTCCCGCTGCCAGCGACGCCAGGCTGAGCGTCATCGCAGCCGAACTGGAATGTACGATGGCGGCAAACAGCACCCCGAAACCAAGAAACCAGGCCATGCTATGCCCGCGCAGCCATTCCGGATCTATTGCAGCAGCCGCTCCGGCCATACCGTCTTTCATCATGCCCAGACCGAGAAACAGCAAAGCAAAACCCATGATGAGCTTGCTGTAACGCCTGGGTTTCTCGCTCTTCCCCAAGATGGCCAACAGGCCACCCGCGGCCAATAGCGGAGCAATGATTAATTCTATGCTGAAGCGGAATCCGAGCAAGGTAATCAACCAGCCGGTGGCCGTTGTGCCGACATTGGCTCCCATGATCATGCCGATGCCGTTTTTCAGTCCGAGCACACCGGCGCCGGCCAGCGACATCACCAGGAGGCTTACCATAGAACTGCTCTGCAGCACGGCAGTAGCCAATGCGCCTGACAGGATGGCGCGGAAAGTATTGCCGGTCTGACGGCGGAGGAAGAGCTTAAATGCCCTTCCGGATAAGGCATGCAGGGCCGATTCGAGCATTTGCATCCCGAAAAGAAACAGGCCCAGGCCCGCCAATACCGGCCAGAAGGAAATATTATCCAATTGCGGTGCTGTTGTTATGGCAAAGTTAGGCGCTGTATCGGCGGACGGGGCGTAAAAAAAAGAAGCCCGGTGCAAAACCGGGCTTCTTTACTGTATCGCGGGGACTGAGGTTTCAGCTCTTATTCAAAGAGGATCGGCAAGGTTTGGCCCATGTCGCGCGAGGTGACACGCAAATAGTAAAGGCCCGGTTTGGCTTTGTACTCCATTGCCTGCTCAGACAAATTCTCCAGCTGCCAGGTATGCAGCAGTTTGCCTTCCACATTGAACAGCTGAACGGTACTGGTTCCAAGCGCAGGTATGGAACGCAGGGTAAAGTTGCCGCGGCTCGGGTTGCCCGACAATTGCAGCTGGTGTTGCACCAGGCGGGGCAAACCCAGTTGCATGAAGGGTTTGCAGACGGAGGTGTCGGTGCAACCGCTTTCCTTCACTTCCAATGCGAAACTGCCGTCGCGGCCGGGCTCGAAATTGCGGTTGGTAGCCCCGCTGATGAAGGCGAGCGAAGCCTGACAATCCAGCCAGCGGAAATTGGCATCAGGTGCCGTTGTGGAAGCTGTCAGGACGTTGCCGCTGGTAACCCAGTTGGTATTGGCATTGTTGATGGTCAGGTTGATGGTGTATTCGATGCTGTCGCAGCCGTCTTTTCCTTTGATGATATCTTTCACCACCTGCGAACTGTTCAGGGTGCGCGTGCCGGATGGAACGGTATAGCTGCGGCAATGCGTTTCGTTGCGGTTGATCTTCTGCACCGGTTTGAGCGTCAGGTTGACGGTGATGAAGCTGTCGCAGGCGCGCGAATTGGAAAGGAAAAGGGTGTCTTTGTA
>JBKDBI010000214.1:0-4525 GCA_046314695.1 Bacteroidota bacterium | reverse complement strand
TGGCTCCGCAAAAGCGAATACTTCTATTGGGTGGCTGAATTCAGTTTCGACACCGAAAACTGAGCCACGCACGGCAGGCAGTCGCAACTACCATCCGTCCATAAAAAAAGCCCGTCGATTTGACGGGCTTTTTCTTTGTATTCAATTGAATCAATCGTTGTGTTCACGCGGCGGACGTGGGCCACGGTCGCGATTGCGGTCGCGGTCGTTGCGGTCGTTGCGCGGGCCGCGATCAGGGCGGGGACCACGGTCGCGTTGTTCGCGCGGTTCGCGTTCTACCCAACCTTCAGGTTTCGGCAACAAGGCCTTTCGGCTCAGGCGGTATTTACCGGTCTTCTTGTCGACTTCGATCAGTTTCACTTCGATCTTATCACCTTCGGTGAAAACACCTTCCATGCTTGGAACGCGTTCCCAGGCCAGTTCGCTGATGTGCAGGAGTCCGTCTTTACCGGGCAGAATTTCAACGAATGCACCGAAATCGGTAATCGTTTTCACGGTACCCTGATAAATCTGACCTTCTTCGGGCATGGTAGCAATACCACGGATTTTCTCAAGTGCACGGCGCATGCCTTCACCATCCTTGCTCATGATTTCAACGATGCCCATGCCATCTTTCTCTTCGATCGAGATGGTTGTATTGGTATCGCGCTGCAGTTCCTGGATATGCTTGCCACCCGGGCCAATCACGGCACCGATGAATTCTTTGTCGATCTTCACCACTTCGATGCGCGGCACGAACGACTTGTAATCTGCGCGTGCTGTGGTGATGGCTTTCTCCATTTCACCAATGATATGCAAACGGCCTTCACGCGCTTGTTGGAGCGCCTTGGAAACCATTTCCCATTTCAGGCCGTGGATTTTGATATCCATCTGGCAGGCGGTGATACCATCGCGGGTTCCAATCACCTTGAAATCCATGTCGCCGAGGTGATCTTCATCGCCGAGGATATCGCTCAATACGGCGTATTTGTCGCTGCCTTCATCGGTGATCAGACCCATGGCGATGCCGCCAACGGGCTTGGGAAGCGGAATACCTGCATCCATCATCGCCATGCTGCCGGAGCAAACGGTGGCCATGGAGCTGGAACCATTCGATTCAAGTACATCGCTCACAATGCGCACCACATACGGATAGTCGGCGGGCATCATTTTCTTCAGACCGCGCAGGGCCAGGTTACCATGACCAATTTCGCGGCGACCGGTTCCGCGCATCGGGCGGGCTTCGCCGGTGCTAAAAGGCGGGAAGTTGTAGTGGAGCATGAAACGGCTGTAACCGTGCAGCATGGGGCTGTCGAGCAGCTGCTCATCGAGCTTACCGCCAAGGGTTACAGTTGCCAGCGCCTGGGTTTCGCCGCGGGTAAACACGCTGGAACCATGGGCGGCAGGCAGGTAATCGGTAATGCAGTCGATGGGGCGGATCTGGGTCGCGTTGCGGCCGTCGAGGCGCTTGCCACTATCCAGGATCATCGCACGCATCGCATAGTATTCGGCCTCGTGGAAGTATTTCTTGGTGAGGGTTTTCTTCAGGTCAGCATATTCTGCGCCTTCAAAACGCAGCAGGTAGTTATCCAGGATGGCACGGGTAGCATCGCGGCGTTCGGCTTTGGGCTTACCGCTTTCAGCTACGGCGCGGATTTCAGGCGTGCATGCGCTGATTACCTGTTCGCGCAGTTCTGCATCATTCACTTCATGGCTGTATTCACGCACCTTGCGGCCGCCGGCCATTTCCACGAGTTCGAGTTGCTTGGCGCACTGGATCTTGATGTGATCATGGGCGAACTGCATGGCAGCCAACATATCGGCTTCGCTCACTTCGCTCATTTCGCCTTCCACCATGTTGATGTCGTTAATTGTACCCGACACAATCATATCGATATCAGCGCGTTCCAGTTCGTCTCTTAACGGGTTGAGCACCAGTTTGCCATCGATGCGGGCAACACGCACTTCGCTGATAGGTCCGTTGAACGGAATATCACTCAGCGCGAGGGCGGTTGATGCAGCCAGACCGGCGTATTGATCGGGCAAATGATTCTCATCTGAGCTGATAAGGTACACAAGCACCTGTGTGTCAGCGTGATAATCTTCAGGGAACAGCGGGCGCAGTGCGCGGTCGATCAGGCGGCTGATCAGCACTTCGTAATCGCTGGGGCGGGCTTCGCGGCGGTGGAAGCTACCGGGGATGCGGCCTACTGCGGCGAACTTCTCCTGGTAATCAACAGTCAGCGGCATGAAATCGATACCTTCGCGTGCATCGTAATTGCTCACAGCCGTAGCCAGGAGCATGGTGTTACCGACCTTCAGCACAACGCTGCCATGCGCCTGACGCGCCAGCCGGCCGGTTTCCAGTTCGATTATCTTACCGTCGCCGGTATCAAATCGGAGGGTGTGTATGTTACTCATATCGTTTTGGTTCGAACAAAAAAAGCCCCTTGAAAAGGGGCTTTTCTCATTCGTAAGGTGTTAAGAAGTAAGGCTTGCTTACTTGCGTATTCCAAGTTCTTTGATCAGCGCGCGGTACTTGAAGATATCCTGCTTCGCAAGATAATTCAGGAGCGACCTGCGCTTGCCTACCAGCTTTACCAGGCTCAGTTCGGCTGAAAAATCCTTCCTGTTGCCTTTCAGATGTTGGCTGATATGATTGATTCGCTCGGTGAAAAGAGCAATCTGGGCCTCGGTGCTGCCGGTATTGGCTTCATTTCCTCCGAAACGGGTGAAAATCTCCTTTTTAGATTCTTTGGTGAGTTGCATTGCTACTAAACGGGCTGCAAAGATAGGAAAAATGATATCAACAAATGCGATTCATGTAAAAAAATCAATACCCCCCGGCCCGGCGACGCAAAAACCACTCCGCACAAAGCAACAAAACGATGATGCCGAGATACCAGGGAAGATCGAGCAGGCTGCGCACCGTAATATCAGACTGGATGATATCACCGGTTTTATTTCGCTCCTTTAGTTGCCTGAAAAGCGTTTCCCTTTCCGCCCAGGGAGCAAATAATCCGCCATGCCGCGATGCCCATTGCCGCAACAAAGTCCAATCGGCTTTCAGCTCTGCCTGCTCGGGTGCATCGGCACTAACCGAAAAGGAACCATTGTCTTTTTCACCGCTTTCTTTCACCACGGCTTCGTATGTGTAATCGCCCGGAGGTAAAACGCCCGCATCGAGGCGGTATGCCATTTTACCCGGACTCATATTCCAGCGTTGGGTTCTGCCTTCCGCATCGCGTGTGGTGAGTTCGATCTGCCGGCCCTGTTTCGGATTGCGGGTTTTATCCAGCAATATGGCTTCTAAAACAACCGGCTCGCCGCTCGCATACAAACGGCGCGTTGGGGTTGCCGTGAATAGCTTCCGGTTCAAGCGGATGGCGCTGTACTGCACCAGGCGCAAAAAGAAAGCATCGAACAGATCGTGATTTTTGTCGCGGAGATACTGCCGCATGCGCCAGCGCCAGATGCCTTCCCCGCAAATCCAACCCGTTTTTTGCTGTCCGCGGGAACTGAAGGCTATCAGCGGATTTTGCGTGTTGACCGATCCGATCCGCTGCCAGGCGAGTACTTCAAGCCCCGCACCGGCAGTGTAATTGCCAAAGGGAACCGTAAGCGGCGGCCACTGTGCCAGTGCATCGGCCCATCCGGGCGCGGCTTCAAAAGCGGTAAAACCGGGATTCCAGGCGGCCAGGGCCTCGGTAGTTCTTCCCGGCGCAGCCTGCAGACCAAATGCAGGGTCCAGTCCGCGCAGCGCGTCGTCAGCCCGTGTTTGCGCACCAATAATGAATAGCATATTGGAGCCTGCGCCCGCCTGCTGGCTCATCACCTCGCGGATACGGCGATCGACCGAAGGCAGCTGGTGCCATATAATCAGGTCGTAAGCACCGCGATCGCTGCGCAGAAACTGTTCTGCATCCATCACCTCGAGCGTGTATGCCGGAGCCGATGCGAACGCTTCCCTGATGGCAGCGATATCGGGATGTGGACTGTGAAAAACGAGGGCGACTTTTTGCCGTTCATCTACCACATCCACGTAAACTTCCGTGCGGTTATTGGCGGCATGTCTTTCCTTGTCCTGTACCGGAACCTGAATGCTGAAATGCCGCATACCGGGTTCATTCGTTTCGACATTGAAACGCACCCTTGCATAAGGCGGATTACCGCTCAGACTGAGCGTACTTACTGCGATTGGTTTACCGTTTTCGCTGAGTGTGACCGGAACGCTCCTTCCTTCAAAACCCACCCCACTGATGTCGGCTTCGATGCTGATGCTGTTTCCCATAAAAGCCATGCGCGGCGCCGAAGCATTCCGCAGCAACAGATCACGGCCCGGAATCGTATCGCCCCAACCTAAAGTGTAGAGTGGTGCACGAAATGGCCAGGGCGCATAGAGCGGATGCATGCCGCGGTTCACGATGCCGTCGCTCAGCACCACAACAGCTGCTATCGCCTGTCCCGAAAAGCGCTCTTCTGTTTCTTGCAGCGCAGTTTCAAGGTCTGTGCACGGCGCAGAAAACGATTCGCTGCCTTTACCGCA
>JBKDBI010000213.1:0-3512 GCA_046314695.1 Bacteroidota bacterium | reverse complement strand
GGATACATGAATCTTATCCGCGCTGCTGAGGCTGACCGCCGTCTGACCGTTGGGCGCGCCTATGAATACATTAACGAAGTCTCCCATGCTTATGCGGTTGTGATATCAGTGTCCACTACAAATTTACCCTGCAGCCAGGTTACTACCTCAGCCGTCGGCAGGGTAATTTGCAGATCGTATGCATACGTCCCAGCCGTCAGCCCTGCCATTGTTGCCGCGCTCTTTGTTGCCGTGAACAGGCCCGCGCTTGCGGTGCCGCTCCAATCAGCGCCGGATATGGTAAGCACCGCCGTGCCGGCTGAATTTTTTACCGTAAGCACCAACACGTAGGACGTCATATTTACGGCCGCGCCGGTGTCTGCATTGGTGAAAGCGAAGTCACGGCTGAACGTGTCGCCCTTGCGGCACTGGATAGTGCATAGGGCGGCTATTGAACTATTGCTATTAGGTTGCATTGTTTATAATTTTATCCATTCGGTTGCGTTATAGGCTACCAGGGTAGCCGTTTCATAATGTCCGGTCAGCTCTATAATGGTCGAGCCGTTAATGGTTTCCGACCCGTTGCCGTCAATCTTAACCTTGTGCGTGGATTGCGTTTTGATGATAACCAGCTGCTCCCAATCTGGGAACTGCGACGCCGCCGGTAGCGTAACCGTAACCTCGCCTGCGCTGGTATTTACGAACACCTTGCGCGCCTCTTTGTCGAGGGTTGTGTTGCTGCTGATGTCCCGCACCGTTTTGCCGAACACGTTCACCGGCTGAATATCCGCCTCAAACCCGTCGTCCGTACCGAACACAATAGCCGGGCGCCACACGTCACCGCCGGACGGCGTGCCAATATCCGCTTTGCCGTTCGCCTGGTTCAGGTACCCGTCAATCCAACGGCTGATAGTGCCGCCTGCTATCTGCCCCATGTCAGACATGCGCTGGCGCAGGCTCTTAATATCGCGGTCGTGCGTGCCGATTGTGTCGCGGTTGCGCGGTAGGTTCACGGTTGTGTTGAATGCAGCGGCGTCGAATTGGTGCCGGATCCATTCGCCTTCCCACCGACCAGTATTCGCCGTGAACGTGCCGCCGTTGAAAATGTACACGTCTGACCCGTTAACCGGGGCGTTGACGTTATCAAACAGGAACCCCGGCAGGTCGCGGAAGTTGGCCCGCAACACCCGCACCGGGCGCCAATGATGACCCACTATGTACGCTGCCAATAGCTGCGGCAGCGGTAGCGCGGTTGCAGTGTCGCCGCTGAAACGTTTCCACCCGGTGCCGATCTGCCAGCCGGTGCCGTTGTAAACCTCGACGCCCTCGGTGTATTGCGTTATCGTGTCAATAAGGCAATCGTCAAGCTCTACGGTTACGCTGTTATCTGCCTGAGCGGTGTTGTTCGCTATCCATTCATACTCATCGTTCCATTCCTGATTGGTTGTGTCAACCATGCCCTCAAGCAGTAGCGCGCCCTCCCAATCAATCTGTGACCAGGTGCCGGTACCGGTTGCCGTTGGCTGACCGTTTACGTATTCCAAGCCGTAAGCCTCAGCCGTTACGAAGACGCGGATGTCCGCGCCCAGGTTAGTAGCGGTTACCGGTAACAGGATGTCCACGTCGACTTGCACCTTGCCATCTACGGCACCGGGAAACGCCGCCGGTATCTGATACCCGATTGCCGCCTGACCTAAGCCAGATAGCGCCGGCGAAAGGGTTAGCCATGACAGCGCACCCGGTTCGTTATAAGGTTTGTCGCGGCCGGCCTGAGTGCTGTCGGCGCGTATCACCGCGCGGTCGTATGTAGCGGGGCCGCTGTTGTACCGCCCGACGCTTACCTTCAGCCTGCTAACGGCTTTGGTTGCCTCTATCCAAACCTTGCCAGTAATCTTCCAAGGCTTCGTTGTGTCAATGTCGCCCAGGTTAATAGAGGTTACCCCGTCGCTGTATGTGGTGCGTTCGATGCGGTACGCTTTGCGGCGGTTGCCCCGAACAATGGCGCGGCGCAGCGCGGGCATGTACGTATAACTTGCGCCGGCTGTAATCTTCAGGTCGGAGCTTTGCCAGGTGCTGCCCTGCTGAGGGCTGATGCTTGCGCTGCTCAGGTAGCCGGCAAAGGTGATGCCAGTTTTGCTGTAGCGGTATTCGGTGTAAGACGTGCCGCGGTAATTCTGATGCTGGTATATCCGGTAACTGCCACGGCTGAACTCCATCCGCGCGCCCATCGAGCGCAGCAACTTTTCCAACACCTCGCGGCAGGTCAGGGCGTCGTATTGGTTGCCGTTATCGGCCTTATCCCAGTTCTTAATCACAGCCTCGCGGCGTACACGTAGATGTTCGAGGCGGTCGTGGCTTGTGCTTTGATTCGTGTCTGTGAACTCCACGCTGCAGCGCAGGTACACGTCGCTTGCGCCGAAAAAATCCTGCAGGCCGGTTTTGTTTAAGCATTGCGTGATAATCGTCGCATAGGTGAACGGGTCGCTGTTGGCCGGGTTGGTAGCGTAATCGAAGTCAAAGCTATCCAATCGGCCCAAACCGTCTACCGCTGTCAGTAGGAACTCATACGGGTATGCGCGGTTCTCAAACTGGCACAGGTCAGGCAACACCGTTCCGGCCCACCATAGCACGCTGCTGCGATATATCAGTACGTTGTATTTCAGTTCCGAGGATTGCGCGAGGTTATCGAGGAACGTTTCCTGTGTGCTGTTCTGAACTTGGAAAGGTATCCGGCACTCACTGCTGCGGATGGGTTCTTCACCCACGCGGGAGCCGTCTCCCTCGTACCTTAATTCAAATCCTGCCGCGCCGCAAACGAAGGTATTCACGGCCCCGCTATAGCCGTCTTCGTCGATGTCGATGCGAAAGCGGACGTTATTTATATCGTCAAATTCGCCCCTGTATTTTACGCCCATTATCTTACCCTCCCTCTGTTGCGTTCGGCCCTATCCAGCATAATCAGCAGGTCGGTACCGCTTACCCTGGTAGTCAGGGTACCGGTGCCACCGCCTAACATAGACTTCAATTTGTCAAGCGGTGCCACTACCTCCGGGTTGCTACGCGCGCCGGCGTATTCACCCATCAGGCCCAAGGTCGGGCCGGATACGATGCCGCCGGTAGCGAAGGGTCGGATGCCTTGAGGCGTGCCGCCGCCGCCGCCGGTATCCTGCTGCGCCCGTGCGTTCATGCCTTTTTTCATCATCCCTGTAACCGCCGCGCCTGCAATAACCAATGCCGCGCCCGCCGCGATTGCCGCGCCCGGGTTAGCCAGCAGCGCCTTTTGAAACACGTCGGACGCGGTGCCGGCTGCTATAATTGCCTTCCCTAACTGCGACATAAATTGTCCCAGCGTCGCAAGCATCGCGTTACCGAAGTTGCGGAAAGCGTCTTCCGGCTGCGTGAACATGTCGGATATTAGGTTGCTTATATTATCCACGGTGCCGGCCATTGCGGACTGCATGCCGCTGTTGAGCGCGTCCGTTTGCGCCTGAACACGCTCATACTTGCGATCCATTGCAGCCTCTAATTTTTGA
>JBKDBI010000212.1:0-2803 GCA_046314695.1 Bacteroidota bacterium | reverse complement strand
AGCGAGAGCTTGTTCGTGAGGTGCTTTCCGCGGCGGCCGCCCAGGAGCGAGGCGGAGCCGGGCGCGAGGAAGTCCTTCTGTCCGAAGCGCGTCGCGGCCCACAGGCCGATGCGGAACATGTGGATGTTGACGAGCCAGTCGTCGCCGATCTGGAGGAGAGGGACGTGGATGCTGCGGCAGAAGCGCCGGAACGAGAGCGCGGACATGCCGAGCTCGGAGCAGAAGCGGGACTCGTGCACCCAGCGCAGCCCGCCGCCCACCGAGAAGGAGAAGGCCTTGTCGCGCGGACGCTTCTTGTAACCGGGTCGGCTCATCGGAATCCCTAGGGTAGCGGAGGCACGAAGTTCGCGAGGTCCATGAGCTGGCCTTGCGGCGTCTGGCGGAAAGAGCGGCGCGCGGAGCCGATCGGGGAACTTGAACTGGAAGGGGAGTAGCTGGCGGCGTCCTCTGCGAGCATCTGCTCGATGAGCGCGTCCCGACGCTTCTTCTCCTCGGCGAGGCGCATCTGCCGGCCGTAGTCGGTGGCCTCGAGGTTGAGTTCGCCAGTGGGGGTGAGAACACCTGCGTCGCGAAGCCGGCCTTCGGGCGTTTCGTTCGTGAAGCGCCGCGGGTCCTGGTAGACGAAGGGTGCGGCAGGTTCCCGGGGACGGGGAGGGGCGCTAGGCGTGGCAGCCTGGCCGTCGACGTAGACAGGGGATTCGCCGGGGTTCAGGTAGAACTTGCGGCCTTCGGGCGTTTCGCCGTAGAGAGTGTCTTCGCCGACAAGATTGAGCTGGCTGTATGTGAGGTTGAAGCCTGGGGGTACACCGATGTAGTCTCCGTCCGTCCTGGGCTCGCGGGGCTTGACAAGTGGGTTGGTTCGTGTAGACTGAGGGGGCGCTGCACGGGATGGACCGGTTGCCAGGGCCCCGGCTGTGTTGGCTTGGGCCCTGGCCATCCGGGATTCCCGACGCGCCCTGGTATCGGCGAACCGTTCGTAGACCTGCTCGCGGGCCTGCTCGTTCCTTTCGGCCGTGCGAGTTTCGGCGTCGATACCGGCCAAGGTGTTCCTGAGCCTTTCGTCAGCGCGGCGACGGCTCAGCGGGTTGACTTGATACCCTTGGGATTCGCGCTGCATGAAGCCGGCGAGTTCGGCTTGATGCGCCTCGCGCGCGGCGACACGACGAAGATCGAAACTAGACGAAGAAGCAGCGACAGGAGCAGGAGCGTAGGGCTTTGCCCGTCCGGAAGGCGGGGACGTGGTCCCTGCGGATCCGGGCGGTTGCGTCTGTTCCTTTGGTTCGTCCGGCTTCGACGTGTACATAAAGGAAGCTGGAGCTTGGTCGGCTGCCTTTCGCTTGTCGATGAGTTCCTCTAGGAACGGGTCTGCGCTTGCGAAGCTGTAGTTCGTTGACTTGTACATGAAGTTCTCCGGCGCGTGGCGCCAGTAAGGATAATCAGATGACGCTCGGTACACAACAAAACCCTTTGCGCACAACGGAGCCGATGAAGGTGGCCCGGGCGATGCTCAAGGTGTGCTTCGAGGACGGGATGGGGCTCAAGGAGGTGCAGGGCCGGCTGTTCGAGTGGTACGGCGGCAGGTGGGTGCAGAGGGACGTGCAGTGGCTGGAGGACGCGGTGTGGCGCTGGACCGAGGACTTGCACGTGAGCGACGACCCGAACGGGCTCGTCGTGGAGAGGTATCAGACGAACGAGCACAAGGTGAACGGGGTCGTGAGGGCTCTTCAGGCCTTGTGCCGCGTGGCTGCGACGGAGGTGCCCCAGTGGCTGGACGCGGGCGCGCGGGGACAGGTGGAGGACCCCCACTGCTGCATTGCGTTTCGGGACGTCGTGGTGGACGTGAAGGCCAGCGCGCGCGTGGGGGCGATGGTGTGCGTCCCCCGGGGACCGGAGTGGTTTGATCCGTGCGTCATGGACGTGGACTTGGATTCGGACGCCGAGTGCCCGCGGTGGATGCGGTGCCTCGAGGAATGGAGCGGCGGGGACGCCGCGTGGAAGGAGCTGCTGCAGCGGTGGATGGGGTACTCGCTGATGAGCCACCGGAGGTACGCGAAGTGGATGCTGTTCCACGGGAAGGTGCGCGCTGGCAAGGGCACGATCGGGACGGTGATGCGGTGGCTCTTGGGCGGAACCGGATTCGTGGGCACCAGTCTTGACGAGCTGGCGGGGAGTTTCGGGCTCGACGGGCTTGAGTTCTCGAGGGTGCTGTGCGTGAGCGAGGTGAGCGAGCTCGATGGGCGCGAGGGCGAGGTCGCGGTGCGGGTCCTGAAGAACGTGCTGGGCCGCGACCCGATCAGCATCAACGCGAAGTACCGGCGGCAAGTCAGGAACGTGGTCGTGAATGCGGCGCCGTGGGTCCAAGCGAACGAGATCCCTCAGTTGCCGAACAAGGGGCGCGGGCTGAGCACGAAGATGCTGGTGCTGCCGTTCGAGCGGAGCTTCGAGGGCAAGGAGCAGCACGACCTGATGGACGTGCTGAAGGGCGAGTTGGCCGGGATCGCGGCGTGGGCGCTCCGGGGCGCCATGAAGCTGGAGGCCGCGGAGGACGGCGACAAGTTTCCCCCCACTGGAAGCGGTGTGCGGGTCGTGCGCGACTACCACCTGACGAACAACCCGTTCGACTACTTCCTTGAGGCGCGGTTCGTCCGGAACAAGCAGGGGTTCGTGGCGAACGAGCTCGTGAGGCGCGAGTGGAAGGACTGGTGCAGGGTCAATAACGTGAAGATGCACGTCGCGGACAACCAACTTGTCAGGCGCCTGACGAGCGAAAGCAGCTGGGATCTGTGCAAGATCAGGAAAGGTG
>JBKDBI010000211.1:0-5349 GCA_046314695.1 Bacteroidota bacterium | reverse complement strand
ATTAACCTGGGCGACATCGACACAACAAAGCCATGGAAAATTACCGGTAAGGTATGGATAGAGGCGACCAAAGCCGTCAGCCGTCTGAAGGTAAGCGTCGGCCGGTATAACAGCGGCCCTGCAACGTATGACCGCGCGGTCATCCGTGCCGACAGCACGCAGGCCGGCCGCGACAAACCTTATAACGAACCGGGAGCGCTGGCATGGCTGACCCTTTCGCCGGCGCTCTCTGGCTTAGGTCAGGCCGCAATCGGGTATCAGATACCGGCGGCGTTCCCCGGTGCCGTGGATGGCAAGGTTCAAGTCGACGTGGATATCCTGTTGCCGGTAACCGCTACCAACCTCGGCGCGGATATCCGCGTCTTCGTTACGGCTGAAGCCTACGGCCTGGAATACGTGAACGGTCAGCCAACGGCAACCGGCACCGGTACCTGGTCGCAGATAGACTGGGAGGGCGCGCTACTGCTTGAGGGCATGGTGGACACAACGAATCAGGAATGGAACGATGAGTATGAATGGATAGCCAACAACACCGCGCAGGCGGATAACAGCGTAACCGTAGAGCTTGACGATTGCCTTATCGACACGGTGACGCAATACACCGAGGGAGTAGAAGTTTACAACGGTACCGGCTGGCAGATTGGCACCGGGTGGAAACGTTTCAGCGGCGACACTGCAACCGCGCTACCATTGCCGCAACTATTGGCAGCGTACATAGTCGGGCATCATTGGCGCCCGGTGCGGGTATTGCGTGCCAACTTCCGCGACCTGCCGGGCTTTCTGTTCGATAACGTGAACGCCCCGGTTAACGGGTCGGACGTGTACGTCTGGAACGGCGGCACGTTCACTGCCAATACCGGCCGGTGGGAGGGCGAATGGATCCGGTACCAATTCGACGCGGCGGCGTTCAACACAACCGTGAACCTACCGCGCAACCGCGACACGATTGGCACGCATGACAGGGATATTAAGAGCCTGCGCCAGCGCATGTCTGACATGGGGCAGATAGCAGGCGGCACTATCAGCCGGTGGATTGACGGGTACCTGAACCAAGCAAACGGCAAAGCGGATATCGGCACGCCGTCCGGCGGTGACGTGTGGCGGCCGGCTATTGTGTTCGGTACCGATAACGGATTCGAGGCGGCTATACAACCGGTTAACGTGTTCGGAAAAACCGTGCGGGACATCAGCAGCAATACCACGATCGATAAAGAGGCCCGCAAGGTGTTCGTCAATACCAGCGCAGGCGAGGTTACGGTAACCCTACCTGCGGCGTCGCAGTTCCCAGATTGGGAGCAGCTGGTAATCATTAAAACGCAATCCACGCATAAGGTTAAGATTGACGGCAACGGCTCGGAAACCATTAACGGCTCGACTGTTATAGAGCTGACCGGACATTATGAAACGGCTACCCTGGTAGCCTACAACGCGACTGAATGGATAAAACTGTAAACAATGCAACCTAATAGTAATAGTTCAATAGCCGCCCTTTGCACCATTCAGTGCCGCAAGGGTGACACGTTCAGCCGTGACTTCGCTTTCACCAATGCCGACACCGGCGCGGCCATAGACATGACGTCTTACGTGCTGGTATTGACCGTGAAAAATTCAGCCGGCGCGGCGGTGCTGACCATATCCGGCGCTGATTGGAGCGGCACTGCAAGCGCGGGCCTGTTCACGGCAACTAAGAGCGCGGCAACAATGGCCGGCGTAGCGGCGGGAACCTACGCCTATGACCTGCAAATTACCCTGCCGACGGCTGAGGTAGTAACCTGGCTGCAGGGTAAATTTGTAGTGGACACTGATATCACAACCGCATAAGCATGGGAGACTTCGTTAATGTATTCATAGGCGCGCCCGACGGTCAGACGGCGGTCAGCCTCAGCAGCGCGGATAAGATTCACGTCAGCATCGCAGCCGGGTTCACCGGCTCAGGCGGAGGCGGAGGCGGTGCGACAAATATCACAATCACCAGGGCGGCAACTACGGTAACCGTCAACAGCGACACCGGCACCGACGGAACCATCGCGGCAGCCGACGGCACGAATGCCGGCGTAATGACGGCGGCCATGCAGGTAAAGCTGGCAGGGATTGAAACAGGCGCGGAGGTTAACGACAGCGCGGCTGAGATACTGGCAAAGGTTATCACTGTAGACGGTGCCGGCTCAGGGTTGGATGCCGACATGCTCGACGGTAACCATGCAAGCGCTTTTGCGGCGGCGGTGCATACGCATGTTATCGGTGACGTAACCGGCCTGCAGACAGCCCTCGATGGCAAAGCCGCTACGGTGCATACCCATGCAATCGGAGATGTAACCGGCCTGCAGACGGCGCTCGACGGCAAAGCCGCTACGGTTCACACCCATGCAATCGGTGACGTAACCGGATTGCAGACAGCCCTCGACGGGAAAGCCGCAACGGTTCACACGCATGCCGCAAGCGACATTACCAGCGGCACGCTCGACGGCGACCGGCTGCCAGGGTTAAGCACAACCAAGCGCGGCGGCGTTCCTGCAACCGGCACGCCGTCCGGAAAGTATCTCAAGGATGACGGCACCTGGGACACCCCTGCTGGAAGCGGCGGCGTATCCGACGGTGACAAGGGCGATATAACCGTCAGCAGCAGCGGCACAGTATGGACTATTGACAACAACGCGGTTACCCTCGCTAAGATTCAGGACATCACCACGGCCCGCATCCTCGGACGGGTGACGGCTGGCAGCGGCGACCCTGAGCAGCTGACAGGTACTGAAGTAACAACCCTACTTGACACGTTCACAAGCTCGCTGAAAGGGCTTGCGCCCGCCAGCGGCGGCGGCACTACCAACTTCCTGCGAGCTGACGGCACATGGGCAGCACCTTCAGGCGGCGGCGGCGGTTCGGTGGCATGGGGCGGCATCACCGGCACGCTCAGCAATCAGACAGACCTGCAATCGGCACTCGATGGCAAGGTAGATGAGAACGCTGCAATTACAGGGGCTACAAAGACGAAGATTACATACGACGCCAAAGGCCTTGTAACCGCCGGAGCCGATGCGACCACAGCCGACATTGCAGACAGCAACGATAAGCGATATGTGACTGAGGCTGAGAAAACCAAGCTTTCGAATTTGTCAGGAACGAACACCGGAGACCAAACTATTACCCTGACAGGCGATGTGGCCGGATCCGGCACAGGCAGTTTTGCGGCGACCATTGCAAACGATGCTGTGACCTTCGCGAAAATGCAGAACAGCGCGGCGGCGGGCTTATCGGTCATCGGTCGGAGCACCAATAGCGCGGGCGATTTTGCAGAGATTAACGCAGGCACAGACGGCCATGTATTGCGGCGGGCGGGTACGGCTGTCGGATTCGGTACGCTGGCATCCGGCGCATTTGCCAATAACACCATAGGCCGGTCAATCCTGACCAACGCAACCGCGCTTTCCGTTATCGGCAGGTCAACCAACAGCAGCGGCGCACCGGCTGACATCGCAGCGGCCAACGACGGCGAAGTATTGCGCAGGTCTGGCACTACGTTAGGGTTCGGCACAATCGCCACAGCCGGTATCGCAAATGACGCGGTTACTTACGCGAAGATTCAAAACGTATCGACTAACAACCGCCTGTTAGGCCGGGCTACAACCGGCGCGGGAGATATCGAAGAAATTACCCTCGGCACAGGGCTATCCATGTCCGGCACAACTTTGAATGCATCAGGCGGCGGCGGCGGAACCGTGCTTTCTCCATCGCAGATAACAGCATGGCAAAACAATTACAACCCGTCTACATGGGGCAGCAGTGTCGGCACATTGCGCATTGATTCCAACAGCGCATTCAATGGCATCACAGGCATCACAGCAACGACCGGAGGCCATCGCGTCACTATTACCAATGTAGGCAGCTTTGCTTTCGTATTACCGGATGAAAGCGCGGACAGCACAGCGGCCAACCGCCTGTCAGCCGGGCAGGATTTGTATGTCTTCCCCGGTCGCAGTATTCAGCTTGAATATGACGGCACCGCGAGCAGGTGGAGATTGGTATCGGGCTATAATTTGCAAGCCGAAGACCCGGCATACGTCCGGACGGTGCAACTGCAATTTCCGCAGACCAACAGCGGTATATCATCAGTGTCGAATGGATGGCCATTGTATTGGACAGGTTCTGGTAACAGGTCTATTCAACAGGTTACGGGCGCAGGATTTCGCGGAAGGTGGGGACTATTAGCCATGACCGTAGATAACAGCACCCGATCTGCAATCTATTCAGACAACAACTCGTTCACCATCCATGATGGCAGTACGTTCCTTGGTTCGATTTATCAAACCTCGGTGCGATTCGAAGACCTGAGCGACGGGACGAACCGCTACATTGCGCGGTGTGGTTTCCTCGACAGCGACAGTGGTACACCTATTGACGGCTTGTATTTGGAATACTCCGACAACGTGAACAGCGGTCAATGGACGTTCAACGCCTACGATAACAATACCCTTACCACCGTCAACAGCACTTCAGCGGTTGCGGCTGACACATGGTATGCAATTAAGATTTGTACATATCCGAACGGCACAGCGCGCGCATACGTCAATGGCGTATTGATTGCGACGATCACAACCGGATTACCCGGCAGCGGCAGGGATTTTGCCTACTATTCCGGATTCCGAAAAACCGTAGGCACAACCCTGCGCACTATGTATGTAGATTATTGTTCTGCAAATTTAATAACACCTTCAATAGTATAAGACATGATAAAAATTCAACCCGTAACAATCGGTCTCAATCTCGGCCAAGCCACAAAAATGAAGATCACCGTGGACTATGAGCTACTAAGTCAAGAGGTGACGCTTAACTGCTTCGCATTTAATGAGCAGAATGTGCCGCTGAATGTATCGCCAATTAAGTTGGACGTGCCTGCGCAGAAATTGCAAGAATGGGATTTAGACTTCGGTCAGGTCATCGAATGGGCCTGCGCTCAATTAGGTGTGGAAAGGGTGCCATGATCGACGCAATATCACTGCAACGCATCGACACCCTGAACCCGCGCCTGATCGCAGAGGCGAAGGCGATACTGGGCGAAGCGCAGGCGGCTATGCCGACGGGCGTAACCGTGCGAATAACGCACGCGCTGCGCACGGTGGCCGAACAAAACGCCCTGTTTGCCATCGGGCGGACTAAACCAGGGCGCAAGGTGACGAACGCACGCGGCGGGGATTCATTCCATAACTACGGGCTGGCATTGGATTTTTGCCTGATAGTGAACGGCAAAGCCTCGTTCACCGTGGATGCGAACTGGCTGAAAGTGATTGAAACTTTTGAGCGGTACGGCTGGGAAAGCGGCCATCATTGGAAGTTCACGGATAGCCCGCACGT
>JBKDBI010000210.1:0-9408 GCA_046314695.1 Bacteroidota bacterium | reverse complement strand
GGTGGCTGTGTGCTCCTTGAGCCAACAGAAGAAGATAACGGCATTATGGACGCCATCCTGCGCAGCGATGGTGCCGGTGCCGAATTCCTGCACCAAAAGGCAGGCGGGTCGCTTAAACCGCCGACACATGAAACCATCGATGCCCGAGAACACTTTGTGTATCAGGAAGGTAAGACGGTATTCAAATTCGCTACCACCAATATGGCCGATGTTTCCAAAAAGATCATGGACCGCAATGGCCTGGGCAGCGACGACGTAAACTGGCTGGTTCCGCATCAGGCTAACAAGCGCATCATCGACTATACAGCCGAAATTATGGGTCTTCCTGAAAATAAGATCCTCATGAATATTGAGCGCTACGGCAATACCACTTCAGGTACCCTGCCGCTCCTCCTTTGGGATTATGAAAAGCAGTTGAACAAAGGTGATAACCTCATCCTCGCTACGTTCGGTGGCGGATTTACCTGGGGTTCGATGTATATCCGCTGGGCTTACAATAGCTAAGCAATCCTTCTTAGTCCATTACATTGCCCCCGCGCAGTTTTTCGCGGGTTTTCTTCTCTTTCTTTTCCTTTTTGTCGGGTTGCCCGAACACGAGGTTCATGCCGAATCTGAAACTGAACCCCCGGCTCGACGACAGCAGCAGCGGTGCAAACAGATTGTCGCTGGTGAAATAACCTTGCACCGGCCCGATACGCGTGCTGAATCCCAGCCCCGGGTTGAACCAAACGCGGTTGTACATGGTATTGGTGATATGCACATCAGCGAAGCGGAAGGGTTTCCAATACAGGCCCAGCGTCAGGCCGGGATAGAAACGGCGGTTGTAGAAGTCACCATAAACCAGGGCATTCACCTTGGCCTTTTCGGAAAGCTGGTATTGCCCGCCCAGGAAGAACTGTCCGTCAAGTGCCGTAGTAAACGCATTGCCGCGCATGGTGTCGAGTCTGAAAGTGCTAAGCAGGCTGTCTCCCAGGTTCCTGAAGTATTGCTCAAAATCACTGCTGGTATCGGCACTGCTAACATGCACTCCATCGAAGGTGAAAATGGCATTGGGGTTGCGCGATGCCATGGTTACCGTGTTTTCTTTCCATCGTATAAACCCGAGGTCAATAACCGATGCGGACACTTCCAGTTTTTCGCTTAACCGCACATGTGCTCCGAGGTCAAAGCCCAGACCGCGGTTGTTGTTGCGCCTGTAAAGGCGTTCCGCATTGAATTCGTAGTTGGCATTGCTGTCTGCAGGCAAAAGAGGGAAAAGGCTGCTGGCTGTTTGTATCCTGACATCCGATTGCAGTTGCCAGGCATAGTCTTCAGGCCTGGTCGTAATGCTGAGATTGAGCGGCGCAGCTTCCACGATACTCAGCCCGCGCAGGAATTTTACCCTGGCTCCCAGTGTGATGTGATCCTTCCACTGATAGGAATATCCTATGCCCGTTTCGCGGTAATGGCGGGCGCTCAGGCCGAAATTGAAGCCGAAGTTGCGCCCCAGGTTGTCGCCTCCATTGCCATCAATCAGAAAGCTGAATAAATCGCGCGGGTATGCGAAGCGAAAGGCAAGCTTATCGCTGACATGCCCGGTAAAGCGGTGTTTTCCGACGCTGAAACCGGCGTACAACCACTGCTGTTCAAACCGCATGGAAATGAAATTCTGCTTGCTGAATACATCGGTAAGCTTGTTGATGTTGATGGCGGTGGAGTCGCCTTGACCGGATGGCTCCAGCGCGTCGAATACATTGTTCAGGTTGAACCCGCTGTTGGAGAAGTGAAAGTAAACCGAGTTCAGTGCCGGTACACCAAAGAATGCTTTGCTTTCACCATGGATGGCAGGATTAAGCAGATTGCGCTGCGGTGCCTTAGCCAAATGGTAGAGGTTGAAGTTCTGTTGTGCGCTGAGAGGCTCAACAATTGCAAGCAGGAACAGCGATGGAAGAAGGATGTGTTTCGTCTTCATCTCAGAACCTTTCCTTTACGGTTACCTTGCTTTGAATACCCAGTTTTACGGCTATCCGGTTATTGCTGGAGATCTTTACCGGAACCGGGCTTCCGGCCACCTGAGCACTCGGGAATTCCACCCGCGTGATCGATTTAACAGCCCTGGCTATATTGGCTATCCGTTGTCGTTCAATCTTCACATCGTAGGTTTCGGTATGCGGAGCCGTGACATTTCCGTTGATATCGACCTGTGCCGCAGGGAGTATGAAGCGGTAGGGCTGTAAAAGCGAGTCGATGGTGCGCCCGGACGCATCCAGGAAGAACATCTGTATCCCGGCAGCCATTGGGATACCGTTTTCCACGTAGAGCCGCAGGTTTACCCAATCCAGGTAGTTGATTTCGTCTTGTCCGATGCCCAGGTCGAAATCAGCAGTGTCGCTGAGTGTGAAGCGCTGAACACTTCCAGAGAAAGGTAGCTCCAGCGCTGCGAAGAGTTCGGCATTGGCATTGGCATACAATCGTTGCTTGCCGGCAGGCTTCTGCATGGTCGCAGACCAATTCAATAGCCTGGGTGCATCCCGTACGATTTGCGCCACGTTGCTGTTCACGCTGTTCAGATACAGGGAGTCGCGCACATACGTGTCCGGGTTGGGCGAAGGCTGGGCACTGAGCCCGGAGCTGACGCCACTCACGGCTTCGGTGCTGCCATCCTGCATGGTGAATTGCAGGTTGTTCAGCGCAATGGGCAAGGTCTGGTTCAGGTTATGGGCCCAGCGCAACTTGAACCTTGCATCGTTGAATACCAGTTTGCCTTTGGTGATTTCATTGGTGAAAATCCCCAATTTAAAGCTGTCAAGCCCTGCATAGAGGTTCCAGGCATCCAGGTTTCCCTCCATCCACGCAAATTGCGGTGAGAGCAATACGGCGCCGCAATCGGGTCCGCTGAAACCGGACACAGGATTGCTTCCGGTGCGGGTATAGGTTATCAGAAGTCGGATTCGCAGCTGGTTGTTGCCGGCCGGGCCCTGGTTCAACTGCAGCGTATGGGAATTGAAATTCAGGATAACCTGCCGGTTCCACGGGGTGCCTGTCCATGGCACATTTACCGAACCCGATAAGGCGGGTTGGGCATCCGGAAGCAACACGCTAACCTGTGCATCATGCGGGATATCGTTGTTGATCTTCAGGCTCAGATCGCCGGAAGTAAGGCGGATGGAATCCAATTGATTGGTTCCGCCGGGAGTAACCGCAATCCAGAATTCGCGGGTGATGGAAACCGTTCCAGCCTGCAACTGGGATTGCTCCGCTGGCGTCAAAGGAAAAGTGCCCTGGCTGTTGCTTTCTGCAATGCGGTAGGCAGCAGCGGCTGTCTGCGAGAACTTGCTCTTTTTATACTCAAAGAAAATGAGCTTGTCAGGATAAGTTCCGGTACCGGCGAGGTCGCCGATAAACTCCGTAATATCTTCCATATTGAGCCTGGCATCGACCAGCGGCACGGCATAGGAGCCAGACCAATTCACACCGTTGATCTTGCGGATTTTCCCGAGTGGTTCGCGGTAACATGCGGCCAGTATGATTGAAAATGCAATAGCCAGATAAAGCAGGTAATTTCTTTTCATTGCTCAAAAATGCTTAGCGGGAAGATAAACTGAAATGAGCTAAATCACCAAAACAGGTGTAGTTGCGCAACCTGTAGGTTCGCATTGCAGGAATTTCGGCAGCCGATTCGAAGACGGAAAGTCAATCCACTTCGCGAAACGACTCAAAATGGCCTGATGGTCTCTGTGGCAGGCTGATTAAAAACCTGCCCAGAAGAGTGTGCTGGCAACCACCACGGCCAGTCCGGTATAGCGAATGATGCTGGACCAAATGAAGGATTTAAGGTAAGCTTCCGGATAAGCGTTTTGCTTTAGAATGCCATGGCGCCGCCAGGTGCTGATACCAAGAAACAAAACCAAGGCAGCGAAATAGCCATACGTCAGCCAACTGGTGTTCTTCAGGGTCTGAAGACCTATGGCAAATGCGACAATGATGGCAACCAGGATCAGGGTGGTAACCGTGCGTTCTTTATTGAAGATGGTGAATAAATCAGAGCGCTGCTCCTGTGTAAGAGCGGCGGTGGCTTTTTGCATCATGCGGGCAGCCAGTATTGTGGCACCGAGAAAAACCAGAATTCCTGCTATAAACCCAATTTCCATAGGGTTTCAAATGTAAAACGGCTGCCGCGATTTATTGCGACAGCCGTTTCATAGGTTGTTGGGTTAAAGAGAGATTTACAAGTCGTCGATCTGTTCCAGCGCGCCTGGATAAGCATGCTCGTCTGGATCGTATTTACGGCCAAACCAACCATAAACGCGCACCTTGAGTTTCTCGTTCAGCAAGTACATCGCCGGAACGAGAATCAGGGTGAGGAAGGTCGCAAACGACAAACCGAAAATCATCGTCCAGCTCAGCGGGCCCCAGAAGGCCACACTGTCGCCGCCGAAAAAGATATGCGGATTCAGATCGGTGAAAAGCTTCGCAAAGTCCATGTTCAGGCCAACAGCCAGCGGAATCAATCCAAGTATGGTAGCGGATGCGGTGAGCAATACCGGCGTCATACGCGTTCTGCCGGCTTCGATGATCGCATCTTTCAGCAATACCCCGCGGCTGCGCAGCAAATCGGTGAATTCCACCAGCAGAATGCCGTTTCGCACCACGATCCCGGCCAGCGCGACAATCCCGACACCGGTCATCACAATCGATATGCTCATGTCGAAGATGCTCAGGCCGAGCAGTACACCGATGATCGAGAAGAAAATCTCGCTGAGAATCAGGATTGGCTTGCTGATGCTGTTGAACTGGGTTACCAGGATGAGGAGGATAAGCCCCAGGGAAACAAGCATGGCAGAACCGAGAAACGACGAAGTTTCCGCCTGTTGCTCCTGTTCGCCTGTCAAGACGACCTCAATGCCTTTGGAAGGCCGGAAATCGCGGATTGCATTCGTTACTTCTGCAACTACTTCGTTCGGACTGTAACCGGTGAGTATGTTGCTGCTGAGTACAATCACGCGTTTCTGGTTGATGCGGTTGATCCCGCCATATGTATTGGTATATTCCACATCAGCCACGGCAGACAAGGGCACCTGCCTGAACATGCCTCCCATATTCATATCGCGATAGGCAATGCTCATGTTCATCAATGCGTTGACATTGTTGCGTTGGTCTTCGCGGATACGCACCTGAATCGGATAGTCTTCGTTGTTGTCGCGGAATTTGCTGGCTTCGGCACCGTAAATGCTATTTCGCAGTGCCATGCCAATCTGCCCGGTGCTGATGCCCTGGCGGTTGGCGCGTTCTCTGTCAATCTTGACCATAATCTCCGGCTTGCTTGAAACGAAGTCAGATTTCAGTTCCTCCACTCCGGCAATGCGCTTTTCGTCCAGGTAGCGTTTCAGTTCAGCAGCGGTACGCACCAGTGAATCGAAGTCGTCGCCGCGGATCTCAATGTTTACGGGCTTACCGGTTGGCGGGCCTCCGCGTTCTTGCTCTACGGTAATTTCAGTGCCCGGTATGCCTTTGAGGGCCGTACGGATACTGTCCAGATAAACCGTAGTGCTCTTGCCATCGCGCTGGCTGAACTCAACAAAGGCTACAGTGACTTTGGCGCGGTGCGAGGCAACTGTGCGATCGCCGGAGCTGGGGTCGTTCGCGCCAACAGCCACGTTGCTGATGACACTTTCCACCAAGGGATTATTGGGGCCGATAACCTTGTAAATTCTATTTTCAACGATCTGTGTAATGCTATCGGTAAAGGAAGGCTGGCTTCCAACCGGCACGTTCAGGTACACGTAAACAAAATTTGGTTCTGCTTCCGGGAAAAATACTACCGATGGTTTGCGGATGGCTGTCACCACGAAGGATACAAACAGCAGGAGAACAGTGCCGATAAGCAACCAAACAGGCCTGCGCTTGGCAAGGCACCAGTTGAGCAGCTTGCCAAACCGACGCTGCACACCGGGCCAGGTATTGTTTTGGAAGCGGCGGATAACAGCTTCGAGCCATATAAAATGCAGCGCATATACGCCCCAAATGATCAGGATGAAGTTGGCTATGCCGAAGTTGCTGCTGCCAATAAATCCATCACCGGCCGAAAGGATGTAAAACAGCGCTGCCAGGCCAAGGGAGAAGATGCTGACTTTTTTGAAGGTCTTGCGCTTGCCGGCCTTGTCGTGATCCGGGTCGTGCGGTTTCATGAACTGCACCGCAAACACCGGATTGATGATATAGGCTACCAACAGCGAAGCCAGCAGCGTAACAATCAGGGTGACAGGCAGGAAGAACATGAATTTGCCGACAATTCCCTTCCAGAAAGCAAGCGGAATAAACGGAGCAAGGGTGGTAAGCGTACCGCTTAGTACCGGCAGGAATACTTCGCCGGCTGCAGTTTTCGCAGCCTTGACGATGGGTACCTTGCCGTTCTTGAAAATGCGGTGCGTGTTTTCGATCACCACAATGGCGTCGTCAACCACAATGCCGAGTGCCAGCAGGAAGCTGAACAATACAATCATGTTCAGGCTGAAGCCGAGTGTGGGCATCACCAGGAAGGCGAGGAACATGGACAACGGAACCGACAAGCCGACGAAAATGGCATTCGTGGCGCCCATGAAAAACATGAGGATTAAGGTCACCAGGATAAACCCAATGATGATCGTGTTGATCAGATCGTGCAGCGTAACCCGGGTCTCGGTGCTCTGGTCGCCGGTCAATACGACGCTGAGGTTCTTGGGGAAGGTGCTCTCGGTTAGCTCGTTAACGATATCCCGGCATTTGTCGCTGGCGTCGATGAGGTTCTCCCCGCTGCGCTTGATGACGTTCAGGGTGATCACATTCTTACCGGCGAGGCGCGCATAGCTTTCTTTTTCCTTGTAACCGTCTTTTATTTCTGCGATATCCCGCAAGTAAACAGTGGATCCTGATTGCGCCCGGATTACAATGTTCTCCACTTCGCGCGGGTCGGTGAATTCGCCAACCACGCTCAGGCTGCGCTTCATCGTTTCAACGTCGATATTGCCGCCGGCTATGCGCACGTTTTCGTATTGAATGGCGCGGGTTACGTCGTCCATGCTGATGCCGCTGGCCTGCATACGGTACAAGTCAAGATTTACCTGGATTTCGCGATCGAGCGCGCCGATCAGGTCTACGCGGGTGATTTCCTTCAGGCTTTCAATCCGGTCTTTCGCGATATCGGCGTATTCCTTCAGCTTGCTGAGTTCGTAATCGCCTGCAATGTTGATGTTCAGAATGGGCAGGTCGGCAAAGTTGATCTCCTGTACCGTTGGCTCCTGCTTGAGGTCGCTGGGGAGATCAGTGCGCGCTTTATCTACTTCATCCTTCACCTTTTGCTTGGCTTCATCCACCTTCACATCGGTTTCAAATTCGGCCACGATAATGCTGAAGTCCTGAATGCTCTGGCTGGTCAGCTTCTTCAATCCATTGATGCCCTTGATTTTCTTCTCAATGGGCTTGGTGATGAGGTTCTCGATGTCTTTAGGCGCTGAACCGGGATAAATGGTTTGCACATAAATGGTCGGAATTACGATATCGGGGAACTTCTCCTTGGGAAGACTGATATAGCTCATGATGCCCGTAATCGTCAGGATCAGGGTCATCACGAATATGCTGGTCTTGTTGTCGATAGACCAGCTGGTGGGTTTGAATTCCTTGTGCTGTTGGCTCATGGCGCGCTTCAGGGTTGGGTGGGTTGGATGCTCTGCCCGTCGCTGAGTTCCTGGTAACCGGTGGTAATTACTTTGTCGCCGGCTTTGAGACCGCTCAAAATTTCAACCTGTCCGCTGTGAACACGGCCTGTTTTTACGCTCACCGCTTTGGCTGTCCAGCTTGAACCGCCTTTGTTTTCTGCCACGTAAACAACAGCGTTTTCACCCTGGCGCTGAATGATATTCAGGGGAACGCTCACAGCTTTGGGGTTGAAGTAGTCGGTAATCCTGACTACAGCGAGCATGTTCGGGCGCAGACTGCCGGGATCGCTGATACGCGCTTCGCAACGGAAAGAGCGGTTAACCGGGTCGATGGTATTGGCTACGAAGCTTACCTTGCCTGCGCGCTCGGTATTGAGATCGGGGAAGAACAGATTCACTGCATCGCCGATCCGTACCTTGCCAACCTGGGTTTCAGCTACATTGGCCGTTACTTTCACGCCGCTGAGATTTACGATTTTAAAGAGAGGCAAGCCGGGAGCAGCAGTCTCTCCAACCTTGATATTCACTTCGTCAATCACACCGGATATCTGGGCCTTGATCTGGGTCATAGACAACTGCTCTTTGGCAGATGCCAGCGACTTTTCCATGGCTTCCTTCTGGTTCTTGGCGGTCAGGTATTGAATTTCCGTACCAATGCCTTTTTCCCAGAGTTTCTTTTGCTTTTCGTACAAGGTGGTCAGAAAATCAAGCTGTTGCTTGGCCTGATCGACCTGCTGACGCTGCAAGGCATTGTCTTGTTCAGCCAGTACCTGGCCTTTGCTCACATTCATACCGGTTACTGCAATCACGCGCGTTACCACACCCGGCATTTGTGCAGTGGCAATAGTACTTTGTTCAGCGTCTACCACACCCTGTACTTCCACATAACCCTTGAATGGGGCCTCTGAGATGCTGGTATATGAAATGAGTTTGGCCTTGGCGCCGCCGGTAGTGTCGAGTTTAAGTATTTCAGCGGTCAGCTTATCTGCCTGCTGCTGCAATACGGAAATTTCCTTCTTGATCTTTTCCAGTTCTGCCTTCTTTCCCTGAAGGCTGGTGTCTTGCTTGGGGCCGCAGGCGCTGAGCCAGATAGTGGCAGCCAGAAGGGTTGCTATATGGAGTTTCATCGTTTGGGTTTGCTTTTGTTTTTATTAGGGATTGATGCGTTGACCAAGGGCTTTTTTGAGGTCGATTTTAGACAGGCTGAGTTCGTACAGCGCATTGAGATACTGGATCTGCGCATTCTTGAGTTCGGTTTCAGCCGAGAGAATTTCCACCGTGCTGCCAACGCCTTCCCTGAATTTGGTGTTCACCTGTTCGTAGATACGTTCTGCCAGGTCTTTGTTCTTGCGCTGCACTTCTACTGCCTGCAGGGCTGTTACCCACGATTGGCGGGCATTGATGTATTCCATTCCCGCAAAGCGTTCGAATTCCTGAATCTGATTGAGTGTCTTGTCGCGGTTGAGCTGCACCTGCCGGATCTGACTCTGTTTGCGGAAACCGTCAAAAATGGGAACTGACAGGTTGAGGCCCCAGATCGTGGCAGGAACCCAGGTGTTGTTGATGGGCAGGTTGCTTTCCAGGAAGTTGAACTCCGGACGGTTCGTATTGCGTTGGTGCGTTACAAAGCCTACCAAGGTGGGAGTATACCCGACTTTGTAGCGTTTTTCGTCGTAAAAGCTGAGGCGCAGGGTCTGGTTCAGCAGCTGATGCTCAATGCGCGCGGAAGGCTGCA
>JBKDBI010000209.1:0-2838 GCA_046314695.1 Bacteroidota bacterium | reverse complement strand
TAGTCAACAAAATAGACTTTCTGATGATCTCGTCCATGCGTTCACTTGCAGATACCGCCATCTACAGTATTGGTTTTTACCTTGCTATGTTGATGGATATTCCTAAACGAACCCTTTTGCAAATCAGCGCACCAATTATTGCCCAGCATGTCAAGGATGAGAATACCGTAGAACTGCAAGATATTTATAAAAAAATCACACTCAACCAAGTTGTTGCAGGCACTTTGTTGTTCTACTTCATTTGGATCAATATTGACAACCTGTATCAAATAATGCCGCGTGGAGATTATTACAGCATGGGAAAATGGGTTTTCTTCACTTTGGGTCTGGCGCGGATCTTGGAGGCTTCCGGTGCCGGGGCAGGTGCCGTAATCGTAAATTCTAAATTCTATCCACTTACATTACTCAGCTTTGGAGTCTCGGCAGTTGTTGCTATAACGGCAAATTACTTCCTCATTCCCATTATGGGAATACAAGGAGCAGCACTCGCTACGCTTTTTACCGTTGCACTCAGCCAGGCGCTGGTTGTATATATCGTATTTAGGAAAACAGGTATGAATCCTTACTCCAAAACCAAAGTGACACTCTTATTAGCTTTTGCGATTATGCTGATTCCCACCGCATTCGGAAAATGGTTCTACAATCCTATTCTTGATGGCCTGGTTCGAACTTTGGTATTAGGAGGTGGTTTTTTCTACATTGTTTACGCTTTCCGTATTTCAGACGAAATGAATCAACTGGCCAATGGGTTCCTGAAACGGATATCAAACAACCGCCTCTCTAGCCTACCGACCTTTCGCTGATTTCCGCCAGTCGTCCACCAGCATCCCCTGCAAGGCCCGGAGCCGGTCGCTGTAGTCGAAATGCGCTTTTACGTATGCTTGTCCCGCTGCACCCAATTGCAAGCGCGCCGCATCGTCTTTCAGCAAGCTCAGTATTTCCGATGCCAGCGCCGCCAGGTCTCCGGCAGGATACACGCGGCCGCCGGCAGCCAGGCGCTTGCGGTTGGTTTCGTCGTCTTCCATCACCACCAGCAAACCGCAAGCCTGGGCATCCAGAGCGCTGAGGGTGTTCTGGCGGGGGAAAACAGCCAGATCGGCCAGGCTGTAATACTTGCGCAGTTCGCGGTTGGGTACAGCAGGATGCACCACCATGCGGATGCGGGGATTGCGGAAGGGAGAACTGTAATGCTGTGCTGTATACGCTTCGTTTTCCGGACCGACGATCAGCACGTTCAGATCGAAATCAATCCGCTCTTCCACCAGGCGCAGCGCGTCGAGGATCAGGTGCGGTTGCTTGAAATGGTCTGACTTTCCGGTATAGAGTATCGTTTTGGCAGGCCGCCAGCCCGGTATGAGCGTTGCGGGGTCTACTTCTTCGCGGTAAAAAAGCCGGGTATCGGTGCAGATTTCATTGTCGAACACCTGCTGCTCGGGGAAACCGAACATTTCCGTCAGCACGCGCTTGTTTTCCAGGGCGGTATAAAACACAGGCCTACCGCTCCGCACCATGCGCTTCACAATGAAAGGCCGGAAGAAGCCGTACAGATACAGCCGACCCGGTAGGCTCAGGTCGCGGAACTGGCTGAAAAGGGTATGCGTATCGCCGCTCACATAGCGCTTCCTGGTCTGAAAAAAAAGGCTCGGACCGAAGGAAACGCTCTCCAACCCGTGGTAGAACACGATGTCCGGATTGAGTTTATTCAGCGTCTTGTTCAGGCCCCGCAGCATCACACCCGCTTTTTTGTTGCCTGTTTTGAAGGAGGGCAAGCGGATGATTTCGGTTCCTGTTTCGGCCGTAAAACGCGCATCGAGTGGCCTGATTCCTTCGGCATCCGTTTTCCAGAGGCTCAGGTTGTCTCCCGTAACCACCACCATCCGGCAGTGGTCGGGTTTGTACCGGGCCATGTAGTTCACATCGTAGCCCATTTCCGGATGAAAATGGTAGGCGATGTGGACGAACAGCACTTCCTTAGCCATTTGCGGGCGAAGCGGCGTAAAGGTATTGATGGATATGCGCGGCCATGCGTTCGGCAGCATGCCCGTCTCCGTAAACGCCTGCCCGGTAGGCGCCGGGTGTTTTGATCAAGGCCGCGGGAAGGGCTTCCAGGTCGTGAAACACAAGTTGGTTCCAGTCGTTTTCGAGCGTTTCCACCCATTCAGTTTCAGGCCGCAGGGTGATGCAGGGTTTCTGCACGAACCAGGCTTCCTTCTGCAATCCGCCGCTGTCGGTAATTACGCGCTCACATCCCAGGAGGTATTGCAGGTTGTCGAAATAGGATTGGGGCGGTATGAAATGGATGCGCGGATAATCTTCCAGGGATGCTCCGTATTGCTTCAGCAGATTGGCCGTGCGCGGGTGAATGGCAAAGTACACTTCGTGGTCCAGCCGGTTCATGATGCGCAGGATTTCAAGGAGGCGCTGCGGGTCGTCGGTATTGTAAGGTCGGTGAATGGTGGCATAGTACCAGCGCCCCGAAGGGGCCGTGCCGCTGAGTGCTTTTTCCCGGCTTGTCAAAAGGATATCGAGCATCACATCGCCGCAGTCATACACGTTGTCGGTGATGCCTTCGCGCCTGAGGTTTTCTTTCGCAACGGTACCGGGAATGAATAGCAGGTTGGAGATATGGTCGGTGAGCACGCGGTTCACTTCCTCGGGCATGGTCCGGTTGAAGCTGCGCAAACCGGCTTCGACATGGGCCACGGGTATGCACAGTTTGGCTGCAGTGAGCGAAGCAGCCAGGGTGCTGTTGGTATCGCCGTAAACCAGCACCATATCGGGTTTGTGTTCAAGGAACAGCGCTTCCAGGCCGGGCAACATCTGCGCAGTCTGGCTGGC
>JBKDBI010000208.1:0-5481 GCA_046314695.1 Bacteroidota bacterium | reverse complement strand
TGGCAAAAGGCCGAAGCTGACAAAGCTGTTCGGCGCTTCCGGCTCGAGTAGTTCGCCGATGATATTTCCACGCAATTGCCGGGTACTGACGCGGAAAGTGCCGGCAGGGAACAACTGCTTCGTCGGTTCAAGCCGGGCATTGACTTCCTGTAGTTTCATCTGTTCGTATTTCTCGGCCGGGCTATGGTGTTTTTCAATATAAAACTGTTCCACCTCGAGCTCTTCGGCCTGTTTCAAGGTGTCGATTTTGAGGTTAAAGAATTGAAGTTTGCGCACAAGCATTTCCTGGCCACTTTCGATGATATAGGCATCCGGACGGTTGCGGGTGAGCGTGGCTTTGCTTTGCCAGGCATCGCGAAACGTAGTGCTAAGGCTGATTTTCTCTGCTTTTTCAATGTCTATAAAATCCATCTGGCCTTCATAGCTGCCGCGCTTCGATTTGACAACCGTTTCAGTGAGTTGCTCCGGATTCTCCTGCATCGCCAACAAAGCCGTTTTTTCTTTAAGCGCCAGATCGAGATACGATTGTGCAATGAGGTAACCCGTGAAGATGCGGCGCTTGAAGGAAACGCGCCCCAGGCCGACACCGCGCACTTCCACCAAAGTTGAAACGCTGTTCAGCAGGGCGAAGTTGGTGGCGCTGGAACGGGCATTGTTAGACCCGCGGTTGAAATGTATGTGGCCATCTTCTTCCTCCGGCGTCACGTAGTCGTGGTGCTGCAAACCAGCTTGGCTGAGCACAGCACGGGTAGGATCGAGAAAACGCTCCTGCGTAAAACGACGCTGCGCCTCGGGTACGTTCAGGTTGCCGCTGTAGAGGAGCATCACGTCGTGCCAACCCGTCACGCCGAAGCTGCCCAGCTTCACATAATCGCGGCGGTAAGGCCGGTATTCGTGGAAATCGAGCGAAACATGCGGCTGAAACCGGGCGAAGGCGATCTTCAATTGCGGACTTTCAACGGCCATTAGCTTGGTTTGGTCGCGGTTCAGATCCAGACCTTCGGCATTGTTGCGCTGCTGTTCCAGGTAGCCATCGATATTGGCCATCGGAACCACAGCCAGCGTTATATGTTCGAACAGCTTATTGTTTTCCTTTTGATGCAAAAGCGTGTGCAAGAGGTAGAGCAGCGCTTCGGTAGTGGCCGGTTCGTCGCCGTGCAAACCGCCTTGCATCCATACCCGCACCTTGCCGGCTTCGTCACCGCGGCCCAACCGGATCAGTGGAATGTCTTTCCCCTTCTTGCTTTTTCCGATGAAACGCAGCTGTACCAAGTCTGGAAACTGCTGTTCCAGGCCTTTCAAAAACCCGATCAGCTCAGGGTAATTGGTGAAGCCTTTTTTCTTCTTCAATGCCGGCGTAACAGCGGGTAAATCGCTCTTTTCGGGGAAGAATTTCTCGGTGATTTTCTTCGGCTGCGGATTGAATTGCATCAACAGCAAAGCCGCCAGGGCAAGCAAAATGAAATGGAATTTGCGGGCCATGGCGTTAAAAAGTGAAGGTGCTTTGGATGCGTCCGATCAGTTCGTTGCCGCTCACCGGTAAGCCCTGGTTGTTGTTGATGCCGCCCCGGTTCTGCACGAGGGTGAGATCGGCCTGAATTTTCGCGCCGTAATGCCTTCCCACATACTTGCTCAGGCCGAGGGTATAGTAATAAGGACGGTTATAGAAGGTTCCGTTGTTGAGGAAGGAATGCGTGGCCGGTGTCAATTGTGTATAGCGGCCATCCACCGAAATACCATTTTTCATCAGGTAACCCATTTGCAGGTTCCATGCCGAGCCGACGATCATCCGGGCTTTGATATAATCGGAGACGTTTTGTTCACCGTTCACAATGAAATCGCCAGATACAGAGCCATCCGTCCTTACCCGTTGGGTGATGCTTCCGGGAACGAAGGCATTGCCTTGCATGTATTCGCCGAGGGCCGAGAAGCCGCGGTATTTGAAAAGGAAATCGATGCCGAATTTGGCGTAATCGGGCAGCAATTCCCGGTTTAGTGCGTTGAGGTACAAAATGGCACCGCTTTCACGGCCGGAACGGCTGCTGACGCCTTCAGCATAGCTGTATGTTGCGCCGATAACCAATTTGGGCGTGCGTTCGCGGATGATATCGACCTGGTTGAATTGCCCCTGGCTGCTGAAAAGGCCAAAAGGGAGAAAGTCGATCCGCGCGCCGTATTTGAGTCCGCCGCGGTCTCGGTTGAATACATTCGGTCCGTCGCCGTTGGTGAGGGTGAGATAGGAGCGGAGGTAAGCCTGGTTACCGAGTCTGGAGGTGGCTTCAGTGAAAATCCCGAACTCGCGGATGGTGGCAAAGGCCGAAGTGAGCCGGCTGCGTTCGACCAATTGCAGGGTATTGCTGTTCATGAACAGTTCGCGGTTGTCTGTATACGGCGCCCGCTGTCCGAAACTGATTTTGATGCGCCGCACCGGTTCATAGGCTACCCAGGCATCGAGCAGGTAGTTGCTGCTGCCGTCGAGCAATTCGCCAGTGCCACTGAGGTCGGTCTGAAAGCGATAGGAGAACTTCTCGTCGGCACTGTTGCCGTCGATACGGAGGCGCACCCTGCGCATTCGGAATCGCACATCCGGATCGCCCGCCGTTTCGCTCATCAGGCGCTTCGACTCTGCATAGGGTTGCAAATAGCCACTCACGCGCATGGTGGCGCCGCCGCTGTCGTTCAAGCTCCAGCCTTCTCCAAAGCGGTATGCGCGCTGCAGGGCCGGATTGCTCTGCGCCTGCAAGGCCATCCCACAGGCAAGTATCATCAATAGGGTAAGGGTGCGTTTCACAGGCATTCGTCGGGTTTTAGGGTGATGGTTCCATCCAGCATCACGGGATTGCCGTGCGCAAAGACATCGCAGAGTTTCCACTCCGAATCGAAGCAACAGAGGTCAGCATCGAAGCCAGGCGCAATCCGGCCCTTGCTCTTCAGGCCAAGGTTGGCAGCCGGATTGGTGGTGATGAGCCGGAAAGCTTCCGCCGGACTCATACCGGCTTGTTTGATGAGCTGTAGGGTTTCAAAGAGGTTCTGATCGAAGGGCGCACTGCGGTATCCGATTTGCCGTCCGCTTGCATCGAGCTTACTCAACCCTGCATGTCCGTCTGAACTGAAGGTGAGCTTGCTGAGCGGGATGCCGTTTTCAAGCGCCAGCATGACGGTTTTGTGCGGGTCGGTATATTTCGATGCGCCGGTTGTGATGTCGATCATCCCGCCCAATCTAGCAAACTCCATCGCCTGCTCGAACAGCTCTTTTGTTCGGCCGACATGGGTGGGCGAAATATGGGCGATAGGGAAGTGGTAATCGTGTACCAACTGAAACAGGAGATCCATCTTATCGGGCAGACTGCCCAGGTGCACGTGCATGATGCCTTTTTTACCGGAAAGAAGTCCGCCCGTGCGCACCTCGCGCAGCTTCCGCACAAGCTCCAGGGCAGTGGGGTAGGAAGAGCGGATATCGGCAATGGCGATTTTGAAACCGATGACCGCTTCCACAAAAACCATATCGCTTTGGATGCTGTCGGTAAGTGTGACGGTATCGGCGCCGTAATAACCGCTGTACATATAAGCAGACAGCCCTTGTTGGCGCAGGGCCTGCACTTTGCCATACAAGGCGCGGATCGAGCGGATGGTTCCATCGGTGCCAAGCAATCCGACCGATGTAGTGGTGCCGCAGCGTATCAGGTCTGCCGCCGGAATCTCGGCCGTCATGGATGCAAAACCATCTTTGCCGCCTGCACCTGCAATATGGATATGCTGGTCGATCAGTCCAGGTACAACGTACTTCCCTGCTGCATCGAATTCCTGCAGGCCTTCCAGCCGGAAATCGAGCGAGGCACCGATCGCGGCGAATTTCCCGTTGGCAATAAGCATATCGCAGACTCCCAATTCTTCAGGAGCAAACAAGCGGGCATTGCGGATGAGGTACAACATGGTCAGATGAAATGGAGTAAGAAAAGGAGTATGAGGGTCGTAACCATCGGTATGAGGTTGCGTTTTACAATATCGATGCTGTTGAGTCCGGCAATCTGCGCGGTGGCTATCAGCACGCCGGCCACGGGTGAAACCGCACGGCCCATCGAAGCGGCCAATTGCATCGGCAACATGAGCGTCGTGGTGGCCATGCCAATGCTGCCGGCCAGGCCGGGCACCAGCGGACCAAAAGCGAAAAAGGCTGCATTGCCGCTGCCCATGAGCATCGAAGCGAGGAATATCATCGTGGTGAGCATCATGCCCACCAGACCTTTGCCAAGGCCGATTTGCTGCGTGAGCTCCAGCAAGCCGTCGATGAATCCGAGCAGAATCAGGCCCTGCGCGAAGATTTCAGCTGCGATGATCAGGGTGACAACCGATTTGAAAATATCCGCCATGCCGGTCCAGAATACGTTGAATGCGTTTCCCAGGTCGCGGAAATTGCGGTGCCGCAAGCCTTCGAAAAGCAGCGCAACGAAGAAACTGAGGAACATCACCGTGCTGGTATCGAGCACGATTGGCGGCGCTATCCAGGTGCTCAGTTCAGAGAACACCAGCAATAATGCAATGGGCAAAATGGGAAGCACGGCGTACACGCCCGGAGCGGAAGGCTTTTTCTCACTTTCTTCAGCCGGCTTTTCCTCTGCAGGCTGCTTGCGGTCGTAATAACGGTTTACCAGATAATAGCTGAGCATCAGGCAGAGTGTGAGCGGCCACACCATCGGAATCTGGTATTCGAGAAAATACAAGATGGTATCCATCTTCATAATTTGTATGGCACTGGCTGTAGTGGCACAGGCCGGACCGATGCCGAAAACCGTGCTCGCAGTGATCACCGCCACTGCACTCAGCTTGCTCAGGCCCAGGCGGGTAAGGATTGGGTAAAGCGAAGCCATCAGCAGCAATGCCAGGCCCGCAGCAGAAGGAATGGCCACAAACAGCACCTGCCCGATGGGAATCACCAGGCTGGCTGCGATATGCGGCTGCTTGCGAAACAGCTTCAGCGGTTTCATCGCCCAATAGACCAGCACATCCGACGCGCCGATATGGTCCATATACGCCACAAAGCCGCCGATGGCCATGATCATCAAACCGACGCCGGCATTGGTCTTGCTGAATGCTTCCTTCAGCGCTGCAAAAAGGTCGAAATAGGTATTACCGGTAGATTGCCGCAATTGCATCCCTTCCAGCCCGAGCCAGTGCGCCGCCAGCAACATGCCGATGCCGGAGAACAACAGCACCGCATGGGTATTGTGTTTCTGCAGCAGCAAACGCGCCACCAGCAGGATAACCAGAACGGAAAGGATGGGGCCGGCGTAATGCATGGCTCAGAATCGGGTGCCGTCGAGCTTCAATCCCGGACTGAAGGGCTTGCCTTTGGCTGCAGGAATGCGGGCGTGTTGTTCAAATGCACCGCTGATATCGGGGTTGCGCGTGTACGATTCGTCGGGGTTGCCGGATAATCCGTTGATATCGAACACCGCCACTGTATTGCCCATGGCATCTTTG
>JBKDBI010000207.1:0-2573 GCA_046314695.1 Bacteroidota bacterium | reverse complement strand
GGTTCGTACAGGGCGGTTTTCAGCGCACAAAATGCCGAAGGTTGCAGCGATTCCGCCCGCTTGAACGTGGTTGTGCGCCCCAAGCCGCAAGCGCAGTTTTCTGTGCAGCCCGAATTGCCTTTTGCCGATTCAACGGCACTCCTGCGCAACGAGAGCAGCGGGGCCGCTGCCTATGCCTGGTTCCTGCAGCAGCAATTCCTCACTTCAGAAGTAAATACATCCTTCCGTGTGCCCAAAGGCGGATATTATCCCTTTCGGCTCATTGCCATCAGCGCTTACGGATGCCGCGATACGGCCGATTTGCGCCTCTTGGTGGCCGAAAAAGTGCGCATACATATCCCAAATGCGTTCACGCCCAACGGCGATGGATTCAATGAGGTGTTCCGGGTGCATGGGCTGGAGAATATCGCCGCGCGTTACTTCTTGCGCATTTACTCACGCTGGGGCGAGAAGCTCTACGAAACCAATTTGTCGGAAGAAGGCTGGGATGGCCGTTATGGACCGGAAGCGAAGGTTTGTCCGCAGGAACAATACGTGTACTACATGTTCTGCCGCGATATCTACGGGCAGGTGCACCAGCGAACCGGTACGTTTTTGTTGCTCCGCTGATTGATCATGGAATCAGCACACGGCTGAAACCACGGCTGCGGGGTGCTTCGAATGAAGCGAGGACGACGCCGGCCGGCCAGCTGCGGGCATCGATGTCGAGCCATTGCCCGGCTGTGGTGGGGAAGCTGGCGAACAATCTTCCGTCGCTGAGATAGCAGTATAAGGTTCCCTTTTCGGGCGACCAGAAACGCAGTTCGCGGCCATTTTGCAGGATTTGCAGGGGCACCTGGCGGAACGCATCCACCGACCAGGCATTGTTGCACCAGCTGTTCATGAGCGCCAAGGCACGGAGCAGGTTGAGGCGCCCGCCGGTGGCATTGCGGCCATAGAGCGAAGTGCTTTTGTCGGCGCTGTTCAGGATCATCAGGCGGAGGTAGAGCAGGGCCGCCTTGGGTTGCGTTTCGTAGAAGCCCAGGAAGCTGTCGCAGGCATGGGAGAGGAGCAGGGCCACGGCGGCGGCTACTTGCGGAGACGCGCCGCTGGTGCCGGAGAACTGGTCGTATTTCCCGAAACGCACATTGTTTTCGGGCGGGGCTACTGTGGTGAAGGTGGCTTCGCCTGGCGCCGCGATATCGATATTGTCAACCCCGAAACCGGAAGAATAGTAGCGGTCGCTGGCATCGACATTGTTCACGGCGATGAGGTACGGACTGGGGCAGGTGGTGGGAAGATCGCCGAGGCGGTCTACATCGGTTTCGCCGTTCACGGTTGCCGCTGCGGTGAGGATACCGTAATAACCGAGCGTGTCGTAGAAAGCGCACCAGAGCGGCGCATCGGCTGGTCGGCCGCGGTCGATGCCCCAGGAGTTATTGGCTGATACCACCATGGCGCCTTCTGTTCCATCGCTGCTGATCCAGCGTTTTTTCTGGGTGAGCACATAGTCGAAGGCGCGGAGCACATCGCTTTCGGATGCACCGCTGCCAACCACCTGCATGAGCTTGACATTGAAGAGGATGCCGGCCACACCGAGGCGGTTATTGCCTTCAGCGCCCACGATGCCGGTTACGCCGGTACCGTGCCGGGCCAGGTCGAAGCGATCGACCACGATCGGGTTATCGTCCATCGCATTCCAACCGCGGTAATCGTCCACATAACCATTTTGGTCGTCGTCGATGCCGTTCCAGGGTATTTCGCCGCGGTTGATCCAGAGGTTGTTTACGAGGTCAGGGTGCAGGGTATCGGCTCCGGTGTCGATTATCGCCACCACGAGGGTATCGCCGCGGGCTGTGACGCCGTCTTGCGCATAATCCCAGGCTTTGTGTGCCTGGATCAGTTGCAGGTGGATCTGGTTGATGAACCAGGTATCGTCTGGCACGAAGCGGTTTTCGATTTTCTTATCTGTCTGCGCCATTTGCACGCCGCGCAGCGAACGGAGCTTTTCGAGTCCGTCGCCTTTGCCGCTGTAGTCTGTAAACCAATAGGGCAGGTTGCGGCAGAGGCGCCGCGGGGCACTGAATTCAGGCCCGAGGGCATAGGTGATGTATTCCGCATCGGACTGCACTTCGGTAGCAAAGAGCAGGCGCTGTGGAGCCTGGGCAGCAAGGTTTTGTGCAGCCAGCCAGCTCAGTACGATGAGGATATAACGCCACATACTTTCAAAATAAGACGAAAAAGGCAGGATTTCGTTCCTGCCTTTTCGTGAATTCATTTCTGCTGAGGGTCATTTTGTCATTTCAACTCCCGCGCTTCCTTGCTTTCGAGGAAGGCTTTGGCCTCGGCGTTGTTCGGATCGAGGGCCTGTACTTTCAAGTAGTATTCCTTGGCCTTGCGCAGGTCGTTCTGGTATTTCCAGTAAGTCGCGAGATAGGAATTGGCGATGATGAGGTCGTTGCGGTAGTTGGCTGATTCTTCTACCTTGAGTTTTTCCATCCATTTTTCGAAGAAGGGACGAGCGGCCCAGTTGCGCTGGAAGGTATCGAGCACCAGGTTGCTCTTGGCGCGGATCAGCCAGCCGTACTGGTAAT
>JBKDBI010000206.1:0-19714 GCA_046314695.1 Bacteroidota bacterium | reverse complement strand
GGCCATGGAGTCAACCACCTTCTTCAGGCTGTCGACTCTGGTATCAGGCATCGTGACCGTGAAGCACGGCTGGTAGCTGATGGTTTGCGGTTGCCAGAAATATTGCGTTGGGGGAATTGTATGCAACAAAAGTGGTGCTTGCATGGAATCTGCCGCAGCCTGGAGTAACGGTTGTGGCTGCCGGCTTTGATGAAACACCCAATCAGGAAAGACGGGAAGGATGGAATCTTGTCTCCTTTCAGAAACGACAACTCCAGTCTCCGGCCCGGCCGCCAACAGGGGCAGCCAGGGTTTGCATTGGCTCAGCAGCATGAGCAATAAGATTCGCATGATCGGGTTCATCGCTTGAAATAATTCATGTGCAACTTGCTCGCGCCCGATTTCAGGATCGTGCCGCTCGATTCCACCTTTTCTTCCTGCTTCTTCTCTTCGCTCAGGAATTCGTTCAGGAAGCCCATTACCTCAGCTGCCTTGATGGTCACGGCGGCTCCGGTGGCAATTGCCTCTACTGCAGACGCCTTCAACAGCGAACCGGCCTGGCTGCGGTACAAGGCATTGTTGGCGAAAAGATCGCAGGATATCACTGTATCGCCGGTAACAGCCACAAAACCAATGGCATTGCTGTCGGCCAGCATCAGTTCATTGAAGTGTTTGAGATAAGCGTCGAGCTCTTCCTTCAATTTCTCGGAGTTCGCGATGGCAGCATAGGTGCCTGAACTGCTCGAAGTGCCCACTTCCTTGTTCTTCTGGGCCACGTTCTGCCATACCTGCTGCTGGTTTTTGTCGACCACTGCAGCCTTGCGCACAGCCGGAGCCGAGAACCCGAAATGACCGTTGAACTGCATACCGGTTCCGTTGGGCGTCCAGCGACCTTGCTCCACGCAGAATACCGGCACTTGGACATTGGTCATGCCGGGCAGCAGCAAGAGATCTTTCGCCACCACACGGTCTTGCTTGCCGCCGGTAACTACCTCGCCGGCCAGGATCATGATGGTATCCTGGCTCACATTGCTGAACATCAGGGTATTCACCACGCCGCCACCCGCTTCCGTCACCTTCACCTTCCCTTTGGCCAGCCCTTCTGTGAGGTTGAGGTAATGCCCTACATGGCCATGGGCCGATTTGAACTGATTCTCGGCTGTAATCATGTAGATGCGCAGGTTGCGGAAGGTATAGCGTTGTTCTTCGGCACTCACCTGCTGGTACATCTGGCGGCCTTTTTCACCCATGTCTCCGAAATTCCATTGATGGGAAATGGATCCGGCGCTTTGGCTGCCCACAACGGTATAGACCGAATCGGCCGTCGAAATCTTGTTTTTGTACAAGCCCAGGTTTTCCTTGTTGTACTGGCCTTGGAGGGCGATGCCGGCACTGAGCAGGCCGAGGGTTAGCAATGTGGTTTTCATGGTGTTGATTGGCTTGGTTTCCGAAACAAAGGTGCCCTGCCTGCCCATGCGCTTTTTCCGCAATGACTCAAACACGCTTCCGGATACGTAAAACGGCATTTTGAACGTGTAAAAGGGAAGAAAGTGCGGGTGAAAACCGCTGTTTTCCGGCAGGCGGGGAAAAAATGCCTGAATATCTTTGTGCTGTGTCTATCCGGATTCTGCTCCTCGCCATGCTCCTTTCCTGCACTTCGCTGCGGGAAATGCAGGCGCAGCAGGTGAGTTCCGGCACAGAATTATTGGAAGCGCGAAAGATCAAGGCCAGCGAACCTGCACGCAGCATGGAACTCGCAACCGCAGCGCTCGAGAAAAGCCAGGCGACTGACGACAAACTGGGCAGCAGCCGGGCCTACCAATTGCTTGGAGAACTGCATTATGAAAACGGCAATTATGCACGCGCTGCCACCTATTTCGCTTATGCCGCAGCAGGTTACCGTTCCATCAACAGGCTGAAGGAAAGCGCCCTGGCCGAAAACCAGCAAAGCAATGCCCTGGCGCGCGCAGGCAAAGCCGACGATGCACTCAAGATCAAGAAGAAGGTGGTGAAGAGTACGGTGCTTCCTTCCAAACAAAAAGCGGAGATCGTGAACCAGATCGCTGACATGGAATCTTCCGGCGGCAACAACGACAAGGCGATTGAAATGCTGAAGGAAAACATCCGCAATACCAGCGCCGATACCGTCGCGCAGTTAAATGCCATCAACCAGCTCAGCAATATCTACATGAAGACCGGGCAAACCGATAGTGCGGTGGCCCTTGTTATGAGCAACCAGGGACTGATTGTGCATTCCAACACGTTTGCGGCCAAATCATACAAATGGAATTTTGGCGATGGCGTTAGCACCTCTTCGGGCTACAATGCCAACCAGACGCTAATTCCCATGTACAACAAGATCGTCAGCGGGGCTTTGTCAAGCGGCAATTTCCCGGTGGTGCAGCAGGCCTATTTCAACCTGGGCGGAACCTATCTGATGCAAGGTGAGACAGTGCCTGCCATCCGCATGTACACGGCGAGTCTGGAAACGGCGCAAAAGATCCGCGATGCGGCAGCAGCACGCGAAAGCTGGCTGAAGCTCAGCGAAGCCCATGAAAAGAACGGAGACCTGAAGTCAGCGCTGTCGGCTTACCGGCAATACATCGCCCTGGCCGACTCGTTCAGGCAGGAAGACATCCTGAAGGAGGTGCGGCAGCTGGGGCTCAACGAGCAGTTTGCGCGGCAGGAAGAGCGCATCCGCAACCTGGAAACCAACGAATTGCGCAAACAATGGGAGCTCGGCCGGCAGCGCCAGGCGCTGATTGCCATGGCGGTGGTTTTGCTGTTGTTCAGCGGACTCCTCTTCTGGCTGATCCGCACCTTGCGCGAACGGCAGCGCGCCAGCCTCCGCAACCGCCTGCAATCGCTGCGCAACCAGATGAATCCACATTTCATCTTCAACTCACTTAATTCGGTCAACCATTATATCAGCGTCCACAACGAAAGGGCAGCCAACCAGTTCCTCAGCGACTTCAGCGTCCTGATGCGCCGCGTGATGAGCAACAGCGCCCGCGATTTTATTTCCCTGCGGGAAGAGCTGGACATGTTGAAAATCTATGCCTCCCTCGAACAGGCACGCTTTTCCGATCGCTTCGAACTGAGCTGGGAACTGGACGAAATGCTGCCGCTGGACGAAATCGATGTCCCCCCGCTCCTTTTCCAACCCTACGTCGAAAACGCGGTTTGGCACGGATTGCGCTACCGCGAAACGCCTGGTATCCTGCACATTGCCATCGGCCTGCGCGAAAACCAGCTCGAGGCTGTGATTACCGACAACGGCATCGGAAGGCAGAAAAGCGCAGCCATCAAAACGGCCAACCAAAAACTCAGCGAAGGCACCGGACTCAAGAACACCGCCGAACGGCTGGACATCCTCAACAAGCTGCACCGCACCCGTGTGGCCGTCCAGGTAGCCGATGCCTACCCCGGAGAAAGCAGTCCCGGCACCCGCGTCACCATCACCATCCCCCTACTCAGCCACGCCCATGCTTGAACGACGCCTACAGGCCCTGATCGCAGACGACGAAACCGCCTGCCGCGAAACCCTGATCCATTACCTGCAGAAATACTGTCCGCAGGTTGAAAGCATCGGTGAAGCCTCCGATGTTCCCAATTGCGTGGCGCAGATCAGGCAACTGAAGCCCGATCTCGTTTTCCTGGATGTCGAAATGCCTTTCGGCAATGCCTTCGATGTGTTGGAACAAACCGCCGGCATCCCCTTCCAAACCATCTTCGTGACCGCCTTCAGCGAATACGCCTTGCGGGCCCTGAACTCCAGCGCAGCCTATTACCTGCTCAAGCCGTTGAACATCAACGAACTCATCAAGGCCGTAGAAAAGGTGCAGCAGGCGCCGCATACCCTCAGCGACCTCAGCGTGTTGCGCGATAACCTCGGCCCGGGCGGATTGAAAAAGCTGCTCATTCCGACGCTCCAGGGCGCCGAAGTATTGAAGCTCGACGAAGTATTGCGCTTCAGCGGCAACGGCAACTATACCGATATCTACCTGCGCGACGGGCGCAAGAAAACCGTCAGCCGCGTCTTGCGCTACTTCGATGAACTGCTCGAAGGCCAGGGCTTCATGCGTGTACACAAGAGCCATCTTGTACGCCTCGACGCCGTGCAGGCCTGGCACCGCGGCAAAGGCGGCTATGCAGTGCTAGAAGACGGCAGCGAAATCGAAGTTTCACCCTCCAAAAAAGACTTCCTCCTCGCACGGCTGGGGCAACAATCATGAAAAACATCCTGTTTACCCTGTTCGCGCTGGCCGGTTCGGCACTCCTTGCCCAGAAACCCGATTTTGTTCCGGCGGAATGGGTTAACCGGCTCAGCGGACATTACACCCAGGGCATCAACGGCATCGCCCTCGCACCGAACGACGATATCAGCTTTATCGGCGGCGGCGAGAACCGCGGCAATGTGCATTACTACAGCGGAAAGGAATTCATCGACAGCAGCGGATTTCAGCCGATTCAGCACAAGAATCCGTCGCGTATGCTCATCGGGCGCTACGACAGTACCGGTAAATTGCGCTGGCACCTGGAGAGCGGCGGAACGGGCAGCATGCATGCCTGGGCCATCGCCCACGACCCGCAAGGCAATATCCTCGTTACCGGCAATTACCAGGGCGAAGCGCGCCTGACTGAAATAGGCGGTCCCGGTATGCCCATGCCGGCAACTACAGTAGAAGATGCGTCCATCCGCATTCCGATCTATTGCAGCTTTGTGGCCAAGTACAGTCCGGCAGGCAAACTGCTCTGGGCCCGCAGCGGGATGTCGAAAGACCACAGCGCGATGATGGACGTGCGCTGCGACCGTGAAGGCAATGTCTATGTCAAGGCCTATGCCCATGCCAATTCCATTGCATTCGACCGGCATACCCTGCTTACAGGCAGCGGTGCCGACTACACCTACAATTACTCCATCATCCTGCTCAAGTATACGCCGGAAGGTCGCGAGGAATGGGTGTTTTACGGAGGAAGCACCAACGCCCGCTTCTTTGATATCGATTCCAGCGGCAACCCGGTGATGACGGTTTTTCATCAGGAAAGATTCAAGTTGTGGAACACCAACGGGAAGGCGTATATCATACCCAGTCACGGCCCCGAACTCCGCTACACCCTCTTGTATATCGATAGGAACGACGGTGCGCTCCTGCGTTACGATTCATTGCATTTTGACTTGAAAGATGCGTCTATCCACCAGATCAAAGCGGCTCCGGGTGGCGGGCATTTCTGCCTGACCATGGCCTATCCCACCGAATCCTATGGCAGGCGCTTTAAGCTGCAGGCCGGAGGAAAGAAATACCTGACCAATTGGTACGACTACTTCCTGATACGATACGACGCGAAAGGCAAGTTGCGCTGGCTTGCAAGGGTGAGCGGCGACAACGACGACCGCCCATTGGACTTGCATGTAGACAGCGAAGGAAACTGCATACTCGCCGGCTGGATTACCGCTTCGGCAGTTTTGTACGATGCGCCCGGCGATTCGGTGCGCGTTTCAGGTCGCTACCGCAGCCTTTGGATCTGCGCATTGGATAGCCTCGGCAAGCTCCGTTGGCATACCCGTGCCGGCGGCTGGACGCACCACCAGGAAAACCCGCGCTGCGACTTGCTGCTCAACAGCCACGGCAAGCTGCAGTTCTTTGTCAACTACAACGCCCCGACCTTATATGGCAAAGACTCGCTGGTTCCTTTTGGCAAGGAGTCCTGGCATTCGCGGCGGCACGATTCCACGTTTGTAGTGTATGAAGGCATCGACGCGGCCATACTCTCGGTCGTACCCAAAGACCGGATCGATCGGCCGAAGCGGGATTCCATGCCCGTGCTGACATGGTTGAACGACAGCCTGCGCGTGGCCGGCAATACACTGGGATTTCCGGCAGATACCGTGCCCTTGATTTCCGGCTTGAACGATCGTTCGCGGAACGCAGGTCGTATACCAGGCCTGCCAACGGATACGGTGCGTAAACCCATCAATCCGATTGTGCAGGCTGCAGCTTCGGCGGTGCAATTGCGCTTATTCCCTGTTCCGGTGAGCCGTTCGGAGGCCAGGTTGCACCTGCACCTGCAAATCAGTCCGGGCGTAGCGGTTCAATGGACGGTGCAGGATGCGAACGGCAAGGAATTGCAGCGCAACAACGAAACCCTGACCGATGGCAAGCTCGAACGCACCCTCGACATCAGCACCTGGGCGCCGGGCACCTATTATTTCCGTTTCTTCTTCCAGGGAAGGCAGGAACTGCGCAAGGTGATGATATTGTAGAAGCTCAGTATGGCGCAGGGAATGCGTGGAAGTGGCAGTTTTCATTGAACAATACCAGTGTAACCTTCGTGGGACGCTGGCAACACCGTAGGACTTTGGCGCGTCGAGCGTTTGTGTCGTTCATGTCCTTTGTGTCTTTAAACCACGTAAAAGCTATCTCAAGCAAACCACGTTGCTTTAATATGCTACTTAGAGCCATTGTGACTGGGTAAGATGCCAAATACCTTACAGTTCGGGTAATGCAACTGTGCTATCATCACTCAGAAAATCACTTAGGAACAAACTTCTTCAGCACTGCCAGGGCAAAAGCACTTCCGGGCAGCAAGTTGCGCCAGGCCATACCATAGCGGAAGCGCAAGAGCAGCAATTGGACGCACAGGATGCCGGCAAACCCGGCGGATGCAGCCCAGGCCGCCCCTGCAAGTCCGTAAACAGGCAGCAACAGCCAGGCCAACCCGATCTGCAGCAGCCAGCCGGAGGCATTCAAGAGCATGAGGGTGCGGAAGGCACCGCGGGCATGCAGGAAATGACTGGGCACCGTGCTCCAGGAAAGTGCCAGTACCGCAGGCAACAAGGGCTTAAGATTGGCAGCGAACCCGGCGAAGTCGTCACCGAAAAGACTGGTGAATACGGCGTCGGGCAGCACGGCCAATACGAGAACCGCCGGCAGCGTTCCCCAAAAACTGAGGGAAGTATAGCGGCGCAGCCAGGCTGCTGCCCTGGCGGGCCGGCCATCGAGCACCATTTTCATGTGGGCCACCGAACCGAGGCTGTTGCCGTAAATCCAGACAGCGTCGGCGATCACCAGGGCATTGCTGTAACGACCGGCTTCGGCGTCGCCAAGTTGCTGCGCGATGAGGAACAAGACCGAACGGTAGTTGAGGAACTGCACCAAATGCCCCAGCTGCGACCACCAGCCGGCGCGGAACATTTCAGCAGGTGGCAAACCCGGCGCCGGCAATGCGCGTAGCACCGTCGGCAACGTAAAAAGCGCTGCAACAGCTGCGGCGAAGGCAAAACCCCAAACGACCGATTTCACCTCGACCAGCGCGCCCTGCGCCAGCCAGATCAAACCGGCCACCGCAAGGAGCTTGCCTGCTTCGAGCAGCAATTGGGCGCGGTTGCGGGTGCGCATCTTTCCCAACCCCTGCAAGAGGCTGTAATGGATGGTCAGTGCGCCAAGAAAGGCCATGAAGACCAAAGCCGGCGCCAGAAACACAGGTTGTTCCAGTCCGGGATGCCACAACCAGGCCAACAGCAACAAGAGCAAGAGCCAGGCCATGGCAGCGGGCCAGAGCCGTGCTGCGCCGTATCGCGGCGTGAGGTTGACAAGGGTGCTGCCGCCGACGAACTCGTTGGCGATCATCCACAATTGTATCCATGCAAGGAGTATGCTCAGCTGACCGCGACCTTCAGCGCCGAGGAACTGCGAACAGAGCACCACCGTCAGGAAGCCGGCGATGGCTGCGCCGAGGCGCATGGCGAAGGTGCTGAAGGCAAGGCTGCGTTTCATGGCCACGCGCTTTGGGTGAGTTGAACAAAACGCGCAGCTGCGGCCAGGCGGAAAACAAAAGCGAGCTGCGCATCATCGTATTTTTCAGGTGAAGATAGCACCGCCTGAAGTTCCGATTGTACGGCCCAGGTATCGGGCACGCTGGCCAGCCATTGCGTTAAGACGGGCCAGGCGTTCAGGGTGAATTGCCGGTCGGCCACCGTGAATCCTTTCTTGTCGCGGCGCCAGGTGATGGCATCCGGCAGGTACTTCGCACCGAGTTGCCGCAATGGATACTTGCTCCAGCCCTCGTGAATCTTGTTGCCCGAAGGCATCGCCCATGCCAAGGAGGCCAGGGCAGCATCGTCGGCGAAAGGATTCCGCGATTCCAGTCCGGCTGCCATGCTGTTCCGATCTTCCCATTGCAGCATCTGCCCGAGCTTCTGCCCGTAAAAATCGGTCTGCAGGGCGGATGATAAGTTCGGGGGAAAGGCGGTCGGCGTGGGCAAGTTGTCAAGTACATCCCTGCCCAACATCGTTGCAAAAGGCTTACGCTTCAAAGCCAATTCCTGCCAGCGCTTGGGCGAAATGTGCCGTTGCCAGCCGTGACGAATCAACAGCGACAGCCCTTCCATTAATCCCAAACCGCTGTTATGGAATATTTTTATCGCATTAAAACGCTGAATGAAATCCTGCTCCTGCCACCAAAACAGCAGGTAGGCTTTGTAGCCGGCGAAAAGTTCATCGGCGCCTTGTCCGTTGAGCATCACCTTGACGCCGTGTGCGCGGGCAGTATGGCAAAGCTGGAAATGCGCGAGGTTGTTCCAGCCGGCAGGTGGCATATCGGCAGCCTGCATGAGCGTCTCCAGGGCGGAAGCATCCTGGCTTTGAACCGCGCAGGCAATGCGTTGTAGGCCGGTATGCCGGGCCATCATTTCCTGCCAGTGCGTTTCATCGGCGAGAACATCGTTTGAAACCGATGAAAAAGCGAGGCGCTGTGTTGTTTGTTCCGGTTGGATGGCAGCAGACATCCCAAGCAGGAGGGAACTGTCGAGTCCGCCGCTGGCTGCAAAACCCAATGGAACATCGGCCACCAGGCGCTGGGTGAGCGATGTCTGCAACTGTGTCTCCAGTGTTGCTTCCCTTGCCTGGAAGGGTGGAATTACTCTGTGGCGCTGCTCACCTGTTTTAGTGTTGATAATCAAATAATTGCCCGGCAATAACTCAGCTATTTCTTCAAACCAGGTTTTGCCATGTTCCGTGAAGGTCTGCGCGTACACGAGGTACGCAGCCAGTTGTTCTTTCCGTATGGTGCAGCCGGGCAACAGGCTGCGCAACGCGTTCGTAGAACTCGCAAAAGCCAGGCGGCCGGTTTGATTCAGGAAGAAGAGCGGCTTTACCCCCGGACGGTCGCGGAACAGCAGGCAATCTCCTGTTTGGGCATCCACCCAGCAGCCGGCGAAGAAACCGTTGAGGCGGGCAAGAAAGTCTGCACCGTGGTGGATCAGTCCGTACAACAACACCTCCGTATCGCTGCGGCTGCTGAACACCTGACCGCGCATTTCCATTTCGCTACGGAGTTCAGCGAAATTGAATACTTCTCCGTTGAATATCAAGCGATAACGACCGCTTGCATCGGCCATCGGTTGATGTGCCTTTTCGGAAACATCCTGGATCGACAGGCGGCGGTGGCACAAGGCAACCCTTGTATCGGTTAAATCAAATGCAACATTATCCAGCCTGTATTTACTGGCATCTATTTGATAGGAAGTATCTGCATCGAGGGCATCGCTCCAGGCACCCTGCATATCCAACATACTGGTTCCGCCGGCATCGGGGCCGCGCTGCCATTGGATTTGCTGCATGCGATCAACTTCCGCCCGCAGTTTCTTTCCTTGCTGCGGCGTCCAGGCGATGATTCCGGCGATTCCACACATGGCTTACAATTCCTTGATCCAACGGGTATACGTATCCAGCAAATTCTGTGGATCGAACGATAGCTTTGCCTGACGGGCAATGGCCTCGCGGTCGAAACGGTCTCTTGCTGCTATTTGCTCCATGGCGGCGAGCAAAGTTGCCGGTTTTTCGGCATCCACCTGCAAACCCATACCGGGCAACACGAAAGATTCGGGTCCACCGCAAGCGGTATAGATCACCGGGCAACCACAAACCAGCGCCTCGGCAACGCTCATGGCAAAGGTTTCAAACTGGCTGTAGGAAATCAATGCCGTTGCCCTGCTATACAATTCGGTCAGTTCATGCCGCGCCAGTGCACCGGTAAAATGCACCGACCGGTCGCGGCGCAGGCTTTCCGGCAAAGATGCATATCCTCTTCCCACAACCCAGAGCTGCGCGTCGGGACGTTGTTGTTTCCATTGGAGAAAGGTATCAATCACCTGCCCGGTCTGCTTCTGCGCTTCCCTGAAATTGGTGACATGCACAAAAACAGGTGGTTCCGGCTGCTGCTGCACTTCCAGGTTTTCGGGAAGATGAACGGCATTGGCGATGATTGCCACACCGTGTTTGGCTCCCCATCGCTCGAGCGCCCGGGCCAGGGGCAGGGATACCGCTGCCACACCGGCTGCACTGCGGAGTATCATGCGGTGCAATATGGCTTTCCAACCCTTGAGCTGCGGATCGGCAGGGTAATAGCCGGTCCAATGTTCGCGCAGCACAAAAGGGATTTTCCGCTGCCACGCAAGTTTCCACGCGGCGAGACCGGCCTTCCATACGACTTCTGCGTGGATGAGTCCGGCTTTCCCGGCAACCTGCTCGGCACGGTGTAAGAGCAGGGCATAGGTTTGAAACCAGCGCCATTGGTTCTGCGGAGCGAAGAAAATACCCTTCCTGCGCGGCACCCTGGCGGTAAAAACCTGCATCTTGCCGTCGGTTTTTTCTTCGATTTGCACCCTGCGGATGTTTTCATCCATTTCGACATGGATGAGGGAAACACGGTATTTACCGGACAGCAACAAGGCGAAAGCCCGGCAGAAATTGCCGTTCAGGGCTTCCGGATCGGTCGGGTACCAACTGGCGAAAAGGGCGATATGCGCGGGTTCCCGCATTTTTTCCGCAAAATAGTTGCAAAGCACTTGAGGATACGAAAGCTTGTAATAAATTTGCAGTCCCAAAACGGCGGATATAGCTCAGTTGGTTAGAGCACTAGCTTGTGGCGCTAGGGGTCGCCGGTTCGAGCCCGGTTATTCGCCCAAAAAAGCTGTCTTCATCGACAGCTTTTTTTATTTGAGTGTTTTGATGACAAAAGCTGGCATGCATTCTGCAGCAAAGCCCGTAATATTGAACCCGATCAACACCATGAAACGTCTCCTCATTCTTAGCAGTGCCTTGTGTGCAGCGCTGACGGCCACGGCACAGAAATCGCAGTACAGCGGTCCCCTCCCCCGCACCATCATCAAGTTTTCACCCCAACACCTGTTCGTGAACACCTTGCACGGAGGAGCCGAAATCTTCAACGACGACATGCGCCTGAGCCACAATTTCAGCCTGCTCGCGCGCTACAAGCCCGCCAATCCGGAAGATATGGACGGCCGTTCTTCCACCGGTGTAGCCGTAGAATACATGGCTCGCTTCTATCCCAACAAGTTCAAGGTAGTCAAGAAACTCGGTTCAGAAACGCCTATGGGTATGTACGGCGGTTTCTTCGCCCAGGCCGGTTCGTATACCGACAAAGGCACCATCGAAACCTACGACCCCAATACCTTTCAATACGACCTGAAAGACGTAAAAGTCACCCATACGCCATTCAACATTGGCTTCGTACTGGGCCGCCAGATGGTGGTGAGCGATTTCATCTATGTCGACATGCACCTTGGCGCCGGTCTTCGCGTGAGCAACAGCAAGACCGATACCTATGAAATCGCACGCAACGGCCGTAAGGATTACAATTACCTGAATTCGACTGCTTTCCCGCTGCACGGCTTCTCCGGTATCCTGCCCCGCGTGGGATTCTCGATCGGGCTGGGTATCCAGTAATTCTTCTCCCCTATTTTGTCAGTGCTTGTTCAAAAAACGCTGACACTACGGTGAATAGCGAGGCTCTGGCATAATGCTTGCGCCATGCGCGGCATGCGATCCCTCCTGATGAAGACGACAGGCCTGTTTGGCCTGGTGATTATGGCATGGCCAAATGCAAAGGCGCAGGTTGACAGCAGTTCCATTGAAAACAACCGGCTCGACAGCGTATACATCGCCGAAACCGAAGAAAGGAAAGGCTCCAATAAGGTATTGCACGCCGAACCGCTGTTCATCGATCTGATCCGCGACCTGGGTGCCCGCAAAGGGGAAAAAGAATGGAATGTTGGCGTGGGCCTGACGGATAACGAGCGCTACGACGCATATACCACCTTGGTAGAATATGAATTTGCTCCGGTTAACCGCCTCGGCCTGGAGTTTGAACTTCCTTTTACCTTCTATTACAGCGGCGTAAACGGCGGCAATCGTCCGGGAAGCCGCCTCAATAGCCTGAAAATCGCCGGCCAGTACAGTTTTCTCGTGGATGACAAGCATAAATCCAGCCTGGCCTTGGGTTATATACATGAACTGGTATTGCCCGAATTCAGGAAATACGGGAAAACTTCATGGCTGGAAGCTCAGGTATTCAATCCCTTCCTGATCATGGCCAAGCGCTGGGGACAAAACTTCCATACGCTCAACTACAGCGGTCCGCACATGCGGATGGAACAAACCGGCAAGAAGTTCCATACCCAGTGGCAGGTGAATACTTCCCTGCATTATATGATCGATGGCACGCGCAACTTCATCGGCATGGAAGTGAACAAGGATGTGGAACATGGAAGGCTCAGCGCCACCCTGCGGCCGCAAATGCGGGTCGGACTGGCAGACAACCTCTTGGTGGGAATCGTGACGGGCATCCCGGTGCGCAAGGAAAACGAACGCATCAGCACCTTCATGCGCCTGATCTATGAACCGCGTCATAAGCATTAAAGCTTGCAACGATGCAAAACCAGGAATCCTTTGGGTTTCAGGGGAAAATCAATGCGTAATTTCCTTGAATAATCCATCCAGATCGGGCATGCGCATGCAGGCGAAATGGCCGCGCGGACAGGTTTCGTAGCCAATTTTTGAACAGGGCCGGCAGGAAAGTTCTTCTTCCTGGATGATGCGGCAAAGACTGCGGTCGAAACCATCCGGATAAAACGGCGTCATACCAAAGTCGGGAACCGTATTGCCCCAGATGCTGACGATGGGCTTGCGTAAAGCCGCGGAGATATGCATCAAACCCGTATCGTGGGAAACGACGACAGCTGCTTTTTCAACGACCCGCGCACTTTCTGCCAGGCTGTAGCGGCCGCAATGGTTGTGCACCAGGGGCAATCCGTTTTCGATGCCTTTCAACGTGAGCGCATCGTTCTTGTCGCCGAGGAGAACAACCGGACTTCCGGCTTGTTCCAAGGCAGCGCGGATGCGGTCGGGCGGCATGCGCTTGGTGCCGTGTTGCCCGCCTACGGCATAGGCGTAGAACGGAACTTCAGGCAAGCCCTGTGGCGTTGCTGCCGCATCCGCCGGAAAGAAATAATCCAGCCCTGCCCCATCGTAACGCACGCCGAGATCTTCCACCGCATCGAGGTAGCGTTCCACGATATGGCGGTACGGCATGAGGTTCCACTTGAAATTGACCAACAGCCATTTCTCGAGATTGAGCTTATCAAAAGAACGCGAGGGCTTGCGCAGCGCCGCCTTGATCCGTGTGGTGCGCAGGTTGTGATGCAGGTCGATGACGCGGTCAGGGTCGTATTCCTTCAGTTGGCGGATATGCTCCGGCTGGTCGCCTGTCAAACCGAAAACCTTGTCGCAATGCGGATTGGGCTCGAGCAGGGTTGCAAACTTCGCCTTGGTGGCAAAGGCAATCTCCGCATCGGGATACTGCTTCCGCAGGCAGCGCAATACCGGCGTCGTGAGCACGATATCGCCGATCGAACTGTAGCGGAGCAGCAGGAACTTCATGGCATGCGTTGGCTTTTGCGCATTGCAAGGTAATGTTCAAATTCGGCGCATGACAATGCGTTGAGACAAAATCTGCGCCTGAGCAATCCCTTGCGCGCTGCGAGCAATCCGTACTGCATGTCGTGGATGCCCGATTTTTCGTGCGCATCGGGGTTGATGCTGACCATCACTTCCTTTTCCATGCAATAGTCCAGCCAGCGCCAATCGATATCGAGGCGGTATGGATGGGCATTGATTTCGATGGCGACGCCGTTGGCTGCGCAGGCATCGATCACCTTGCGGTGGTCGATCGGATAACCGCGGCGTATCAGCAACAGCCTGCCGGTCGGATGCCCGAGGATCGTGGTATACGGATTCTCCACCGCGCGGATGAGGCGTTCCGTGGCCTTGTCTTCGTCCATCTTGAGGTTGCTGTGCACCGAAGCAACCACCATATCGAAACGGGCGAGTATGTCCGCATCATAATCGAGCGAACCGTCACCCAGAATATCCGATTCTATACCTTTAAAGATCCGAAATGGTGCAAGTTTGGCGTTCAGCACATCGATTTCCTCCATTTGCTGCAAGACGCGTTCGGCGCTGAGGCCGCCGGCGTATCCCGCACTGCGGCTGTGGTCGCAGATGCCAAAATAGGTATAGCCGCCGTCGATACAGGCCCGGGCCATTTCTTCAATGCTGTTCAGTCCGTCGCTCCAGGTGCTGTGGTTGTGCAAGACACCGCGGAGGTCTTCAGCCCGGAGCAGATCGTCAAATCCGCCGCTGGCCATGGACAGGCAATCCGGATTCTCGCGGCATTCGGGTGGTACGAAAGTCCAAGACCCTGCACGGTAAAAAGACGCTTCGTCGCTGAATGCTGCATCCGCCCGATAACCAGCGGCCTGCAGGTGCGCTTCCGGCCCGGTCAGTTCGAACTGCCGCCTTTCGAATGCTGCTTCGGTACAATGATAAACCTGTAGCCGGAGGCCGTAAGCTGTGGACGCCACGGAACAATCATCACCCACCTCGAAAGCCTCCAGTTCCAGTAAATCTGCCAATTGTGGCAGGCTTGCAGCCGGAGCGGTGCTGAGGAGTTCAAAGGCATTCACCACTTCGGAAGCGCGGCGCAGGGCTCCGGTCCAGGCATGCGTTCCGGGTAACTCCTTTTCCAGTTTGGAAAGCCATTCGGCTGCGATGCGGGCCGCGCGGGCGTAATGCATCTGTCCGGCAGCGCCTTGGGCGAATTCGAGTGCCTTCAACAGCTCGGCTTGGGTCTTGAGCCCGAAACCGTTCAATTGTACGAGGCGGTTTTCGCGACAGGCATCGAGCAGGCTGCCCGGGTCTTCGATGCCGGCTTCCTTCCACAATTGCAGCACTTTCTTCGGTCCAAGGCCTTTGATTTCGAGCAGTTCCACCACGCCGGGAGGAGTCTGTTCCCGCAAGGCATCCAGCTCGGGAAAGCTGCCGGTGGAGGCCATGCTGCGGATGGCAGCCAGAACGCCCTTCCCTACACCCTGGATGGCAGAGAGCGCGGCATCGTCCATCGCCTGTATATCGTCGCGGGTCTTGCGCAGGTTGAAGGCCGCCGTGGCGTAAGCCTTGTAGCGGAAAGGATTCTGCTGGTGCAGCTCGGCCAGCTTGGCGTAAAGGTTCAGCTTGCGCAGGATGGAAGCGTTGTCCATAAGCCCTGCAAATTACTGCAATCGGAACTCAGGGTACGATGCGGATTTCATCGGCATCGAGGGCCGGCCCCAGTTCGCACCAGATGACGGTATACTTGTCCACCCGCAGAAAGAGGACATCGCGCACAGCACCGGTATTGCGGTCGGTAAACGATTCCATCGAAATGATCGGAAAGGTCTTGCCTTTCAGTTCGCAGGGCACCTTCTGGGAGTCAAAATCGCCTTCGCGGAAGAACCAGTTGAAGAAACCGGCACCGCTGAGGGTATCGTAGCCCGGCTTGTCCAGATCGAGCTGGGTGCGCGACTTGCGGTGCATTTCAAGCGCCGCATAGGTCGTGCCCTTGCAGGTGGCCAGTTCGATCAGCCCGCCGATCTGCAGGTCCACTTCCACGCTGTCGTTGGCGGCTTCCTGGGCCAGGAGGGCGCCTGGCGCTGTACCTGCGAGCAGCAGGAGTATGGGTAAAATGCGTTTCATTCCTTTGCTTTTTGATTCAACCGTACGCGCTTCAGGACAAGCTGGTTCATCGGATTGTTGCCCAGCCCTTCCACATGGTTGGCAATCAGCCGCACGCTGCGGTCGTAATACAAGACAATCAGCGGCGCCTGTTCCATCATCCGGGCATCCATGCGCGCATAGGTCAGTCCGCGCAGGCTGTCCGGCAATTCCATGGCCTGCGTATACCCTGCATCAAATTCCGTACCCGAATAATGCGTGTAGTTGGGTCCGTTCGGACTCTTGTTCGCGCTGATGAAGCAAGACAAGTAGTTTTCGGCATCGGCGTAATCGGCGATCCAGGAACCGCGGAAGAGGGCAATCGCTCCTTTGTTCCGCAACTGGCGCAGGTGACCACCGGGGTGCACGGAAATCTTCGCCTTCACCCCTATCTGCTTCCAGGCCTGCTGGATGAAAACCGCCATATCGGCATAATCGGCCGTGGTATTGATTTCCAGTTCCTGCAAGCCCTTGCCGCCGGCAAAACCTGCCAGTTCCATTTCGGCAGCCGCCATCTTCAGGTCAAAGCCATAGCCTTGAACAGGTTCGGGCAACAACACAGGCGGCACAAAGCCGTGTATGCCCGGATCGCCCAAACCGTTGCGCAGGAACTTCACCAGGGCCGCGCGGTCGATGGACAATGCCAGTGCCTTGCGGAGGTGCACGTTTTGGATAGGATGGGAAGCCTGCGCTTCACCGAGGTAGAAACCGAGGTATTCCGTGTTGAGGAAGGGCTGGCTGAGGAGGCGGAAGCGGTTGCGGTAGCGCGGAGACAGCTGTCCGTCGCGCGTGAGCAGATCGTCTTTGATCTGGGCGTCGATGCCGTTGAAGAAGGCGTAGTCGCCGCTCAGGAACTTCATGAAGGCGGTTTGCTTGTTGCGGAGCATGTCGACGTTGATGGCGTGGAGGTAAGGCAGGGCCTTACCTTTACCATCGCGTTCCCAGTAGCTGTCGTTTTTCAGCATGACGAGGCGCACGTCGGGCACCCAGCGGGCGAAGCGGAAAGGGCCGCTGCCCACAGGGTCGGTCTTCAGGTTCAGTCCGCGCTGCAGCAACTTTTCCGGAACCACCATCGCATAGTTCATGGCCAGTTGGCTGAGCAGCTGGGGGAAGCGGCCGCGGAGGCGCAGTTCGACCGTGCTGTCGTTCAGCGCGCGGATCCATTCCTTCCCCAAGGTGTTATCGATCTTGTCGTTCAGCACCCAGGCTCCGGGCGAAGCGATGGCCGGATCGGCAATGCGCTGCAGGGAAAAGACGATATCGGAAGCGCGGACGCGGCGTTCGGCATCCGACTGCCAGAGCCGGTGCGGGTGGAATGGCACACCGGAGCGCAGGTGGAAACGCCAGGTCTTGCCATCGGCGCTGGTTTCCCAGTGTTTGGCAAGCGATGGCGCGGGACGAAGCTGCGAATCCAGTTCAACCAGTGTATTGTACAACTGTCCAACGATCCAGATTTCGGCCTGCGAACGTGCGAAAGCCGGGTCCAGGCCGTTGATTCCGGCATCTTCGTTGTACGCGAAAACCGCCTTCCCTTCCAATTTATCCACATTTTTACAACCATGCAGGAAAGAAATTGTGAGCAAATAGCCAAGGGCAAACAGGGACATTAAGACCGCCCTGAGGGTATTTTTGTGATTCTCCCGAAAAAGGGAAAAGCACCTATGGCTGCCGAACTGAAATATTACGGACATTCCTGTTTTGAACTGCGCACGGCTGGCAAAAGTATCATTTTTGACCCGTTCATCTCGCCCAATCCGCTGGCAGCCGGTATCGACATCCAGGCGCTGAAGCCCGATTTCATGCTCATCTCACACGGGCATTCGGATCATATCGCCGATGCGGTGCAGATTGCCCGGCAGAGCGGCTGCCTCGTGATCGGTGTCTGGGAGGTGACCGAATGGTTCAAAGCCCAGGGCATCGACAACGTGCATCCCATGAATATTGGGGGTGCCCGCAACTTCGACTTCGGACGTGTGAAACTCGTCAACGCCGTGCATAGCAGTTCTTTCCCCGACGGCAGCTACGCCGGGAATCCCTGCGGCTTCCTGGTGATGAACGAGGAAATCAATTTCTACTATTCCGGCGACACGGCCCTGCACCGCGACATGAAGCTCATTCCGGAGTTCTGTGCACTCGATGCGGCCTGTCTCTGTATCGGCGACAACTTCACGATGGGTGTCGACGACGCGTTGCTGGCTTCCGAATTCATCCGCTGCGACGAAATCGTCGGCATGCATTTCGATACCTTCGGGTACATCACGATCGATCATTCCGCGGCGCAACACGCGTTCCGCGACAAAGGCAAACGGCTTACCCTCCCGGCCATAGGCGAAACCATAACTATCTGAAACAATGGCAAAAATCATAGCGATAGCCAATCAAAAAGGCGGCGTAGGCAAAACCACATCGGCCATCAACCTGGCTGCCAGCCTGGCGGTACTGGAATACAAGACCCTGCTGGTCGATGCCGATCCGCAGGCGAACTCTTCCTCCGGCATCGGCTTCGATCCGAAAGATATCAAGATCGGTCTCTACGAATGCCTCGTGCAAGACCTCGACCCGCGCGATATCCAGCTTGATACAGATATCCCCTATCTCAAGCTCCTCCCTTCGAACATCGACCTCGTGGGTGCGGAAATTGAACTGCTTGAGATGCCCAACCGCGAATACATGATGAAGCGTGTGCTCGACCATGTGCGGAACGATTACGATTTCATCATCATCGACTGCTCGCCCTCGCTCGGCCTCATCACCACCAATGCCCTTGTTGCGGCCGATTCGGTGATCATCCCCGTGCAGTGCGAGTATTTCGCTTTGGAAGGACTGGGCAAATTGCTCAATACCATCAAGATCATCCAGAACCACCTGAACAAGGAACTCGATATCGAAGGCATCCTGCTCACGATGTACGACAGCCGCCTGCGCCTCAGCAACCAGGTGGTGGAAGACGTGAAGATGCATTTCCAGGACATGGTCTTCGACACCATCATCATGCGCAATACCAAGCTCGGCGAAGCGCCCAGCTATGGCGTTCCCGTGATCACGCACGACGCCGAAAGCAAAGGTTCGCAAAGCTATCTCAACCTGGCCCGCGAGATATTGCAGAACAACGGCCTGACCGAAATGACAGGCAAATAAACCGAAGTACAGATCGTTACAGTATAGAGCATGAGCGCAACACCGAAAAAGAAAGGCGGCCTGGGCAGGGGATTATCGGCCCTGCTGGAGAATGCCGACACCGATATCACCAGCAAGGAAGTACGGCCTGCCGGTGGCATTTCCCAGATTCCCATCAGCCAGATCGAGGCCAATCCTTTCCAGCCCCGCACGGAGTTTGAAGCGGTGGCACTGGAAGAGCTCGCATCGAGCATCCGCGTGCACGGCGTGATCCAGCCGATCACCGTGCGCAAGCTCGGCTACGACAAATACCAGCTCATCAGCGGTGAACGGCGTACCCGCGCCTCCATCCTTGCCGGCCTGGAGCGCATACCCGCCTTCATCCGCGTGGCCAACGACCAGGACATGCTGGAGATGGCCCTCATCGAGAACATCCAGCGGGCCGACCTGAACGCCATCGAAGTGGCGCTCAGCTACAAGCGCCTGCTCGAGGAATGCAGCCTCAAGCAAGACGACCTAGCCGGCCGCGTGGGCAAAGACCGCACCACTGTAAACAACTACCTCCGCCTGCTGCGCCTGCCCGACGAGATCCAGATTGGCATCCGCGAAGGCAAGGTGAGCATGGGCCATGCGCGCGCCATGATCAATATGGACGATATGGCGGAGCAGCTCGACCTCTACCGCCGCATCATCGAAGAAAACCTCAGCGTGCGCACCACCGAAAG
>JBKDBI010000205.1:0-32903 GCA_046314695.1 Bacteroidota bacterium | reverse complement strand
GTCGATGGGAATGCCGGCGGGCATGCCGTCGACCACGGCGCCGATGGCCGGGCCATGCGATTCACCGAAACTGGTGACGCAAAACTGGCGTCCGCGTGTGTTGGTTCCCATCTGTTTATGCAGGCTTTTCCTGAAACAACAAATTACAGGCTTCGAGTTCGTTAAAAAAACCGGGAAAGCTCTTGGCAACGCAGTGGCTGTCGTCCAGCTCCACCGTCGTGAGGGCCGCTGCCACGGCAAAGGCCATGGCGATGCGGTGGTCGCTGCCGGTTTGAATCTGCAGGGGGCGTATTTCCCGCTGCCGGGTATCCAGGATCCAATCGCCTTCCTGTTCGAACAGTTGGACATCCCAGGCTTTCAGTCCGGCAGCCATGCGCTGCATGCGGTTCGATTCTTTCTGGCTGAGGTGCGCGGTTCCGGTGAGTCTGACTTGCGCTGCAGTGCACACAGACGCTGCGATGATCCATGCCGGAACCAGGTCTGGCACGGCGGCAAAATCCATGCTTTCGGGCAGGGGACGGCGCAGGTCCGCGTTGCACTGGCAGGTGATGCCGTCTGGCTCGGTCCGGTATTGCAATCCGAATGGCTGCCAATAGGAGAGGGCCCGGGCATCGCCCTGGAGCGAAGGCAGGGTTAAACCGGGGAAATGGAAGGCTGTTCCGGGCATCGCAACGGCAAGGCTGAGGAAGAAAGCAGCAGCCGACCAATCGCGCTCGGGTGTCTGTGTACTGGTTTCGCTCGCGTAGCTGCCCGGGTGTACCCGGATAAGTTCAGGTGCTGTTTCTACCCGAATGCCTTCGTGTTCGAGGCAGCCGGCCGAGAAAGCGACATACGATTCCGAAACCCGGCCCCCGGGCGTAAGGATTGTCTTGGTGCCGGGGAACAAGGGAGCAAGCAGCAGGAGCGCAGATACCGCCTGGCTGCTGCGCTGTGCGTCGACCATTACACGGTCAAAACGATCGATGCCGCGATGGATATGGATGGGTGCGTAGCCGTTTTCCGTCCGGATATCGGCGCCGAGTGCATTCAAGGCGTCGACCAGGCTGCCTGCCTGGCGCTGCTGCATGGTTCCGCTAACGTCGATACGTCCGGTCAGGTTCATGGCCGTGCGGTAGGCGAGGAGGAAACGCAAGGGCGTGGCACCTTCGCCGCTGTTCACCGCAGCATTGTCGTTTTGCAGGCTTTGCAGCAGTTCTCTGCTGTCGTTGCTGTCGCAATAGCTGGAGAGGCGTTCCGGATTGCGCCTGGCCAGCGCATCGATCAGCAGGAGCCGGTTGACATGGCTTTTGGACCAGGGAAGGTGGATATCCACCCGGTCTGGAGCTGGTGTTGGAAGTTTTGCAAGCAGGCTCATCGCTCCCATGCGCAATACGAACGTATGGCTGCTTCGATTTGTTCCGCACGCACCGGGCAATGGATGACGCCTTCGCCGCAACGCCGCAACAGGGTGCACAGCACGCGGTCGGCTTCGTTTTTCTTGTCGAAGCGGCAATAAGCTGCGATGGCAGGAACCGCGCTTTCCGGAATGGAGAGGGCCGGGTAATGCCGGTCAATCAGCGCGGCAATCCGGACATGTGTTCCGGCTTCGGCCTGGCCGGTTTTCTCGGAAAGCCAGGCTTCCATCCACATGCCGGCGGCTACAGCTTCCCCATGGGGCAGACTGAGATGCTTTTCCAGGTGCCAGGATTCCAGCGCGTGGCCGAGGGTATGGCCGAAATTGAGGAGTTTGCGTTCTCCTTTTTCCAAAGGGTCTTCTGCAACGATTCTCAGTTTGATGGCCATGCTCCGTTCAAGGAGATCCGGTTCAGGGGCTTTGGTAGTAATAGCACGCTCTTCATACGCTCGCCAAAGTTCCGCATCGGCAATGGCAGCGTGTTTGAACATCTCGGCCCAGCCTTCGCGCATTTCCTTTTCGTCAAGCGTTTCCAGCATGGGCAGGTGCAAAACAATTCCCACAGGTGTGGCGAAGCTGCCGACATAATTCTTCAGCGGACCAAGGTTCACCCCGGTTTTTCCTCCCAGGGCGGCATCGGTCATGGCCAGCAGGCTGGTCGGCACAAGTGCGAAAGGCATGCCGCGTTGGTATACGCTGGCAGCGAATGCCCCGAGGTCACAAATCACGCCGCCGCCCACGCAAACCAGCAAATCCTTACGTGTGATTTGCCAATGGGCCAGGTGTTGCCAGATTTTCTCTGCCGTGGCCAGGGTTTTCTCTGCTTCACCGGGTTTGAAAACCAGTGTATGGTCGAAATGTGTATGCAGTTTGGGAAGGCAATGCCGCAGCGTGTTCTCGTCGCAGAGTGCGATAATGCGTGTGGCACCGGCATCTTTGGCCAAGGCGCGCAGCACAGGGCCCGGGTTCGGGACAAAGGATGGGTTATCCGGCTTTGATGGCATCATACCTGTTCCGGTTGGAAGGATCCAGGTTCACCAGCAGGTCGAAGGCGGTGTTCTTTTCGTTGGGTGGTGCGCCTTTGTAAATATCTACCAACTCAGACACCTTGGCGTTGAAGAACGACTTGATGTACATGCTGTTGGGCAACACGCGGCTGAGATCCTGAATGCTGCGCAGGCCTTCGAGGATGGTCTGCCGGGCCTTGTCGGGCTTCTCATACATCTCGTCAAGCCCCTTGCGGTGGTAAGTGTACATCAGGTTGCGCAGCGGCTGGAAACGGGCATCGAGCAGGTTCTCGACCAGGGTATGTCGGTTCCGGTTGCCACGGCCATCACCGGGATTCCAACCCGGTTTACCGAGGCACACGTTAACGATATTGCGAGCCTTTTGGAAATAAGGAGTTCCACCTGCCTGCGCGTACGTGTCCATATCAAAACCAATGGTCAGATAGGCGTAATAGGCCAAAACGCTGGTCAGCTCGTTCAGGTTCTGGTTTTCCTGGTATTCGAGTTGCTCGAATTCGCGGTACTTGAATACCACGGTCTCATCGCGGTGGGAGAAAACACTGGTTTTGTAAGCTGAGTTGAAAACTGGTCTTACGGACTGGATCTGAATCACCGCTTCGAATTCATCGATCGAAATGAGTTTGGTGATTTCGATGAGCATGCTCAACTCGATGCGTTCCTGCACATCGAAGCGCTCCTCGCTCCATTTGCGGTTGTTCATGAACTGTACAACCGCGTTCTGCAGCGTGGTAAACACCTGCTTGTTGGTCATCTGCACGGCATTGGCCACCACCTGCACATTGCATTTGAGCTCTTGTGCCTTTAGTTGTACCGCGCCCAGCAGCAGAAGCCCCAAAACCAATCCTGTCCTCATTCCAGACCACATACTGTCTTGGCTATAATAGCTGCAATTTCCGCTTTTGATTTCAAATCTGTCTCAAGTACCATGCCGCTTCTGCTAAAAATGCTCACGCGGTTGGTATCGTGTCCGAATCCGGCACCTGCATCGCGCAGTGAATTGAGCACGAGAAAATCGCAGTTTTTGGCTTCGAGTTTTTTTCTTGCATTCGCGGCTTCGTTATCAGTTTCCAGCGCAAAACCAACCAGGATTTGTTCCTTCTTTTTGCTTTTGCCCATAGCTGCCAGGATATCAGCTGTTGGCAGCAATTCGATGGAATCGAGTCCATCCTGCTTCTTGATTTTGGAATCGGCACTGTGCAGCGGGGTAAAGTCAGCTACTGCAGCAGCCATCACAGCGATTTCCACCTTGGGCCAATATTGCATGCAGGCCTGGTGCATTTCGGCGGCGCTTTCCACCATGATACGGTTCACACCGGGCGGGCAACCCAGGGCAACGGGACCACTGATAAGGTGAACTTCGGCACCCAATGCAGCAAATTCTGCTGCCAGGGCATAACCCATTTTCCCGCTGGAGCGGTTGCCGATGAAGCGCACCGGATCGATGGCTTCGTGCGTCGGACCGGCGGTGATCAGCACCGACTGGTCCATCAAATCCTGCGTTCCGCTGAGTCTGATGGCCAATTCGAGAATACCTTCGGGTTCCATCATCCGACCGGGGCCGCTGAGTCCGCTGGCCAGTTCACCATCTTCCGGGAAAGCGATATCGCAGCCATGATCGAGCACGGTTTGCACATTTGCCTGGGTTGCCGGGTTCTCCCACATGTCGAAATCCATCGCAGGGGCCAGCAAAACAGGGCAACGCCGGCTGAGATAAACGGCAGTGAGCAGGTTATCGCAAGCGCCGTGTGCGAACTTGGCAAGGGTGTTGGCGGTAAGGGGCGATACGATGAGTAAATCGGCATTCAGACCCAACTCCACATGGTTGTTCCAGGTTCCGGATCCGGGCTCGGAAATGGCGCTCAACACAGGCTTCCCACTCAGCGCCGCCAAGGTGGCAACGCCGATGAATTCTGTTGTACCCGGGGTAATAATCACCTGTACCTCGGCGCCTTCGCGCCGAAGCATACGGAGTAGATAGACCGCTTTGTAGGCGGCAATCCCTCCGGTAATTCCGAGCAGTATCTTCTTATTGCGCAGCCGCACTGTCCCCGTTCTTTTCGGGCATACGCCAGTACGTTTTTTCGTTCAGGAATTCTTCCAGCGCGAGGATAGTAGGCTTGGCCAGTTTTTCGAAATGAGCGGAGATTTCAATCTGCTCGCGGTTTTCGTGCACTTCTTCCAGGTTGTCGCTGTCCATCGTGAAGGGTTCCAGACGCGCGCGCAATTCCTGTTTCAGGTTTTCTGAAATCTGGTTGGCGCGCTTGGCGATGATGGTGGCAGAGAGATAAACGTTGTGGGTGTCGTTCTCGAGGTTGCGCAGATCGCGGGTATCTGCGTTTTTGCTGAGGCTTATCTGACTCATGTGTTGGTTTTTAACGTGTTTGGATGTGATTAATTGTTGATACTCTTCATGCGCCGCAAGGTTTCAAGATCGCGGTTGATGCGCTCTTCCAGCTTCTTTACTTCGTCCCAATTCGGTGCATCGCTGCGGTTGTCCATCCTGTACTCTTTAACTTCTTCCAGTGCCTGAAGGAGTCGTTCTTCCTTCTTGGTTTCAACACTGTTGGAGGCATAGAGGTAGCTGGAGCGCACGATGAGGTATTCTACGTATTCTTTGTTGTCGAGTTCAGGGTAATCGCGCAGCACATTGCGCAATGAAACAGCCGCCGATTTGTAGTCGCCTATCTTATAATAGAGGAAAGCGTTGTCGTAAGCTTTTTGCTGCATCTTGGCCCGCAGATCGTCCATCAGAATATTGCAGGTGTCTACGTAGCGGCTACTCGGGTATTGGTTGATAAAGGCCTGAATCTCGTCCATCGTACGGCGTGTATCCGATTGGTCGAGATAGGACGGATTGCCCGCCATCACCCTGCAGTACACAGCCTTGTAGGCACATTCCATCTGGTGCTTGCTGTTGAAGAAGTTCTCCGTGAAGCTCTGGAAATGGTAGGATGCAGTCTGGTAATCTTTTAACCCGTAGAAACAGTTGGCGTAGTAATAGTAAACGATTTCTGAACTGTCTTGTCCGCGGTAATACGGTAACAGGCTTTCCAATAATTGCTGTGCCCGGATGTAATCGAGCTTGCGGTAATACTCCAGCGCCTTGTTGAACCGCAGACTGCGGTCGGGGCTTTTGAGCACCTTTCCGTATTGGCTGCACGAACTGAATAGTACAACCGGGATCAGGAGGAAGAAAAGCCCTTTTTTCATTTGAACCTGCAAAATTAGGTAAAATAGCCGATAGACCGAAGCTTAAACGGGTTAAGGAAGGGAAAAGTTACAGCCCTGATGGAGATTTTTGCTGTCTGCGTTAATACGATAGCTTCTGACAGCCGTCGGTTTTCCTTCGTAACACCCGGAGAAAGGCATGCTCGCTATACATGCGGCCCTGCATCCAAACACTTATACCCGTTTAAAAGCGTATAATCCGCGTATGTTAACGGGCTGTTTCCTAACTTTGCCCCCACAAGCAGAAGTGAACGAATGAAAGACATCTTCGATAAAATCGTGAAAGACATGGGCCCATTGGGCCGCTGGGGCGAACAATCTCGCGGTTACTACATGTTCCCGAAACTGGAAGGACCCATCGGTCCGCGTATGCAGTTTATGGGCCGCGAACGCCTCGTCTGGAGTCTGAATAACTACCTCGGCCTCGCCAATCACCCGGAAGTGATGCAGGCCGACGCTGAAGCAGCTGCCCGCTTCGGTATGGCTTACCCAATGGGAGCCCGGATGATGAGCGGTAACAGCGATTACCACGAACAACTTGAACACGATCTCGCCAGTTTCATCGGCAAGGAAGATACCATCCTGCTCAATTTCGGTTACCAAGGCGTGGTTTCAGCCATCGACTGCCTGGTAGACCGCCACGATATCATCGTTTACGACGCCGAATCGCATGCCTGCATCATTGACGGTGTGCGCCTGCACATGGGCAAGCGTTTCGTATACTCCCACAACAACGTGGAAAGCCTCGAGACCCAGTTGAAGCGCGCTACGAAGCTGGCAGAAACAACCGGTGGTGGCATCCTCGTGATCACCGAAGGCGTATTCGGAATGTCTGGCAGCCAGGGCAAACTGCGTGAAATCGCAGCCCTCAAAGCGCGTTACAATTTCCGCCTCTTCGTAGACGATGCGCATGGTTTTGGAACCATGGGTAAAACCGGCGCAGGAACCGGAGAAGAGCAGGACATCATGAACGAAATCGATGTGTACTTCTCTACGTTCGCCAAATCGATGGCCGGTATCGGTGCCTTTGTAGGTGCGGATAAGCAGGTAGTTGAATACCTCCGCCACAACATGCGTTCGCAGATCTTCGCCAAATCGCTGCCCATGCCGATGGTCGTGGGTGCCATCAAGCGTCTCGAACTGCTGCGCACCCGCCCCGAACTGAAACAGAACCTTTGGACGGTGGTGAATGCCCTGCAAGGCGGACTGAAAGAAGCAGGTTTCAATATTGGTATCACCACCACACCGGTAACGCCGGTGCTGTTGAACGGTACCATTCCCGAAGCAACGCACATCACCCGCGACCTGCGCGAGAACTTCAATATCTTCTGCTCCATCGTGGTGTATCCGGTTGTACCCAAAGGCGTGATCATGCTGCGTCTTATCCCGACTGCAGTGCATAGCCTGGCCGATGTTCAGGAGACTATTTCTGCCTACAGCGAGATCAAGCGCAAACTCGAAAACGGAGCCTATCCGAAAGACGAGTTCGCAGTGATGCGCGGATAAGCAAGCGGTTCCGTTGCCTTCCCCCCGGCAACATAAACCATACGGCACATGTTCAGCCGGGGAGAAAAATTGGGTATTGCCGGTCTGGTATTCCTGATACTGGGCATCTATTTACTGCCTTTCCTTCGCGAACGCTGGTTTCCCCCGCCGTTACCTGATTTGTCTTATGCAGATTCAATCTGGATCAGACAGCAATTGGAGCCAGCCAAAGGCGACAGCTCCGCAATTGCCACGGCAGAAGCGCCTGATTATTTCGATCCGAATACAGCAGACGTTCCCACCCTATTGGCCCTGGGATTCTCCAGGCGCGTAGCCGATAACCTTGTCCGCTATCGTTCCAAAGGCGGTCGCTTGCGCAAACCAGCCGACTTACTCCGCATCTGGGGCATGGATACCTTATTATATAGAGAACTGGCAGACCGCATCCGAATAGCTGGTGCCAATCCAAGGGAAGACAGTCAGAATGCTCAGGATAAATTCCCACAGCGGGAATTCAATCGAGGTACTGAATATCCTCCACGACAGCCCACGGCCCGCCTGCCGCTAGACATCAACGCAGCAGATTCGATCGCCTGGGTTGCCTTGCCCGGTATCGGTCCGGCTACAGCCCGCCGCATCCTGTCTTTTCGGGAAAAGCTGGGCGGATTCGTGTCTGAACGCCAGTTGATGGAAGTTTACGGCATCGACACCCAGCGCATCCGAAACTTGCTTGAAGATGGCAGACTGCGCATGGACAAAGGCGTTTACCGTCGCATTCCACTGGCCAGCGCCACACGCGAACTGCTGGATGCCCATCCATACATTTCCCGCAACCAGGCCAAGGTGTTGATAGCCTATCGCCAACAGCACAATGGCATACGAGGGGAAGCCGAATTCAGACAAATTGCTGCTTTTTCCCGACAGGAAGCCAACAGAATATTGCCTTATCTCGACTTCGGAAAGGGGCAATAAGCAAGCCATTGACCTATCTTCGCAGGCGATTTATGGTTACGTTTGAACAAAGCGAAAGCGTTGCTATGGTGCGCCAGACGGTGCGCGATTTTGCAGAAAAACATATTCGTCCCTATGTAATGGAGTGGGACGAAAGCCAGGAATTTCCCCTGGAAACATTCAAGGAACTGGGCAAACTGGGTCTTATGGGCGTTTTGGTGCCCGAAAACTATGGCGGTGCCGGCCTTGGCTATCACGAATACGTGGCGGCTATCGAAGAACTGGCCAAGGTTTGCGGTTCTGTGGGCTTGTCCATGGCCGCGCATAACTCGCTTTGCACCGGCCATATCATGCAATTCGGTAACGAAGAGCAAAAACAGAAATACTTGCCCTTGCTCGCCAGTTGTGAATGGTTGGGCGCCTGGGGACTTACAGAGCCCAATACTGGCAGTGATGCCGGTCGTATGATGACCACCGCCGTAAAAGACGGTGACCACTGGGTTATCAATGGCGCGAAATGCTGGATTACACATGGCAAAAGCGCCCAGGTAGCGGTTGTGATTGTTCGCACCGGAGAACTGCTCGATTCACGCGGTATGACAGCCTTTGTAGTCAAGCGCGGAACCCCCGGTTTCACCCATGGCCGCAAGGAAAACAAACTGGGCATGCGCGCATCTGAAACCACCGAAATGTTGTTCGACAATTGCCGCGTTCACGAAAGCCAGGTGCTGGGCAAGGTGGGAGAGGGCTTCATTCAGGCGATGAAGATTCTTGACGGAGGCCGGATCTCCATTGCGGCACTTTCTCTTGGTATTGCCAAAGGAGCCTATGAAGCAGCCCGCAAATACGCGCTTGAGCGCGAACAGTTTGGTCAGCCGATTGCCCATTTTCAGGCCATCGGATTCAAACTGGCCGATATGGCAACCCAGATCGAAGCAGCAGAACTGTTGACCCACCAGGCGGCCAACCGGAAAAACGCCGGATTGCCGGTGAACAAGGAATCTGCTTTTGCAAAATATTACGCATCTGAAGTAGCTGTCAAAGTAGCGAACGAAGCCGTTCAGATCTTTGGCGGATATGGCTATACCAAAGATTTTCCGGTCGAGAAGTTCTACCGCGACAGCAAGCTCTGTACAATCGGAGAGGGCACCAGCGAGATCCAGAAACTGGTAATTTCACGGGCAGTGTTGCGCGATTGATCTTCCTTGCTTTATATTTGCGCAAAAGTTCACAATGATCGTTATCAACGTAAAAGAAAACGAGTCGCTCGATAAGGCGCTGAAGAAGTTCAAGAAGAAATTCGAGAAAACCGGTGTGGTGAAAGAACTGCGTGCACGCCAGGCGTTCGAAAAGCCTTGCATCCGCCGCCGTCAGCAACTCATTCGCGCCGCATACAAGCAAAAAACTTACGGCAATCAGGAGAACAACTGATAGCCGGATTGTTTCCAGCTACGTATCTTTGATTCCAGGCCATGTGTCTGGAATTTTTTTTGTCCGATCAGTTCGAGCGCTATCTGCTCCATGAGCGGCGCTTGTCTGCGCATACTGTTCGCGCCTATCTGCAGGATTTAGCTGATTTTTCTGCCTTGCTGGAGCGGCGAGGCATAGAGGATGTTGCCGCTGTCGATACTGCCTTGGTTCGCGCCTGGGTTGCCGACAGTGCCGGCAGGGATTTATCGCCGCGCTCGATGCACCGCCGGCTTTCAGGACTGCGGGCCTGGTATCGCTGGATGAATCAGGTGCGCGGCGCCGGATTACAAGACCCGCTTCAGGCCTTGTTTCCTCCCAAAAAGGGGAAGACCCTGGTTCCGGTAAACGATTCTGCATCACTTGCCGCCTTATTGGAAAGCTTCGACGAAGCACCGGCAGATATCCGTTTACAATGGTTGCCGGTCGTAAGTCTCTTCTTAACCGGGATGAGGGTTTCAGAGTTATGCGCATTCAGGATAGCTGACTGGGATCGTTCGGCGGGGCAGCTGCGTATTTTGGGAAAAGGAGGGAAGCAGCGCCTGGTTCCGGTACATCCCTGGTTGTTGCGGCATTTGGAAGCGCTAAGCGGATGGGATCAGCGCAGCATCGACAGCCCTTTATTTTTGAGGCCCGACGGGACGGCTTGTTATCCCCGTTACATGCACAGGCTGGTGAAGGCGGTCATGACCGAGCTTGAGGCGCGCGGAAGGCTGAGTCCGCATACCCTGCGGCATTCATTCGCTACCGGCTTGCTAGATGAAGGAGCAGATCTGTTGGCAGTAAAGGAGTTGCTTGGTCATTCCAGTTTATCTGCTACCCAGGTGTATACACGAACTTCTTTGGAAAAGCTCAGGCAATTGCATAAATTGCTGCACCCGAGAAGCGAATAGGTCGCGGAAGGGGTTAACGTTTCATTATCCATATGCAAATCCAGTATCAAGCCACCAATTTCAAAGCAGACCAGAAGTTACTTGATTTTATCGAGAAGAAGCTGGCGAAGCTGAAGACATTTCACGAAGGCATCAGCGAAGCGCAGGTTTACCTGAAGGTGAACAAAGCGGAGGACAAGGAGAACAAAGTGGTGGAGATCAAGTTGCATTTGAGCAGTAATTTTTTGTTTGCGGAGGCGCGCTCGGGCGCTTTCGAGGCTGCGGCCGACGAGGCGGTGGAGGCATTGCGTTCACAGATTGCACGTTGGCGCACACGACAGGGCATTTCCGGCTGAAGGAGCGCCGCTGAAATACTGCTAAAAAGGGGCTGCTGAAAAAGCCTGCAAAAATTTCCGTAAAACTGTTTGCCAGAAAAAGTTTTCTCGCTACTTTTGCAGTCCTTTCCGAAAAGGGGATAACCCGGGAGAGGAAGTTCTTTGAAAGCCACCTTAGCTCAGCTGGTAGAGCAACTGACTTGTAATCAGTAGGTCGTTGGTTCGATCCCGACAGGTGGCTCGCGTATGAAGACGCAGAAGGGATGCTGGAAGGCATCCTCATGGGGGTATCGCATAGTGGCAATTGCGGCGGACTGTAAATCCGCTCCTTCGGGTTCATTGGTTCGAGTCCAATTACCCCCACAACGTTTTCGTACAATGCGGGAGTAGCTCAGTTGGTAGAGCGGCAGCCTTCCAAGCTGCAGGTCGCGGGTTCGAGCCTCGTCTCCCGCTCGCAAGGAGCAATACTTGCGGGTGCAATGGGCTTAAGTCTGTCTCATCCAAATGTGCTGCTCCAACCATGATTTAAATTCCGAAAGGGAAATGAATCATGTCAATAAGCCGATGTAGCTCAGGGGTAGAGCGTTTCCTTGGTAAGGAAAAGGTCAGGGGTTCAATTCCCCTCATTGGCTCGGGTTTTAGAAGGAAAAAACTACAGAACAAAACAATAGACTATGGCAAAAGAAACATTTGACCGGTCCAAACCGCACGTTAACATCGGTACGATCGGGCACGTTGACCACGGTAAGACAACCCTTACCGCAGCAATCACCACCGTACTAGCCAATGCTGGCCTTGCGGAAAAGCGTTCCTTCGACTCGATTGACGCGGCTCCCGAAGAAAAAGAGCGCGGTATCACCATTAACACGGCTCACGTTGAGTATCAGACCGGCAACCGCCACTATGCTCACGTTGACTGTCCTGGCCACGCTGACTATGTGAAGAACATGGTAACAGGTGCTGCCCAGATGGACGGCGCTATCCTCGTGGTAGCTGCTACCGACGGTCCGATGCCCCAGACCCGTGAACATATCCTGCTCGCTCGTCAGGTTGGTGTACCCCGTCTGGTGGTATTTATGAACAAGGTGGACATGGTAGACGATGAAGAACTGCTGGAAATCGTTGAGATGGAAATCCGCGACCTCCTCAAGTTCTACGAATTCGACGCTGACAACACGCCTATTATCCGCGGTTCTGCTCTTGGCGGACTGAACGGTGAACAGAAGTGGGTTGATACCATCATGCAGCTGATGGAAGCTGTTGACAACTGGGTACCGGTTCCGCCGCGTCTGGTTGACCAGCCTTTCCTGATGCCTGTTGAAGACGTGTTCTCTATCACCGGTCGCGGTACAGTGGCTACAGGTCGTATCGAACGCGGTGTAATCAACGTAGGTAACCCCGTTGAAATCATCGGCTTTGGTGCTACTATCACTTCTACCGTAACAGGTGTGGAAATGTTCCGCAAGCTGCTCGATCGCGGTGAAGCAGGCGACAACGCCGGTCTTCTCCTCCGCGGTGTGGAAAAGAACGATATCCGTCGCGGCATGGTAATCTGCGCTCCCAAGTCCGTTAAACCCCACCAGAAGTTCAAGGCTGAGGTTTACGTACTGAGCAAAGAAGAAGGTGGACGTCACACTCCGTTCTTCAACAAGTACCGTCCCCAGTTCTATTTCCGTACCACCGACGTTACGGGTGAAATCACCCTCCCTGAAGGCACGGAAATGGTTATGCCCGGCGATAACATTACTGTAACTGTTGAGCTGATTCAGCCCATCGCCATGGAAAAAGGTCTGCGTTTCGCGATCCGCGAAGGTGGCCGTACCGTGGGTGCAGGTCAGGTAACTGAAATCATCGAATAAAAACAACTGAACGTATGACAGGGAGGAGCGTCAGCTCCCTCCCTGTTTTTACGGGTGTAGCTCAATTGGTAGAGTAGCGGTCTCCAAAACCGTTGGCTGTAGGTTCGAGTCCTGCCACCCGTGCAACTAGACTACGTATGATTGAAAGGATCAGGCAATATTTCAACCTTACCCGCGATGAGCTGGTGAACAAGGTTTCCTGGCCAACCTGGAGTGAGTTGAGGGAAAGCACGGCTATCGTGCTCGTTGCCTCTTTCATGATTGCGTTGGTCATCTACATCATGGACATTGGTATCGGTACGGTACTGACCCAATTCTATAAACTGTTCAAATGAGCGAAGGCGCGTTCAACTGGTATGTTGTCAGGGCTATCACCGGTCAGGAAAAGAAGGTGAAGACCTATATCGAGAATGAACTGCTCAGGGAAAACCTGTCTGCATTCGTTACCGATATTCTCATTCCAACTGAGAAAGTATACCAGATAAAGAACGGTAAGAAAGTAGCGAAGGAAAGAAATGCTTTCCCCGGCTATATTCTTATCAATGCGCGCTTGGAAGGTGAAGTACCGGCTATCATCAAAAGTGTAACCGGTGTGGTGGGATTCCTCGGCTCGGGAGGAAGTCCGCAGCCCCTCCGCCAAAGCGAACTCAACCGTATCCTAGGAACGGCAGATGAACTGAGCGAAGGCAACGAACAAAGCGGTGATCAGTACATCGTAGGTGAACAAGTGAAGGTGATCGATGGTCCTTTCAACGACTTCAGCGGTGTAATTGAAGAGATCAACGACGAGAAGAAGAAATTGAAGGTGATGGTGCTGATTTTCGGCCGCCGTACACCCTTGGAATTGAATTATAACCAGGTCGAGAAGATCGACTGATAAAAGAGAACCAGACAAATGGCTAAACAGGTAACAGGATTCGTAAAGCTCCAGGTAAAGGGCGGGCAGGCAAACCCGGCACCTCCGATCGGACCGGCACTCGGTTCGAAAGGTGTGAACATCATGGAGTTCTGCAAGCAGTTCAACGCGCGTACTCAAGATAAGATTGGTAAAGTGCTGCCGGTAGTGATTACCGTATTTGCAGACAAATCTTTCGATTTCATCATCAAAACTCCTCCGGTAGCAGTGCAGCTTCTGGAAGCCAGCAAAGCTTCCAAAGGTTCAGCAGAGCCAAACCGCAAGAAAGCCGGCAGCGTGAGCTGGGATCAGGTGCGCACCATCGCAACAGACAAGATGCCCGATCTGAACTGCTTTACTGTCGAATCTGCCATGAGTATGGTGGCAGGAACGGCACGCAGCATGGGTATCGGCGTAACCGGAGACAAACCCTTCTAATTGATCACAGCATGAAACTCACTAAAAAGAGAAAAGAGGCGCTGGCCCAATACGATAATGCCCTCACTTATCCCATGAGCGAAGCTCTGGAGATTGTGAGGAAAATTTCCAATACCAAGTTCGACTCTTCCGTTGACATCGACGTGCGCCTGGGTGTGGATCCCCGCCAGGCCAACCAAATGGTGCGTGGCGTAGCTACGCTCCCCCATGGTACCGGTAAAACTGTTCGCGTTCTCGTTCTCTGCACTCCCGACAAGGAAGCAGAAGCACGCGAAGCAGGCGCCGACCATGTTGGACTGGACGACTACATTGAGAAGATTTCTGAAGGCTGGACCGATATCGATATCATCATTGCAATGCCTAGCGTAATGGCGAAGCTTGGCAAGCTTGGTAAGATTCTCGGTCCCCGCAACCTCATGCCAAACCCAAAAAGCGGAACTGTTACACCCGAAGTAGGCAAGGCTGTACAAGAGGTTAAAGCCGGTAAGATTGATTTCAAGGTAGACAAAACCGGTATCATCCACACTTCCATCGGCAAGGTATCCTTCGAAGCAGGGAAACTGGCTGATAACGCACAGGAGTTGATCAACGTGCTGCACAAACTGAAGCCCTCAGCTTCCAAAGGGACTTACTTCCGCAGCATATATGTATCCAGCACCATGAGCCCGAGTGTGGCCGTGGATATCAAATCAATCCCGGGACTCTGATTATGAACAAACAGGAAAAAGCAAACCAGGTAGCCGAACTCACGGAGGCATTCCGCAGCCATGATTTCATTTATCTGGCAGATGCCAGCGGATTGTCGGCGAATGCGACCAATACCCTTCGCAGGAAATTCTTCGAAAGCGGCGTGAGCATGAAGGTGGCAAAGAACACCCTCGTAGCGCTCGCAATGGAAGGTTCCGGCAAGGAGTTTGGTGAACTGAAGACTTCACTGAAAGGCTCTACTGCCATCCTGCTTTCTGATAACATGAAGGCAGCGGCTGTAACACTGAAGAAATTCCGTGAGAAGTCTGACAAGCCTGTGCTGAAAGGCGCATGGATTGACAACGGTGTATTCATCGGCGACGACCAGCTTACCGCACTTACCGAACTGAAGTCGAAAGAAGACCTGGTTGGGGAAGTAATCGGTCTGCTGCAAAGCCCCGCACGCAATGTAATCTCTGCTCTCCAGTCTGCTGGAGGCAAACTCGCCGGAGTAGTTAAAACACTCTCGGAACGTTAAAAAACAATAAACCCTAACAAAACAAGAAAACACGAATAACCATGGTAGATCTGAAAGAATTCGCTAACCAGTTGGTAAACCTGACTGTAAAAGAGGTAAATGAGCTTGCTCAGATCCTGAAGGATGAGCACGGCATCGAACCCGCTGCTGCTGCTGTTGCAGTTGCTGCCCCCGCCGCTGGTGGTGGAGCTGCTGCTGCTGAAGAGCAGACTGAGTTCGACGTAATCCTCAAGAGTGCAGGAGCCAGCAAGCTGAACGTGGTAAAGGTAGTTAAAGACCTTACCGGTTTGGGCCTGAAGGAAGCAAAAGACCTCGTTGATTCTGCCCCGAAAGCTGTAAAAGAGAAGGTTTCCAAAGCGGAAGCCGAAGATCTGGCAGCTAAACTGAAAGAGGCGGGCGCAGAAATTGAGGTTAAATAATCTCCTTTGATGAACATGCGGAAAGACCCCGGTAACACCGAGGGTCTTTTCCGCGTTTATTCGGTCCATTCACCCAGTATCAACCAAAACACATCCCATTGACAAGCACATCATTCGCCGGAAGAGTAGACTTTGGAAAGGTTAAAAGCGCCCTGGAATATCCCGATTTCCTCGACGTACAAATCCGTTCCTTCAAAGAGTTCTTCCAGCTCGAAACCCCCTCAGACCGCAGGGAAGAAGAAGGACTCTTCAAGGTGTTCAAGGAGAATTTCCCGATCACCGATACCCGCAATATCTTTAACCTCGAATTCCTCGATTACTTCGTAGATCCGCCGCGCTATACCATACAGGAATGCATAGAACGCGGTCTTACCTATGCCGTGCCGCTCAAGGCAAAACTGCGCCTGAGCTGCAACGATCCCGATCACGAGGATTTCAAAACCATCGTGCAAGACGTGTACCTGGGCAATATCCCGTACATGACTGCATCAGGTACTTTTATCATCAACGGCGCTGAACGCGTTATCGTATCGCAGCTGCACCGCTCACCCGGTGTTTTCTTCGGTCAGTCGTTCCATACCAATGGAACCAAACTCTATTCCGCCCGTGTTATTCCTTTCAAAGGTTCCTGGATCGAATTCGCAACCGACGTCAACAACGTCATGTTCGCGTATATCGACCGTAAAAAGAAATTCCCTGTAACCACACTGCTCCGCGCTATCGGCTACGAATCAGATAAGGACATCCTCGACATCTTCGGTCTCAGTGAAGAAGTGAAGGTGAGCAAAGCCGCACTGAAAAAAGTGCTCGGCCGCAAACTCGCTGCAAGGGTTCTCCGCACCTGGATCGAAGACTTCGTGGACGAGGATACAGGTGAAGTGGTTTCGATAGAACGCAACGAGGTAATACTCGAACGCGATACCATCCTCAACGACGACCATGTGGATGTGATCATCGATGCCGGCGTAAAAACCATCATCCTTACCCGCGATGGTGAAGCCGATACCAACTTCGATATCATTTACAACACGCTGCAGAAAGACACTTCCAACAACGGCAAAGAAGCTGTGGAAGTAATCTATCGCCAGCTTCGCAATACTGATCCGCCGGATGAAGAAACTGCACGCGGTATCATCGAACGTCTCTTCTTCAGCGATAAGCGCTACGACCTCGGGGATGTTGGTCGTTACCGTATCAACAAGAAGCTGAACCTGAAAACTCCGATGGATGTGCGGGTGTTGACCAAGGAAGACATCATCCATATTATCACCTACCTGATCCAGCTCAGCAATTCCAAGGCTGAAGTAGACGATATTGATCACCTGAGCAACCGCCGCGTGCGCACCGTGGGCGAGCAGTTGTATCAGCAGTTCGGTGTAGGTCTGGCGCGTATGAGCCGCACCATCCGTGAGAAGATGAACATCCGCGATAACGAGGTGTTCTCTCCCCAGGATCTGGTGAACGCGCGTACGCTTTCCTCTGTAATCAATTCCTTTTTCGGTACCAACCAGCTCAGCCAGTTTATGGATCAGATCAATCCGCTGGCCGAGATCACGCACAAGCGACGCCTCTCGGCCCTCGGTCCGGGTGGTCTTTCCCGCGAACGCGCCGGCTTCGAGGTGCGCGACGTACACTATACCCACTACGGGCGCCTGTGTACCATCGAAACGCCTGAAGGTCCGAACATTGGTCTGATTTCCTCGCTGTGTGTTCACGCGAAAATCAACTCGATGGGCTTCATCGAGACGCCATACCGCCAGGTAACGGATGGCAAACTCGATGATAAAATCGTTTATCTGAGCGCCGAAGAAGAAGACAACCAGACCATCGCTCAGGCGAATGCATCGGTTGATAAAAGCGGTAACTTCCTTACGGCGGCAGTTCGTGCCCGCCGCGAAGGTGACTTCCCATCCGTAGATCCTTCCGATCTCAACTACATGGACGTGGCGCCTAACCAAATCGTGTCCATTGCGGCTTCACTCATTCCCTTCCTCGAACACGACGATGCGAACCGTGCACTCATGGGTTCTAACATGCAACGTCAGGCTGTACCGCTGCTGCGCCCCACTGCGCCCATCGTTGGTACCGGTCTGGAGGAAAAAGTAGCCCGCGACAGCCGCACCCAAATTGTAGCTGAAGGCCATGGTGAAATCGACTACGTAGATTCACGCGAAATCCGGGTGAAATACGATCATGGCGATGACGATGACCTGGTGAGCTTCACCGGCAACATCAAAGGCTATTCGCTGATCAAATTCCGTCGCACCAACCAGAATTCCTGTGTAAACCTGCGTCCTATCGTAAAGAAAGGACAGCGCGTGAAGCCCGGACAGATTCTGTCTGAAGGTTACGGCACGGAAAGCGGTGAACTCGCACTCGGCCGCAACCTCATGGTAGCCTTCATGCCTTGGCAGGGTTACAACTTTGAAGATGCAATCGTGATTTCTGAAAAAGTGGTAAAAGATGACTGGTTTACCAGCATCCATATCACGGAATTCGAACTCGAAGTCCGCGATACCAAGCGCGGCGCCGAAGAACTGACCAACGATATCCCGAACGTCAGCGAAGAAGCAACCCGCAACCTCGACGAGAACGGTTTGATTCGTGTCGGTGCAGAGGTGAAGGAAGGCGATATCCTCATCGGTAAAATCACACCCAAAGGTGAAACTGAACCTTCACCGGAAGAAAAACTGCTGCGCGCCATCTTCGGCGATAAGGCAGGCGATGTGAAAGACGCGTCTCTCAAGGCGCCTCCAAGCACCGACGGTGTGGTAATCGAGAAGAAGCTCTTTGCCAAAGACAAGAAGGATAAAAACGTCAAGTCTACCGACAAAGCCAAACTTACCCGTCTGGAAACCGAACACGAGAAAGATCTGATGCAGCTGAAAGAACAGCTGGTTCAGAAGCTCTTCAAAGTGGTGAACGGCAAAACCAGCCAGGGCGTTTACAATAACTACCAGGAAGAACTGATTCCGAAAGGAACCAAGTTTACCATCAAGAACCTCACCGGCATCGATTACCAGAACGTGAATTATCACAACTGGACTACCGATGAAGACAAGAACGTGCTGATCGTCCGCATCCTGAACAACTACTCTCAGGTGTACAACGAGAAGGTAACCAATTTCAAGCGCGAGTACTTTGCGATCAGTGTGGGCGATGAACTGCCTACCGGTATCCTCAAACTGGCGAAGGTTTACGTTGCCAACAAGCGCAAGCTGAAAGTGGGAGATAAGATGGCCGGTCGCCACGGTAACAAGGGTATTGTTGCCCGTATCGTGCGCGAAGAAGACATGCCCTTCCTGGATGACGGAACGCCGGTTGATATCGTATTGAACCCGCTCGGTGTACCTTCCCGTATGAACCTTGGTCAGATCTACGAAACCGTTCTTGGTTGGGCCGGCAAGGAACTCGGTGTGAAGTTTGCAACGCCCATTTTCGACGGTGCAACCAATGCCGAGATCAACGATTATATCGCCAAGGCAGGTGTTCCGGCCAACGGCAGTGTATATCTGAACGACGGTCTCACAGGCCAGAAGTTCGATCAGCCCACTACAGTAGGTATCATCTATATGCTGAAGCTGGGCCACATGGTCGACGACAAGATGCACGCCCGTTCGATCGGTCCGTACTCACTCATCACCCAGCAGCCGCTCGGTGGTAAGGCGCAGTTCGGTGGTCAGCGTTTCGGTGAAATGGAAGTGTGGGCGCTGGAAGCCTTCGGTGCTGCCAATATCCTGCGCGAAATCCTCACTGTGAAGTCAGACGACATCATGGGCCGTGCCAAGACCTACGAAGCGATTGTTAAAGGTGAGAATATCACCCAGGTAGGAACTCCCGAATCGTTCAACGTGCTTGTGCACGAATTGCGCGGTCTGGGTCTCGAAATTCAATTTGATTGATCCCATGCAGAACATCAATAGCAAGAAGAACCCTAAAATAAAAAGCAACTTCACCAAAGTGCGGATTGGTTTGGCATCGCCCGAGCTGATCCTGCAGCGCAGCTATGGTGAAGTAACGAAGCCTGAAACCATCAATTACCGGACGTACAAGCCGGAGATGGGCGGGCTTTTCTGCGAGCGCATTTTTGGTCCGATCAAGGATTACGAATGCCATTGCGGTAAATACAAGCGCATCCGTTACAAAAACATTGTATGCGATCGCTGCGGTGTTGAAGTAACCGAGAAGAAAGTGCGTCGTGAGCGCATGGGGCATATTCACCTCGTGGTTCCGGTAGCGCATATCTGGTACTTCCGTTCCTTGCCGAATAAAATCGGTTACCTGCTCGGTATTCCGACCAAGAAGCTCGATCTGGTTATTTACTACGAACGCTATGTGGTAATTCAGACCGGCAACTACGACAAGGTGAACTACCTGGATCTGCTGACGGAAGAGGAATACCTGGACATCCTGGACAACCTGCCCAAGGAAAACCAATACCTCGACGATAACGACCCGAACAAGTTTATCGCTAAGATGGGTGCTGAAGGTTTGTGGGATCTGCTGAGCCGTCAGAATCTTGACAAGCTGAGCTACGACCTGCGCTACCAGGCAGCCAACGAAAGTTCACAGCAGCGCAAGCAGGAAGCCCTCAAGCGCCTGAAGGTGATCGAAGGTTTCCGCAATGCCAACACCACCGGTGAAAACCGTCCGGAGTGGATGATCATGCGCATGCTGCCGGTTATTCCGCCCGAACTGCGCCCACTCGTTCCGCTGGAAGGCGGCCGTTTCGCCACCTCCGATCTGAACGATCTTTACCGCCGCGTAATCATCCGCAACAATCGCCTCAAGCGCCTGATGGAAATCAAGGCTCCTGAAGTGATCCTGCGGAACGAAAAGCGCATGTTGCAGGAAGCAGTCGATTCGCTGCTCGACAATACCCGTCGTGCCAGCGCCGTGAAGTCTGAAGGCAACCGCCCGCTGAAGTCGCTGAGCGATATGCTCAAAGGCAAGCAAGGCCGTTTCCGTCAGAACCTGCTCGGTAAGCGTGTTGACTATTCCGGTCGTTCGGTAATCGTTGTAGGTCCGAAACTGAAACTCAATGAATGCGGTCTGCCCAAAGGAATGGCGGCAGAACTTTTCAAACCCTTTATCATCCGCAAGCTGATTGAAAGGGGTATTGTAAAGACCGTAAAAACAGCGAAGAAGATTGTAGACAAGAAAGATCCTGTAATCTGGGATATTCTTGAAAACATCCTCAAAGGCCATCCAGTGCTGCTCAACCGCGCTCCTACACTGCACCGTCTGGGTATCCAGGCGTTCCAGCCCCGCTTGGTTGAAGGTAAGGCAATCCAGCTGCACCCGCTGGTATGTACAGGCTTTAACGCTGACTTCGACGGTGACCAAATGGCCGTTCACGTGCCGCTGAGCAATGCTGCAGTGGCTGAAGCACAGCTGCTGATGCTCTCTTCACACAATATCCTTAACCCGGCCAACGGTTCACCTGTAACAGTTCCGTCTCAGGATATGATTCTTGGTTTGTATTACATGACCAAACCCCGGAAGAGCACACCCGAAATCCCGATCAAGGGTGAGGGACTGGTTTTCTACAGCCAGGAAGAAGCCATCATTGCCTATAACGAAGGCCGTGCAGACCTGCATGCCATCGTGAAAGTGCGCGTTAACATGCGTACCGGTGAAAACGAATTCAGCAATGAATTGGTGGAAACATCGATCGGACGCGTGCTTTTCAACCAGGTTGTGCCTTTCGAAATGGGCTATATCAACCAACTGCTGAAGAAGAAAAACCTCCGCGATATCATCGGAGAAATGATTCGCTTCAGCGGTGTGGCTAAAACGGCTCACTTCCTTGATTCAATCAAGGATCTCGGATACCATTTTGCATTCAAGGGCGGACTTTCGTTCAACCTTGGCGATGTGCGCATCCCGGATGAAAAGGTGAAAATGATCGAAGACGCGCTGGGTGAAGTGGAAGAAATCCGCAACACCTTCGCCATGGGTCTGATCACCAACAACGAACGCTACAACCAGGTGATTGACCTTTGGACGCGTGTAACGAATCGTCTGTCTGATCGCCTCATCCGCCAGCTTGCAGAAGATCGCCAGGGCTTCAACCCGATCTTCATGATGCTCGATTCAGGTGCGCGTGGTTCTAACGACCAGATCCGTCAGCTCGGCGGTATGCGCGGTCTGATGGCCAAGCCCCAGAAGAATATTGGTGGCGGTACCGGCGACACCATCGAAAACCCGATCATCTCGAACCTGAAAGAAGGGCTGTCGGTATTGGAATACTTCATCTCGACGCACGGTGCGCGTAAAGGTCTTGCGGATACGGCGCTGAAAACAGCCGACGCCGGTTACCTGACCCGTCGTCTGCACGATGTTGCCCAGGATGTGATCATTACCGAGCACGACTGCGGTACCCTGCGCGGTATCAACATGACTGCGCTCAAGAATCAGGAAGAAATCGCTGAGCCTCTCTACGACCGTATCCTCGGCCGTACCGGCCTCCACGATATCTACCATCCTGAAACAGGAGAACTGATTGTTGCAGCCGGTCAGGAAATCAATGAATATTACGCCAAACTGGTGGAGGACGCGGGCATCGAGGAAGTGGAAATCCGCTCCGTGCTTACCTGCGAAACCCGCAGCGGGGTTTGTTCAAGGTGCTACGGCCGCAACCTTGCGACCGGACGCATGGTGCACATCGGTGAAGCGGTAGGTGTAATTGCTGCCCAAAGTATCGGTGAACCCGGTACCCAGCTTACCCTGCGTACCTTCCACACGGGTGGTGCGGCTTTGAACATTGCATCTGAATCGCAGATTCTCACCAAATACGACGGTGAACTGAGCTTCGACAACGTGCGCACCATTCCGCGCGAAGTGATCGACGAAGACAGCGGCGATAAGAAAATTGTGCGTGTTGCTGCCGGTCGTTCTGGTGAAGTGCGCGTGCTCGAGCCCAGCTCGCGCAACGTGATCGTTACCTACAATATCCCTTACGGTGCGATTGTAGATGTGAACGATGGCCAGAAGGTGAAAAAAGGCGATGTGATCTGTACATGGGATCCATACAACGCCGTAATCATCAGCGATATCGACGGTACGGTTGAATACGAACACATCGTGGAAGGTGTAACGGTGCGCGAAGAAGGTGACGATCTGACCGGCTTCTTCGAGAAGGTGGTTATCGAAACCAAAGACAAGACCCGTAACCCGATGCTGCGCATTGTAGGCAAGGAAGGCAACAGGGAATACAACCTGCCGGTAGCTGCCCACATCAACGTAAAGGCAGGGGAGAAGATCAAAGCCGGACAGATTCTGGTGAAGATTCCCCGTCAGGCGCGCAGTGTACGCGATATCACCGGCGGTCTGCCACGTGTTACTGAACTGTTTGAAGCGCGTAACCCTTCCAATCCGGCGGTGGTTTGCGAAATTGACGGTGTGGTAACCTATGGAGGTATCAAGCGCGGTAACCGTGAAATCACAGTAGAAAACAAAGACGGCGAAGTAAAACGCTACCTGGTTTCTCTGTCGAAGCACATTCTTGTGCACGACGGCGACTACGTACGCGCAGGAGCTCCTCTCAGCGACGGAGCCATCACACCGCAGGATATCCTGCAGATTGAAGGCTCAGCTGCTGTACAGCGCTATGTATTGAATGGTATCCAGGAAGTTTACCGCCTGCAGGGTGTAAAGATCAACGATAAGCATATCGAAGTGATCGTGCGCCAGATGATGCAGAAGGTGGAAATCCTCGATCCGGGCGATACACAGTTCCTGGAGAACGAAATCACCGAGCGCTTTGAGTTCATCGAAGAGAACGACCAGATCTACGACAAGAAATTCGTGACCGATGCAGGCGACAGCGAGAACCTGTCACCCGGTCAGATTGTGTCGCTGCGTCGTCTGCGCGAAGAGAACTCTGCCCTGCGCCGCAAAGACCAGCGCCTGGTTCAGTACCGCGATGCAATCCCTGCAACGGCCCAGCCGATACTGCAAGGTATTACCAAGGCATCGTTGGGTACGCAGAGCTTCCTGAGTGCGGCTTCGTTCCAGGAAACAACCAAGGTGCTCAACGAGGCTGCCATCTCCGGCAAAATCGACGAGCTGCGCGGTCTGAAGGAAAACGTAATTGTGGGTCATCTGATCCCGGCCGGTACCGGTACGCGCATATTTGAAAACGTGATCGTAGGATCGCGTGAAGAGTACGAGCGCCTGCAGGCTTCCAAGAAGGAAGACTACGCAGCCAGCACCGCAGGATAATCGATTGTTAGGGGGTAGAAGAAATTTTTTTCTTCTACCCCCTTGACAAATCGCAACTCCTTATCGTACATTTGCACTCCCGAAAACAAGGGAAAAAGCGAGAATAGCTCAGTTGGTAGAGCGCAACCTTGCCAAGGTTGAGGTCGCGAGTTCGAGCCTCGTTTCTCGCTCAGTCAAAGCCCCTGCAAAGGGGCTTTTTCTTTGGCTTTCGCTCCGAAAAGCGGCCGGAATGCCATAGCTTCGAAGTTCTTAGCCCGGGTGGTGGAATGGTAGACACGCAGGACTTAAAATCCTGTGGTCCGAAAGGGCCGTGCGGGTTCGAGTCCCGCCCCGGGCACCAGGTTGTTTTAAAGCACAGGCTTAACCGCTTTTTCCTCTGAGTACGCGGTTGCCTGCCAGCTAATGGTAGCATGCAAACTGCATCACACACCATCAACTCCGTTTATACTTTCATCCTCCAACCATGCACATAGAATTCCAACCCATTGCTACTGCAGATAAGGCCTCAAGCTATGCGCATGTATTGGCTGCCGTTCAGGCTTTGACCGCAGGAGAACGGGACGCAGTAGCGAATATGGCCAATACTGCAGCCTTGCTGCGTGAAAGTTTCAGCTTCTGGTGGGTTGGATTTTATTTGGTGCGCAACGAAGAGCTGGTGCTGGGGCCTTTTCAAGGTCCGCTGGCCTGTACGCGCATCGCTAAAGGCAAAGGCGTATGTGGAACAGCCTGGGACAAGGCAGCGACGATCCTGGTGCCTGATGTGGAACTGTTTCCCGGTCATATCGCCTGCAGCGCCGCTTCCCGATCAGAAATCGTTGTGCCTTTATTGCGCGATGGAGTAACAATCGGCGTGTTGGATGTAGACAGCGAACACCTCGACCATTTCAATGCAACCGATCAGTCTTTCCTCGAGCAAATCTGTGCAGTGCTCGTTGCGGGCTCCGATTTCTGAAGCTTTGGCCGTCTCGCTTTTTTGAAGCTCGCTACTTCCTGACTATTATTGCCGCATGCGCCAGCAGGCATTGTTCAGAGACCAACAAGGTCGCTCCATCTTCATGCTTATCGTGGTAGCCGCTTTTGGTTACTTCGTCGACATCTTCGACCTCATCCTCTACAACATCGTAAAGAAGGAAAGCATGATGGAAGGCCTCGGCATGAGCTTCCAGGAATATACCGATAACGAAGTTTTCCTCTTCCAGATGCAAATGCTCGGTATGATGATCGGCGGCGTGCTCTGGGGTGTGCTGGGCGATAAAAGAGGCCGCGTATCCGTGCTCTTCGGTTCCATCATCCTCTATTCGGTAGCGAACCTGCTCAACGCCTTTATCGTGAACATTGAACAATATGCCATCCTTCGTTTCGTGGCCGGTGTCGGACTGGCCGGCGAACTCGGTGCAGCTATCACGTTGGTGAGCGAAACGATGCACAAAGACAAGCGTGGCTACGGAACCATGATCGTGGTTACCGTGGGTGCACTCGGCGCCGTGGCGGCCTATCTCGTTGGTTCCAAGCTCGGCTGGAAAGGCGCGTACATCACCGGCGGCGTGCTGGGACTTGCGCTGTTGGCCCTTCGCGCCAGCACCTTTGAATCGGGCATGTTCCATCAGGTGAAACAAAGCAGCGATGTCAAACGCGGCGATTTCTTTATGCTTTTTCGCAGTGCCAAACGATTCAAAACCTATCTGGCCTGCATAGTGATTGGCCTACCTGTCTGGTATGTGGTCGGCATCCTCGTCAGCCTGAGCGAACGTTTTGCACCCGAACTGGGGGTAAAAGGAACGATATCCAACGGTGAAAGCATCATGTACTGCTACCTCGGATTATCGGTCGGAGACTTGTTCTCCGGGCTCTTCAGCCAGTGGTTCCGCAGCCGCAAAAAAGTAGTTATGGGTTACCTGATCTGTTGCATGGCACTTAGTGCGGTGTATCTCTACAGTGGCAGCCTGAGCTCCAGCATGTTCTACCTACTCTGTTTCTTTCTCGGTATCGGAACCGGATACTGGGCGTTGTTTGTTACCAATGCCAGCGAACAGTTCGGCACCAACCTGCGGGCCACGGTTACCAGTACAGTTCCCAATTTCGTGCGCGGTGCCTTTTACCTGATTGGCATGGGCTTCACTTCCCTGAGCAAATCGCTTTTCGACGGAAATATTATCTACGGCGCCAGCTTTGTCGGTGTTTTGTGCTTTGGGCTGGCCATCGCCGGCGCATGGTATATCCGTGAGACTTTCGGCAAAGACCTCGATTACCTGGAAGTTTCCTGAGCGTTCAGAGCTTGAAGGAAGCCCGGCGCAGGCGGTCGTTGATAGCGGGCCCCAGGCCCTTGGCAGGCGCTTCCTCAGCAATTATCAATTCGTAACCGGCTGCATCGGCTTCGCGCAATACAGCGTATAGTCTGGATGCGGCTTCGGTAAGGCTGCGCTTCGGACTTAACACATATTGTTTCTCCCTGGCCCAATTCAACTGTGGACGTTGATAAACGATCAGCGCCGTATTCTCCGGTGTTTCGTGGGTGCGCAGGTATTTCGCGAGGTCTGAAGCAATCAGCAGGCGTGTGTCGGGCGCATAATGCCGGTCGAGCTGCCCGGGTGAAAGCGGATTGGATGAGCTGCTGGTCTGAATCTCAAGATCCGGAACCAGGGCTTCAATCGCTTTGGAATCCAGTCCACCCAATCGCAAAATTTTCCCCTTTTCCCCTTCAAAGGCAATGACAGTACTTTCAATGCCGACCTTACAGGGGCCGCCGTCGAGGATATAATCAATCTTTCCACCAAGCTGGGCATACACATGGGCCGCTGAAGTCGGGCTGATATAACCGAAAGGATTGGCACTCGGTGCGGCAAGCGGAAAATCCAGCATTCCGAGCAGTTTATACGTGAGCGGATGATCGGGCACGCGCAAAGCCACGGTAGGACCACCTGCTGTTACCAATTCAGGGATGATCGGTTTCCGCGGCAAGACCAGGGTAAGCGGACCAGGCCAGAAGTTATCGGCCAGGCGCCGAGCCGCTTCCGGAAACTCCTCCGCATAGTTCAAGACCTCCTCCGCATCGAACAAATGCACGATCAAAGGGTCGAAATGCGGGCGTTGCTTTGCTTCGAATATCCTCGCCACCGCCAGGGGATTGAGCGCATTCCCCGCCAGTCCGTAAACGGTTTCGGTTGGAATGGCGACCAATCCGCCGCGCCGCAAGATTTCAGCAGCCAGCCCGAGATCGGTGCCGATGGGCGTATCCAGGTTCAACGGCGCTTGAGGTTGTATTTCTCGATCTTGTTGTAGAGATGGCTGCGCTGGATGTCGATTTCAGCCGATGTCTTTGCCACGTTCCAATTGTTCTGCGACAACTTGCGTTCGATGAAGACCCGCTCCGCGAAATCTTTGAAATCCTGGAACTTCTGATATTGGTCCACCACGCCGAAAGGATCGGCAGCGCGCTGGGCCGGATTGCTGTAGGTGAAGACATCATCGGCCGTCACGGTTTCCCCGCAGAGAATGACCAGGCGTTCCACGACGTTCCGCAACTCGCGGATATTGCCCGTCCAGTTCACTTCCTTGAGCGCCTCCATGGCCTCAGGCGAGAACTGCTTCAGGGGCAGGCTGTTTTCCTCACAGATTTCCTTGAGGAAGCGCGATGCAATGATGGGAATATCGTCTGCACGCTCGTTCAAGGTAGGCACATGCAGGAGAATCACACTCAGGCGGTGGTAAAGGTCCATCCTGAAATTGCCTTTCTCAATTTCGTCGAGCAGGTCTTTGTTGGTAGCCGCCACGATGCGCACATCCACCTTGATTTCCTTGTCTCCCCCAACCCGTGTGATGCGGCCTTCCTGGATGGCGCGCAATACCTTGGCCTGGGCCGCCATGCTCATGTCGCCGATTTCGTCGAGGAAAAGCGTTCCGCCATGGGCCTGCTCGAATTTCCCGATGCGCTGCTTGATCGCGCTGGTAAATGAGCCTTTCTCATGGCCGAACAATTCGCTTTCGATCAGTTCGGTCGGAATGCTGGCGCAGTTCACTTCCACCATCGGTCCGCTGCTCCGGTTGCTGTATTCATGTATCCATCGCGCAACGAGTTCCTTGCCCACACCGTTCTCACCCGTGATAAGCACGCGCGCTTCGGTAGGAGCCACCTTGTGGATGGTATCCTTGATTTTGGTAATGGCCGGCGTTTCCCCGACGATATCGAAGGTCTTGGCCACCTTGCGCTTGAGTACCTTGGTTTCGGCGACCAGGTTGTTCTTGTCTACCGCATTGCGCAGGGTGATGAGCAGGCGGTTCAGATCCGGTGGCTTGGTGATAAAGTCGTAGGCGCCCTTGCGGGTGGCTTCGACGGCCATCTCCACCGAACCGTGACCGGTAATCATGATGAAGGGCACGTCGGGTGCCGCCACGGCAGCGCGCTCCAGCAGTTCCATGCCGTCGATGCCGGGCATCTTGACGTCGCAAAGCACGGCATCGTAGCCGCCGCGGCCGAGCATTTCCAGCCCTTTCTTGCCATCTTCGGCGGTATGTACGGTATAGTTCTCGTATTCGAGAATCTCCTTGAGCGTATCGCGTATCACACGCTCGTCGTCTATCACCAGGATCTGGGTCATATTGTCCGATTTATTGCACAATTATACGTTTTGGCTGTCTGCAAAACGATGCACACTGTAGCCTTTTGTGAACTTGATACCCACCAATGCGTGGCAGGTAAACGGGGTCAGCGCGGCAGCCAGTCGGCTATGGCTGTGTCGTTGATATACAACTGCTCTGCCACGGCCTTGCCATCGCGGATGCGCACTGCCAGCCAGCAACGTGTACCTGCCCGGGTCAGGGCGGCGGCGACTTCCTTTTCCGCCTTCGGTGCCAGCTGTTCGTTCATATACCAGCGGTCGAAGGGGAAATTGAGACGTGCAGTGGCGCAGCCGTTTTCCCCGCCATACACATCTGCCACATCGGCCTGCAGGTATTCACCCGAATCCGGAGACTCCTTGCCGGCTTTCAGGTAGCGCACAAAACCCAGGCTGTCTTTGCCCAGAGAAAGATACAAGCGATCTGGGTTCTGGCCATTGAACGGGCAAAGTGCAACTTCATCGGCTTCGAAGCTCAGCTGCAGGTAGCGCCCGCGGAAAGGATCTGCCGGGTCGACCGGTTCCAGCAGGAAGCGGTGCACGGAGCCGGTGGATTGGATGCGCTGATAACGCCAGATCATCCAGCCCACCACGCCGAATTGCAGGATGGCGAACAGCCACCAGGCATTGCGTTTCATCCGGCCTGCTCCTTTCTGCGCGCCTTGCGCAAGTAATGGCGGTTGACGAGGAAGAAGGCGACACCGGTAACGATGAAGGCCAGTCCGCGCAGCAGGTAATCGATCCGTTCGTCGAAGAAGCGCGTAAGCAATACCAGCGCGATGATCGCCAGGCCCAGGTTCAGCGCGCCGAGATTGCCTTCATTGCCGCCTTTGCGCAGGATAACGACGCCGGTAACGAAGAGCCACAGGTTGCAGAACAGCGCAGCCGCCCAGGGACCGAGCAGTTGCAGCCAGGCCAGAGACAAGGCAATCGGCACAAAGCCAAAGTCCAGGATATCCCTTTTCCCCTGACCCATGCGGGTAAAAACGCCCAGGGTAACCGTCAGGATCAGGGTGGCGAAGAAAGCGATGCTGCCGGTGAGCGGGGCAGCGGCATGGGAAATGCGTTCGTCGGTATGCCAGTTCCAGTATTCGCGGAAGCCCATCCATTCCATCATCACAACCCAGCCGACCGTACCGATGCTGAGCCAGCCGCTGGCCAGGAATCCGCTTTCATGCAGGCGCGGAAGTTGGCCGATATAGCGGTGCAGGACAAACAGGAGCCCCAGGGCCGGAACAGCGTAGCTGGTATCGTAGCGGAAGAAGATGCCGAAGAGGAGCGGCGTAACCAAGGCCCAAAGCCAATGGTGGATGCGCCGTGCATGTGCCTTTTCCTCGCCTTGCAGGAATTGCACATAGAAATACGCCAGCAGGCCGAGCAGCACCAGGCTACCGATCAAATAATCGCTATGGTTTTGTTGAAAAGCGTAACCCGAGATAGCGGCTACGATGCTGCTGCCTGCGATGGCCAGTCCGGAGCCTGTCGGGCTGCGCAACAGGAATACTGCCGGCAGGAAGAGGGCATTCCACAGCAGCAGGAAACCGTCCATATCGCCGCCCAGGTAGAATTCCTGGCTGATGATGGCCAGGCAGCCGCCGAGGCTGAAATAGTGCAGGATGGCCGAAGATTCCCGCCAGGCAGCGCTTTCCTTCTTTTTCCGGAGGGTGAAGAACACGAGGGCCTGACCGCCGAGGAGCAGGAAAACGGCAACGGCCAGGTGGGCAGCCTGCGGCAGCTTGTCCCAGTTATGGGCCACCAGGAGCGAAATACCGCCACCTACCAGCAAGGCGCCGATCACGGCAAACAGTGCAAACAGGGGAGGGGTTTGGTGTTTGTCTTTTTCCTGCAGGTACAGGCTGATGCGCGTTCGCATTGCTTCGTCTATCAGACCGGCTTCCTGCCATTCCAACAGGTCTTTCTCTCTGGGGTTCATGGGTTGGGGAAAGACGAAAGTAAGTTGAAAAGCGCAAGAAGTTGAAAGACGCCGTAAGGCAGGAAATTATTTTCTGTATTCGTGTTTACATATCACGCCACGCTAACCACCAAAACAGCGACCAAGGATTTTTTTCTAGACTTGGTTAAATTTGTTTGACTTCTTTTGTGTCAAAAAACATGGGGCGGGTCGTATACGGAATATAGTTTACTCGGGGTCTCATGTTGCAAAGTTCATCATGATATATTCTTTTTATCCATTTTTATTTCAGCCGACCAAAGAACTAAGTCAAAGCGCTTAAGCAATTGTAAATGAATGTATATAAAACATCCTGATATTATGAACCCAACAGAAAGAAACAATGATGGTTTTATCCCCAAGCATGGTGGTTATCGAAATCTGAAAGCTTATCAGAAAGCGGAAATCATCTACGACGCTACGTTTTATTTTACCAATCGCTTTTTCAAAAGGCCGGACCGCACCATCGACCAGATGGTGCAGGCGGCCAGAAGCGGAAAGCAGAACATCGCTGAAGCGAGTATGGCATCTGCAACATCGAAGGAAACGGAAATCAAACTTACCAACGTAGCCCGTGCTTCACTGGAAGAACTAAAGATTGATTACGAAGATTTCCTGAGATTGCGGCAGCTTGAGATATGGCCCAAAGAACACCCATACGTGGTCCGGCTCAGAGAACTCAACAAGATACCAAACCCAACATATGAAACGTTCAGAAAAGGCATAGAGCACGAAGACCCGGCCATCAGTGCCAATGTTATCATTGGCTTGATTAAAGTGGTGAGTTTTCTGCTGCAGAACCAGATAAGATCCCTGGAAGCAGCATTTCTCAAAGAAGGCGGGCTGCGCGAAAGAATGACCAAGGCAAGAATCGAAAAACGAAACCAGGAAAGGCAAAATAAAACGGAGCCAAAAGAGCCTAAAGAATGATTAAGGCCAACAAAGGACATTAAAGGACAACCAAGGACACAAAAGACGCAGCCTTTTCAGTCCCTTTGGTCCTTTGAAGCGGTTTAAAGCCCCTTTGAAGCCACCCACTATCACCCCCAAAACCGTAAAATCTCATACCTGCCTCCCCATCTATCCGCGCCGCTTGCCTAAATTTGCGGCTCTTTCACTATGACAAAAATCAGTATCATCGGAGCAGGCAATGTGGGCGCGAGCTGCGCAGAGTACATCGCCATGAAGAATTTTGCATCGGAGGTGGTTTTGCTGGATATCCGCGAAAATTTCGCCGAAGGCAAAGCCCTCGATCTCATGCAAACCGCGACCCTCAACGGTTTTGATACCCGCATCAGCGGCAGCACCAACGATTACAGCAAAACTGCCGGCAGCGATGTGGTGGTGATCACCAGCGGCATTCCCCGCAAACCGGGTATGACCCGCGAAGAACTGATCGGCATCAACGCCGGTATCGTGAAAGAAGTATCCGAAAATGTACTCCGTCATTCTCCCGACGCCATCATCGTGGTGGTAAGCAATCCGATGGATACCATGACCTACCTGGCACTGAAATCGACCGGTTTGCCCAAGCACCGCATCATCGGCATGGGCGGCATCCTCGACAGCAGCCGCTTCCGCCACTACCTGAGCACCGCCCTCGGCGCGCCCGCCAGCGATGTGAACGGCATGGTGATCGGCGGTCACGGCGATACGACCATGATTCCGCTTACCCGCCTGGCTTCGCGCAATGGCGTTCCCGTTGCTCAATTCCTGCCGGCCGATGCGCTCGCTAAGGTAGCAGCCGATACCATGGTGGGCGGCGCAACCCTCACCGGCATGCTCGGCACCAGCGCCTGGTATGCGCCCGGAGCTTCTGTGGCTGTATTGGTACAGAGCATCGTTTGCGATCAAAAGAAACTCTTCCCTTGCTGCGTGAAGCTGGAAGGCGAGTACGGACAAGAAGATATCTGCCTCGGCGTGCCGGTAATCATTGGCCGCAACGGCTGGGAGCGCATCGTCGATGTGAACCTGAACGAAGAAGAAAAGGCCCTGTTCAGCAAGAGTGCCGCCGCCGTGCGCAGCATGAACGAAGTGCTGAGCAGCATGGGTGCCAGCGCCTGAAAATTTCGACAAATAGTAAACAACAAAGGGGGCTTCGGTCCCCTTTGTTCATTTTTGACACTTACACTGAGCTGATTTTACCAACGGGGCTTGCACGATTGCAGCGGGCGTTTAGATTTGCCGCATGTACGAGTTTATTGAGGGCGAGGTTGCGCAGATAAGTCCGACCTCGCTGGTGCTGGAAGCCGGTGGTGTGGGGTATTTTCTGCAGATATCGCTGTACACGTACGAAAAACTGAGGCAGCAGAAGCGCGCACGCATCCTGGTACACCATGCCTTCCGCATTGAGAACCAGGCACCTGCGGGCATGGTGTTGTACGGATTTGCCGAGCCGGCCGAACGCGATATGTTCCGGATGATGGTCTCGGTAAGCGGCGTCGGCAACAATACCGCCTTGCTCATGTTGAGCAGCTTACAGCCCGATGACTTAAGCAGTGCAATATTGAACGGAAAC
>JBKDBI010000204.1:0-5960 GCA_046314695.1 Bacteroidota bacterium | reverse complement strand
AGCATGGTCAGGCGATCAATTCCAATCCCGAGCCCGGCTGTCGGAGGCATGCCGTATTCAAGGGCACGCAGGAAGTCGTGATCCATAGCCATGGCTTCATCGTCGCCTTTCTCTGCCAGTTTCAATTGTTCTTCAAAGCGTTCGTACTGATCAATCGGATCGTTCAGCTCGGTATAGGCATTGGCAACTTCCTTCCCGTTCACATAGAGTTCAAAACGCTCTACCAGCCCGGTTTTGTCGCGGTGTTTTTTGGTGAGCGGACTCAGTTCAAGGGGATAATCCAGGATAAAGGTTGGCTGCACCAGGTGCTTTTCTACTTTTTCGCTGAAGATTTCGTCAATGATTTTCCCGGCGCCCATGGATGGATCCGTTTCAACGCCCAGTTTATGAGCCAGTTGGCGCAATCCATCTTCATCCAGACCTGCAATATCTGCACCTGCATATTGTTGGATGGCATCGTGCATACTCAGGCGGGCAAAGGGGCGAGCCAAAGAAATGGTCTGACCTGCCACTTCAATCTCCGGGCCTCCGCATACGTCAATCGCCGCTTTTTCAATCATTTCCTCCGTAAAGTCCATCATCCAGTGATAGTCTTTATAGGCAACATAGATTTCAAGACCGGTAAATTCGGGATTATGGGTGCGGTCCATCCCTTCATTCCGGAAGTTCTTGGCAAATTCATACACGCCCTCAAACCCGCCAACGATGAGCCTTTTCAGGTACAATTCGTTCGCGATGCGCAGGTACAGCGGCATATCAAGGGTATTGTGATGGGTGACAAACGGCCGTGCTGCCGCGCCGCCATGAACGGGTTGCAACACAGGTGTTTCCACTTCCAGATAGCCGCGGCTGTTGAAAAGGTCGCGCAAGCTTTGGATGATGCGCGTGCGTTTGATGAAGATATCGCGCACCTGAGGGTTCACGATCAAATCCACATACCGCATGCGATAGCGCGCTTCCGGGTCTGTGAACGCATCGTACACGACACCGTCTTTTTCTTTGGGTAAAGGAAGCGGGTTCAGGCATTTACTCAGCAGGCGGAGGTTGGTGACGTGGATGGATATTTCTCCGGTCTGGGTGGTGAATACATGGCCTTCAACACCGATAATGTCGCCAATATCCAGCAGTTTCTTGAATACTTCGTTGTACAGGGTTTTGTCATCGCCTGGACAGATTTCATCCCGGTTTACATACAGCTGTATGCGGCCGGTGGCGTCGAGCAGATCGCAAAAGGATGCCTTGCCCATAATCCGGCGGGTCATCATTCTGCCGGCAATCCGCACCTGTTTGTATGCTAGCTTGTTGTTTTCGTAATGGGTGTGGATTTCGGTGGCGGTGACATTCACGTCGAAACCTTCGGCAGGAAAGGGGTCTACACCCAATTCGCGAAGTTTTTGCAACGATTGTCGCCGCAAGAGCTGCTGTTCGTTCAGTTCCATGGAAAAGGCTGCAAATATAAGCAGGCAGAGGCGCGGGCTTCCGCTTATCGCCTCCTTGCTGTAACTTCGTATCGAATGAAGGGAAGGGGCATTGCTTTGTGCTTGTTGTTCGGGCTGTTTAGCCTGACACTTTCCGGTCAGTTGAATTTCATCCCGAACATGGGCCAATGGGGCCATGGGGCTGCGTTTCATGCCAAACTCGGGTATGGCGGTCTTTTTGCTGAAACATCCGGTTACACGCTCAATTTGTTGCATCCGGCCGATCACGCGGCTGCCATGGATCATTTCCACCACCAAAAAAGTTTTGATACAGTTTTTCAGGTGCGGCGTCACGCCATCCGCATGCGGGCGCTCGGGGCGAATGCTGTACATCCCAAAGGATTGTATCCCGGCAATCCGCGTTTCCATTATTATCTCGGCAACCAGCCATCCAAATGGGCGACCAATTTGCCGGCTTACAGCGCCCTGAAATGGGAGAATGTGTATGCCGGATGTCATTTATTGATGGAATCCGACGGTGCCATGCCTAAAACGACATGGTTACTTGAACCAGGCGCAGATCCGGATCAGCTTCGCATGCAATGGGAAGGAGCTGATTCCCTATCAACGGATGAAGCCGGTCGTTTTCATATCCAGACTACAGCCGGCGAAATGCTGGAAAGCAGACCGGTAGCTTACCAGCTATCAGGTAAAGACACGCAATATGTTGCCTGCCATTTCGTGTTGAACAATGGAATCCTCCAATTCCGGCTGGGTTCCTACAATCCGCGTCGCACACTGTGGATTGATCCTGTACTTGTTTTCAGCACTTATAGCGGTTCACGAGGCGACAACTTTGGGTTTACGGCCACATACGACGACAATGGCCACTTTTATTCCGGAGGCATCGTAGACAATGCAGAAGGTGAATATCCGGTAACAACCGGAGCATACCAAACGGTTTATGGTGGTGGAGTGGGCATCACGCCGGCAAACCTGCCCGCTGATGTGGCCATCAGCAAATACAGTCCGGACGGAAAGCAGTTGTTGTATGCCACGTATATTGGCGGCAACAACGACGAATATCCGCACAGTCTGGTGGTTGACCGCAGTGGTAACCTGTTTGTGCTTGGAACAACAGCCAGCCAGAATTTCCCGGCCAAAGACGGTTATGATACCACTTTCAACGGCGGCAACTTCGACATTTTTGTTTTCAAACTGAGTCCGGATGGTGCCACACGGCTTGGCGGAACATTTTACGGAGGCAGTGCGCGCGACGGCTTGGTTGCCGGAGCCTTGCGCCACAATTACGCCGACGATTTCAGGGGTGATATCTATACCGACGATACCGGCACAGTGTACATTGCGACCTGCACACAGAGCAACAATGTGCCAATAACGGCCGGAGCTTTTCAGTCAGCTTCAGGCGGGGGGCTTGATGCCTTAATTTTATCGTTCGATAGCAGTCTGCAACGCCTGCGCTGGAGTACCTATATCGGCCGCAGCGGATCGGATGCGGCATACAGCGTCAAACTCGACAGCAAAGGCAAGCTATGGGTAGCTGGCGGGACTACGAGCAACAATCTCAACATGGTTGGTTCAGGTTATCAGACCGGATATGGAGGAGGTACTGCGGACGGTTGGCTAGCCTGCATGCGCCCCGATAGCGGCCAGGTGATTAAAACCAGTTACTTCGGAACCTCCGATTACGATCAGGTTTACTTTCTGGATACCGATGTAGACGATCAGATTTACGCCATGGGCCAGACGAGAGGGGCCATGACACGGACGCCCGGAACGTTCGGACAGAACAATATGGGCCAGTTTATTTGTCGATTTAACAATACCCTGGACACTTTACAATTGCTCACCACTTTCGGAAGCGTCGCCCGAACCGCACAGCTTTGTCCCTCGGCTTTCATGGTTGATTACTGCTACAATATATACGTGAGTGGCTGGGGCTCCAATATTCCGCCAAACACCCAAAGTACCACCAGTGGCCTGATTGTTACTCCAAATGCGCTGCAGCCGACTACAGACGGTGCAGACTTCTATCTGTATGTGCTTGGTCGCGATGCTAAGACCTTGCAGTATGCAACCTTTTTCGGCGGAACGCAAAGCGACGACCACGTGGACGGTGGAACCAGCAGGTTTGATAAATCCGGAATCATCTACCAAAGTGTCTGCGCCAGTTGCCCGCCGGATGGGCCTCCCGGCCTGAACGATTTTCCAATAACTCCCGGCGTGGTTTTCCCCACCAATGTCAGCTACCGATGTTCCAATGCATCGTTCAAGATAGATTTTCAAATCACCTATGCGGTGCGGGCCGATTTCGATTTCACGCCTAAGGGAGGCTGCGCTCCGAAATTGGTCCAGTTTACCAATCAAAGCCGCAATGCCCGGCGCTTCAGGTGGGATTTTGGTGACGGACAAGGATCGACCCAGCGCGATCCGCAACACCGCTACAGCAAAGGTGGAACCTATCGGATTGTCTTGTACAGCATTGATTCAGCCAGCTGCAATGTGACCGACAGCGCGGTTAAGTTTTTGCGACTGACGGATGGACCGGAAGTGCGAATCGGTACTTTTTCAGAACCCTGTTCGCAGGAGGTGTTTCTGGAAGCGGCCGGGACGGAGTTGCAGCCGCCGGTTTGGTATTTCCCCAATGGAGACAGTGTGACAGGTTTTAAATTCCGGAGGATATTCCCCAAAGGCCAGACCGATATCAGGGTTGTAACACGAGGTTTGAATGCAATATGTATTGACACGCAGCTATTGCGGATCAATATGCTCACAGATTCCAGCGGCAATTTGGAGATTCCGAATACATTTACGCCCAACGGGGATGGGTTCAATGACTGTTACCGCTTCGGAGGCATCAGCAGCGATTGCGATGAAATTGAGTGGTTTGTTTACAACCGCTGGGGGCAGTTGGTTTTCAAAACCCGCGAAGTATCCGACTGTTGGAATGGGCGCGATCGCAATATTGGAGGTGAATTACCGGAAGGGGTTTATTATTATTTATTCAAGCGCACGCGGTTGGATGGCGGGTTCGAACAGAATCATGGCACAATCCATTTGATCCGATAAGATCGTATCTCAGTGCCGGGTTCATGAAAGTGGAGCCGGCTTGACCGAAGGCAACGAGGAACTATCGGCCATTGAATGGCTGAGAGTCTGGGTCAGTGTGGGTGTGGTTATTCAGGTGCAATTTTCCGTACACTCGGTAGGGTGTGGAGCCCGGAGCAGCCTTGAGGTTTCGAGATAGCTTTTTGAAGGAATCGGCGGAAACCCTTGCCAGGCCTGGATAAATCGAGGTGCAATTTTCCGTACACTCGGTTGCGGCGGAAGGCATTAGCGGCGTGCGGGTATACACGGTGCTTTTAGAAGGAATCGGTGCAAACCCTTACCAGGCCTGGATAAATCAAGGTGCAATTTTCCGTACACTCGGTACAAGCCGGCTGCTCAACACCTAAGGATGAGAAGAGCAAACCACCGGATAACCGATCAACCCAACAGCAGCGCCAGCGCCTCGCGCCCAGCGCCCGATTCAAGCAGCGCAATGGCCTTACCTTCACGATCCGGATCTGACCCATACTTTTCCATGGCAGCTGAAATCTCAGCCGCATCGGGCCAGGTTTCATGGTTGCCCAACATACCCAGGTGATTGCCACTTAACCGTTTGCTCAGTCGGATATGTTCCGGCAGCGCATCGATACCGATACCCACAGTTGTGAGTGGTTTTGCAATGGTAAACAATGCCGGGCCGTGCGCACGGCAATACCAATCGCCGCCCATGCGGGCTACCGGGTCGAGTCGCGTCTGATCGATACGGCCATCTGCATCCAGTACTCCATCATCCACATGCATCCGTTTCACTTCGCATATCACCAGGTTGCCGCTGCCGCCGCCTTGTCCTAACGGACGCACATCGGTAACTACACATTCCATCTGTACCGGACTTTCCTTAACCCGCCACGGACGCACCAGATCTGAGGCAACAGGCGTGAACCCGGCCTTCACAAATTCATCTACACCCTTCGGAAACGGTGAACTTGCCAGACTGGTCTGGTGTACCATTTCATAATTGACAATGTTGATTACTACTTCCGGCACCTCCAGCACATTGTCGTAAGTATGCTTCGTGCTTGCATCACGCCCGCTGCGCGCCGGACTAAATACCACAACCGGCGGATTCGCACTGAATACATTGAAAAAACTGAACGGTGCCAGATTGCGGCGGCCTTCTTTGTCTACAGTACTGGCGAAGCAAATCGGTCGCGGTCCGATAGCACCCAGCAGCAATTGGTGAACACGCGGAACCGGAAGCTCGGCTAAATCGAAAACCATGCTGCGAAAGTAGCGCAAGCCCGGCTTAGCCGACGCGTTTTTCAGCGCAATGACTCGTAAACCAGGCGCTGCAGTTCGGTGCGGTAATTTCCGCGAACCAGGGCATTGTTCTCCTCTGAAGGATGAACGCGGTTGCTGAGGAACACAAACACCAATCCATTGCGCGGATCAGCCCAGGCGCAGGTTCCGGTA
>JBKDBI010000203.1:0-3679 GCA_046314695.1 Bacteroidota bacterium | reverse complement strand
CGTTTCACAACGTTGGAATGTTTCGTCGAGCTTATCGTTTACCACCACGACATCGTAATCCTTTTCGTAGCCCAGCTCAAACTCGGCCTTGTTCAACCTTTCCTGCAGCTGGTGTTCTACCTCGGTACTGCGGGAACGGAGGCGCTGCATCAGCACTTCCTTGTTCGGCGGTCGCAGGAAAACAGCGAGTGCTTTATTGCCGAAGCGCTTCTTGAGCTGCATCCCTCCCAGCACATCTACATCGAACAATACCGCCTTCCCCTCCGACCACAGCCTTTCGACTTCGCTGATCAGGGTTCCGTAAAGGATGCCTTTGTAAACCTCTTCGTGTTCAAGGAATTCCCCACGTTCAACTCTGGCACGGAAATCTTCTTCCGTCAGAAAATAATATTCGCGGCCATCCTTCTCGCCCTCTCTGGGTTTGCGGGTGGTGGCGGAAACAGAAAAGCCGAGTTGCCCGCTGCGCATTTGCAGCAGATGCTTCACAACGGTGGTTTTACCCGAACCGGAGGGAGCTGAAAAGATGATTACTTTTTCCAAGGTGATAAAAATATAAGGATTCGGTTATGGTAGCAGGTTTGACTTAGCGCTTCTGGAAATTGCGCGCCATCGTGCCTTGTGCCGTTTCGGCCAGCACCACGTAAGCGCCGGGCTTGAGTTGCTCTGTTTGGAGGCTGTAAACAGGATGTTGCCTGGATTCAGCGGGGAATGAAGCCACCTCACGACCGGATAAGTCCATGATCCTGAACCGTGTGGCGGGAACCAGCAATTGTACCTGCAGCAATTCACCGGCCGGATTGGGGAATACCTGCATGCCGGCTTCTTCCTGAACGGCCTCTGCATCCAGCGGGAAACCAACGGTGAAGCTGCGCACGATATCGGTGCCGAAATCGAGGTTGAAGTTTTGAACGAGACCGCCGCTGTAGCCGTTGCGCAATTGAATGATGCCCGCGCCATCTTCCGTATTGGCCCACCAATTGAGTCCGTCTTCATTGAGTGGGAAGGAAGACGGCGGTGTTCCGCGGTCGTCGAAGATGAAGGTAAAGCAACCGTTGAACAGCTGGATGGTATCGCGGTAAATGGTCTGCGGCTTTGTGAAACCGTCGCGTGAGCGCAGCACATTGTTATTGGCATCCAGTATCCGCCAGGAGTTTTCCGTGGGGGCATTGTTGGTTTTGAAATGCACGATCAGGCGATCGGGATAAACAGAAGGCCATGCGATATTAGACCAGGCGGTATTGTCGTGCGGGAAGGCATCGTTCTGGCCGTTTGGTTTGGTGGCTGCTACTTCGAAGATGCGCGGATTGACACCCCAGTCGAAGAAGCGGGGCAGGTATACGGTATCGCTGTAACCCGGAGCCAGGTTGCCGGTCCAATTGTAGACGGCTTTCGTGTTGCCGCGGGTTCCGTAAGCGATTTCCAGGCTGCGGAGCAATTCTGAACCCATGTTGCGGATTACCACGATGGGTTCGCCGCAAATCGGATTGATGCGGCCATATTCTTTGGCGGTATTGGGAGCCAGGATATTGGTTACCGCTGCATCGTGCGCCAGGGTGCGGTTGGCGTAGTCGGTTTCAAAGACGGTGATGCTGTAGTTGCCTCCGCCGCCGGCAGAAGCAGTATACGATTCCATATTCAGGTTGAAGGCCATTTCGCGTTGGGCGGAGATGGACGCTTCGGTCTGGAAGAGCTTCACCGGGGCACCGGGACACCAGCCTGCACGGTCGTAGAGCCAGGTTCCGGCCTGAGGGAACAGCGGATTGGAACCGCATTCGGTATCCCACACATAACCCTTGTGGATTTCTTTGCCATCGAGCACGAGGCTGCGGAGCTTGGCGCAGAATTCAGCGCAGTTCTGGGTTTTGTCCATTCCGTGCCCGGTCTGGATGATGCTGAACACGGTGCTCTTGGTGCCATCTACGGGCGTGAAGCGCATTTCAGGCACGCGGGCGCTAAACAGCGAGTCGTTGCCATAGGGCGCATTTACCTGCAGGAGACGGCGCATGTTCAGTGCTTCGCGTTCGGGTGTTCCTTCGATGCTGGTGAAGTCGAGCGTGATGCGCCAGCCGCGGTCGTTGTTGGCTTCGTAGCCGGTGTGTTCGTAGATGATTTCGATGCTGTCGCGCAGCAGGTAGGCGAATTCGGTAAGATCGATGCGCCATTGGAAATTCCAGCCCTGGCTGGCATCCCAATAGAAACCGTACGGTGTGATGAAGCGCGAGATTTCCCAGCCCAGGCTATCGCGTTTATTGCCTTTGCGTTTGCCGATGAGGATGCGGTTGATATAGTCCCATTCGCCGCATTTCAGTCCGGGAGCGCATTCAAACTGCAGATCAAGGTAGATTTTGCGTGTCGGAGTAAGTTCTCCGTTGAATTTCGCCCAGCCGTTGTAGCGGGTAAAGCCGCGGGAGGGATCGGTTTTGATGACCACTTTATCATGTGAACGGGAGCGGAGGGTATCGCCCGGAGCCGCTTTAAGTCCGGCAGCGCCGAGAAGCAGGATGAAGAAAACAGCGATTTTGTTCATACAGATGATTGCAAACCTAATACAAGACAACGGAAAGATGCGCCTGAGCCTTTGGAGACAGAAGAAAAAGTGAATCCGTTGGGCAATGCCCTGTAAGACATCGGAGGGAAAAGGCTCCTACCTGTTTTTTGATTTGAGCCTCCGGGCTTACGTCTGATATCTGCGGACCAAGCTCCTCGTAGAGTTAACGCTATTCATGGATTTGATCTTCCGTTCAAACCTGACAGCATGCGGAAAACTATCGGCTTCGATTTTGAGAAACAACTGCCAATCCTTTGCGGCAGCGGTGAATCTGTGATTCCCGTAAGCGTGTTCGTTGTGCTTGCGAATGCGCTCTTCCAGAGCATCCTGGCAGGCGCCGATGTAGAACTTGTCGAGGGATGCAGAATAAAGGATATAACAACAGATATCAGCCAAAAACAAAAAAGGACTCTGCAAATGCAGAATCCTTCGCGGGCCCACTTGGAATCGTCCCGACCTGCTTTCATTCGCTCCGCTCACTTCGCTGGTCGGGATGCCACCGCTGTGTGGCGGTGGCAAACGAAGATGATCAATAAATCTGTGAAACGATAACGACTCCATACACCGAACATTCTCAGATACCTTTCAAACCTCCATCAAGGGTGGGTAATCTAGAACCATGCCGGTTCAAGGAGTAAAAATGTGGGCCCACTTGGAATCGAACCAAGCACCTACTGATTATGAGTCAGTTGCTCTAACCGAATGAGCTATAGGCCCTTTCCTGTTCTGCAGCTTCAACGTAGGTCGAGGCTTCAAACGGGCTGCAAATCTAAAAGAAATTTGGACAAACCGGCAATCAGAAACCGGTTTTGCTGTTTGACATTAGTCCGTGTCATCTTTTCGATTCTTTGCGCGTGGCAGCATGGATGCGAGCGACTGGTTGGTTCCGTAACGGTCTTCCATGGTTTCGCATCCATCCAACTCTCCGATACCTCCCTGTAGGCTATAAGGAGCTCAAACCGGCACTTGCTTGATCACTTCATTTGTTTAGATTTGAACAAAGAGATGCCCGGAGCCAGCATCCTGGATTCAATCGAATGGCCCAAAGGAGAGAAAAAGAGAAACAAAACCAGACCTATACAACAGAATACGGTGTATAGGAGATAAAAAACTAGACCTATAAGCAAGTTA
>JBKDBI010000202.1:0-4490 GCA_046314695.1 Bacteroidota bacterium | reverse complement strand
TTCAACCGAATCGCCGACAAACAGCCCAATCTGATGATATGGGGCGGCGACAATATCTATCTCCGCGAACCCGATTGGGGCAGCGAGACCGGTATTTACGCCCGTTATACCCATACGCGGTCACAGCCAGGTCCGGCACGGCTGCTTCGCTCCTGCCCCAACTACGCGATCTGGGACGACCACGATTTTGGCCCGAACGACGCGAATGCATCCTTCATCCACAAAGACAAAACCCTGCGCGCTTTCCATGATTTCTGGGCCAATCCGTCCGAAGGACTTCCCTGCCAGCCCGGTATCACCACCTGGTTTGAACGCAGCGATGTGCAGTTTTTCCTGCTCGACGACCGCTACAACCGCAGCCTGCCGGAAGATTCGAATGCAACCATCCTCGGCAAAGCCCAGCGCGAATTGCTGAAGACCGCTTTGCTCACCGCCCCGGCCAACGAATGGAAGGTGGTATGTGTGGGCGGACAATTCCTGAACAGCGCGCAGGAAAAAGAGAATTTCTCCCGTTACCCCGATGAACGCAACGATATTATCCGCCATATCCAGGAGAACGGCATCCGGAATGTCATCTTCCTCAGCGGCGACCGTCATTTTGCCGAACTCAGCGTACTGAAAGCCGAAGGCAAACCCACGATCTGGGATTTCACCTCCAGTCCGCTCACCGCCGGTGTGTATGCCAAAGGCGACGAAGAAAAAAACACCTTGCGTGTGCCTGGTACCGCGTTTTCGAAAGACCGCAATTTCGGCACGCTCGATTTCAGTGGTCCGCGCAATGCACGCATCCTGACCCTTCGCCTGTTTGACAAACAGGGAAACCAGGTTTGGGAGCAGGTGGTAAAGGCGGAGCGGAAGTAAGCTAAACGGCCGCAGTATCCAAGCAATCGCCTGCATGAACTGCAACCTGGCATAGTACATCGCAAATACCGGCGATGTATATCCCATTTCTCAAAATGCGAATTCGCAATCACCGGCCTTTGTTCTTCCTGCGCAGTGGGAAAAGCAGCTGAAATCCATTCCCAAAAAACCAAGCCATAGCATTGGGCAGAGGTATCTCTATTTTTTCCGCCGGCAAGCCCCAATTAACGACTGTTCTGGTATCTGCCTCCGTGCATCCCAAAGTTTCGGGAACAAGACAGCCATGTGGTAACCATGTGGAGTATCTCCGAAAATCAACAACATGCCTCCTTGGAGAAAGACCCGTGCAACTTTCTTTCCAAAATGAACGTCTAATGACAAAACGGGCGTATGAAAAAGACAAGTTTAACAATCAGTATTGCACTTCTGCTGACAATCACTGCCTGCCAGAAGGAAGCAAACCAGCCTAAGGAATCGAACAGCAACATGGCCATTACCCTTGTGGACGGTAAGGCACATGTTGGTCATGTGCATGGATCTACCAGCATGGGCTCAGGATCCGGCAGCGGCAGTGGTGGTCAAAACGGCTCCGACACCCGACAGAAACCCACGGAATGGAACTGCACCTTTGAATCGCATTTAAAAAAGGTACGCACCGACAAACACCAGTACTACTTTATTGCAGATGTAGCGGGGCCGGAAGACTCGTTCAATGTATACATGCAAATGGGTGTCAATTCGATGGGAAGTGTTCAATACGGCAGGTCAGGCTGCGACGCCATAAAAGAATCATGGAATTACACGGCTGTAGGACTGAACGACCTCTATGTGGTCCGCATCCGGTTTGTCAACACCAAAAAGCTTCCGAACACGGAGTTCATGCGCGTGGGTGATTATTCTTTGAATTGGAGTGATCCGTCTGGTCATGTTGAAATACAAATGGATTATCGCGGCAAATCCTACTTCTCAGTATATGCTTCGAATGATCCGGCGGCTGGCTATTTCATGAGAATAACGGAATACTACTCACGTGGGAAAGTATGGGACGAGAATAAAATTGCCTTTCAATTCAATGCCAACCTGAAATCTTCAGACGGCAAAGAATTAAAGTTATTGAATGTTGTCTGCAGAACGGGTACTATTCCTGAAGGTTTTTAATCCGATCAGTCTGCAGATAAACTGCTGAGATGTTCGGTAAATCCAACGGCTGAATTCACCTCATCGCTCCGTCCATACCCAAACGCGGTTGGGGTCGCTGGGGCGCAGTTCTTCCACCTTGTCGATAAAGGCCGTAAGGTTATGTACCATCGGATCGAGTGGATTGAGTTTCAGGTATTGCCGGTACAAGGACAGCATATCATCGAGCTGGCCGCCATTCAGTCCACGGGTATGCAGCATACGGCGATAGCAGCTGCCGGCCTGCAACCAGGCAGAAACATTCGGGTTGTTCTGATTTACCGTCTTCCGGATATAGGTCTTGAACCAATGCAGTGCCGTGCTGTCTTGTTGTTGCTTTACTTGGCTCAGCCCCAGATACCAATAGGTGCCGGCATGGTTGCTGTCGGCCTGCACGATGCTGTACAGCAGCGAATCAGCCTCGCGGTACCGGCGTTGGTTCATAATGGCATGGGCCAGCATTTGCTGCATGGAATGGTCGCCCGGTGTGCGCTGCAATGCACGGCGGAAATGAAACTCGGCGCCGCGGTTATCGCCGTCCTTCATGGCTTGAACCCCATCCACGTAGGCATCCTGTGCTGCAAGTGTTCCAAATGTCATGATTCCGAGTAGCAGGAACAGGGCTGCGTTTATCCGTTTGAATTTGTTCATTTTTGCAATCCAAATATACGCGTATGCGGCTGCAAGAATCGTTCCTACTGTTTATCCCCCTGCTTTTCATGGCCTGTGGAGAAGAAGCGATGCACAACTGCACCCGCAGCTATGGGCGGGATTCGGTGCGCTACCAGCGTTTGGAAGGGGTGCGCAGCATGGAGGTTGGACAGGAGTTTGACGTGTACCTTACGCAAGACAGCAGCCACGAGGAAGGCATTCGCTTTGTTTATGGAAGCAAACTACTGAACGGACTGCGCGCCGAGGTGCAAGATGGCAAGTTGCTCATCCGCGACATCAACCGCTGCAACTGGACGCGCAGCATGAAAGGAAATCCACGCTGCACGCTGAACCTGCACCGGCTCGACGAAATCCACCTGCGCGGTGCAGCTTCCCTGCAAAGCCTGGACACCTTGCGCGGCAGCTCGCTCCTGCTCAGCCAGCAAAGCGTTTACGATGCCCGCCTGAATCTGCAATACGGCAATGTCTACGGAGGCAGCAACAACAGCGGCAAGACCATCCTGCGTGGATTTGCAGGGATATTCGCCTACGAAGTAAACGATGCAGGCCAATTGCTGGCTGAAGACCTGATGACCGAAGATATTTATCTCTTTTATTACAGTCCGCTCGATGCCCGGGTACGCGCCCGTCAATGGCTGCAAATCAGCCTCCACGGCTACGGCAATGTGCAGTATATGCAAGAGCCCATTCGCGGCTCACAGCTCAACGCTACCGGCTCCGGCCGTATCCTGAAAGGATTCTGAAAACATGATGGAAAACCTCGTTACGCCCTGGACGCTTTATATCCTGATGGGCATCAATGCTCTGTACAGTTTGCTTGCACTGCAAAACGACCGCCTGATGGAACGCGGGTATTTCCGGGTAGGCGATATCCTCGGGCGCAAGGAAAGCTGGCGCTTGTTTACCAGCGCTTTCCTGCATGTCGACTACATGCACCTGGGGGTGAATATGTATACCTTGTACATTTTTGGTGAAATCCTGAATCCAATCCTTGGCCACGAGCAATTCTTGATGGTCTATCTCGGAGCATTGCTGGGCGGCAATCTGCTCAGTCTATGGGTTAACCACAAGAATTACAGCTATACGGCGGTCGGTGCGTCGGGTGCGGTGAGCGGCATTGTCTTCGCCACGGTAATACTTTTCCCCGACATGAATCTGGGGATCATGTTCATTCCCATCGGAATCCCAGGTTGGATTTTTGCGCTGCTTTACACGGCTTACAGCATTTATGGCGTGCGTTCACAATTGGGAAATGTTGGCCACGATGCGCACCTGGGCGGCGGCATTGCCGGAGCCGTGGTGTTGATTGCGCTATATCCGGACCTGCTCGTTTACTCCTGGAAGCCCATTTTAGCCATCCTCGTACCAGCGGTAATATTTTTTCTGGTTTTGTGGAAGCGACCCGATTGGTTTAAAAGATAAGATTGCTATATTTGCACCCCGTTTCAGCCGGTACGCCGGTATGAGATGCCCAGGTGGCGAAATTGGTAGACGCACTGTCTTCAGGCGGCAGCGCCCACAAGCGTGCAGGTTCGAATCCTGTCCTGGGCACCAGCAAGGGTGCAAGCCCTAACGTTCTTTAAGGAAATGCCCAGTTGGTGAAATTGGTAGACACGCCATCTTGAGGGGGTGGTGCTTCACGGCGTGCTGGTTCGAGTCCAGTACTGGGCACAAAAAATCCTTTGATTACATAAAAAAACCGACGATGCGTCGGTTTTTTTGTTTTAGGCCGGATTCAACGAGCGGCTATCGTGAGGTTGATGTTGATTTAAATTGGATCT
>JBKDBI010000201.1:0-5894 GCA_046314695.1 Bacteroidota bacterium | reverse complement strand
GGCTGGACAGCTTCATGGAGCTGTTCCGCGCCTTGCCCATCCGCAATTCAGGCCAGCACTTTGGCAGCCGCATTGTCTTCGATCGCAACAACTACCTCTATATGTCGGTCGGCGACCGGGGTTTGCCTGAAACAGCCCAGGATAAGAATACCCATCTCGGCAAGGTGCTTCGCTTCAACGACGATGGCAGCGTTCCGTCTGACAATCCGCTCGTCGGACAGCCAAACAGCAAACCGGAGATCTATTGCTGGGGTAACCGCAATATCCAGGGTATGGCCATGCATCCGGTCAGCGGAGAAATTTACGCCCACGAACACGGCCCCAGGGGCGGAGACGAGCTGAACCTCATCAAGCCCAATACCAATTATGGCTGGCCAGCTGTGACTTTCGGCATCAATTACGACGGCACGCGCATCACCCCCGATACCACCCTGCCGGGTATGCAATTGCCGCTCACGTATTGGGTTCCGTCTATCGCGCCCAGCGGCATGGCGTTTGTTCGCAACGGGCAGGCAGCAAATGAAGCCGATATCCTGATCGGCGCCCTGGCCGGCACGCATATACACTGGCTCAAACTCAAAGACGACAAGAAGATCCAAGCCACCCGCAGCATGAACGGTTACGCGCGCTTCCGCGACATCCGCCAGGCGCCGGATGGCAAGATTTACGCCATGACCGAGTCGCCCAACCGCCTCGTGTTACTCCGCAGCGATGTGCCCATCCTCACTTCAACGACCGAATTCCGCGCTGCGTCTGCTTTGGGGGCGCGTTGTCTTCCCAACCCGATGGGCGATCATACAACATTGCATTTCATTGCCCCGGCCAGCGGACAGGCCGAAATACGCTTGCTCAATGCCGGCGGCATGGAGATCCGGAAACTGGCAAGCGGCCGGTTCAGCGCCGGCAGCCACCAGCTGAACCTCGAAACAGCCGGTTTGGCCAGCGGGATCTATTTCATCGAAATCCGGCAGGCCGGGCATAGCCAGGTGCTGAAGGCGGTGAAGGAGTAGGGGCAATAGGCACAGCGGCCGGGTGGCAGCGTCACGATCCCGAATGTATCCCGCCCCGAAGGTCCGTCACGTCCCGCAGGTACTGCACAAGCCGTAACCTGCCATTGCTCCGTGTTCAACCAAGCTTGTATCCCAGCAGGATAAAGCTTCGGTGGAATACAGCTTACATATTCCAGTCTCGCTGCGTAAACCGGCAAATGCCTGCCAGCTTATCCGTGCAGACTGCCTTAAAAATTCGTACTCGCCGTAAACCTGAACCCGCTGAACGCCGGTTCCACACGGCAGATACCGCCTGCGCAATTCACACCGGCCTGCTGCTTGAGGTAGGCAAACGTGAATACCGAATTCTTCACCGTATAGCTGGTGAAAACAGTGGGGTAGTGGATGACCCGGTTTTCGATGATCATGTTCGCATAGCGGTGCGGACGGGTGTTCACCATGTCGCCAACCGAAATATTCCAATAAGGTGACATGTTTACTTCGAGCATCGTGTTCAGGAAACTGCCCTGGTCTTTATCCGTGTGCAGGTATTGCCATTCGAAACGGACGCTGCGTTTCTTGCGGAGCTTTACGGTCACCTCGCCGAAAGGCGTAAGCGTTTGCACCGGCTCGTACTCGGGCTCCTGTTCGTAACGCGCCTGGTTGTAGTATACAGTCTGCAGACCCAGCTTGGTTTGGATCTTCTTCTTCTTGCCCCAGGTCTGCTGCCAGTCCACATAGAATTCTTCGTACAGGCGGATTACGCGCCCGCTGTCGCCATTCGAAGCCAGGCTCTTCACATTCGACACATTGACATTGAACGTCGTGCCGAACTTGGGCGTAAAAACCAGTTCTCCCTGGATGCCATTTTCACCCAGATCCTGCGCCGGAGCCTGATAGCGCGCCAGGAGCCGGTATGCATTCTGGCGGGTGAGGGAAGGCAGATAGGTGATGAATCCGTACAAGGGCTGCTGCACATTCTGAAAAGGGGTATAGCGCAGCGAATAGCGGTCGATGTGGCGGTATTGCAGGTTCAGGCCCAGGCTGCCGCCGCCGTTCTTGCCAAAGCCGGCTGCGGAGTATTCCACATTGCAGAGCAAGACTTGTCCGTTTGCGCTGTCGAGCGTGCCGCGCAGGTTTCTGTAGGCTTCCGCGCTCTTGCGGTTGTATTCGGCGCCCACGCGCACATTGCGCCACGACCAGGAAGCGTAGGCGTTCCAAGCATAGACATTGTATTTGGGGTAGAAGCGCTGGCTGGTATCGTAGGAGTTGATTTCTTCAACCAGAGCGCCCATCGTAGCCCGGTCGAGGGTGCGGTTCAGGAAGGAGGCGCCCAGATCGAAGTCGCCGAACTTCCCGGCCGACTGGCGGTGCTCCAGGTTCACGCCTTTCATCACCTGCGGGTTCACCCCGAAACGGTTGCCGATATCGCCCTTGGGCATGCCGGTGAAGCCTTTTACCGTGGTGTTCTCATTGAATTTGTATTCCAGTCTCAGGCCTTGGGTGGCGAAATCCAAACCCAGGGGCCGCACTTCGTAGCTGCGGTAAATGATGCCGCTGCCGAACTGGTCGTAGAAATAACCTACGGTGATGTCGAGCTTGTCGATCTTTTTGGCCGCTTGCCAGTAGCCGATGCCGTTGGCCGAGTAAGCGTCTTGCGGATTGAGCAAGGGGGTGTTGTTGAACAGGTCATAGCGCATCGCGAAGCGGTAACCCTTGATTTTATAATCGAGGTAGAGCCAGGCATCGGTACTGCTCTTGGTGGTCTTGTACACGAGGGTATTGGCACCGATGGCATCGTCGCGGTCGTACATCTGATGCGACAGGATCAAGCTGCCGGAGAGGGTTCCTTTGTCTTCGCTCTTGTTTTCCTGCGCAAACAGGGCCGCCGGTAAACACAAGGCGAGCAGACTCTTCAGAAGGCGTTTCATGTAAGCCCTGCGAAGTAACACAAAAGCGGGCTAAAAAGCAGCCGCCGGTCTCAGAGATACCGGTACGTCAGCAATCGCTTTCGCTCGGTATTGAAATAGGTTTCCTCGCTGCGCACCGGCAGGCCGTTGGCATAGCTGCGGCGGATTTCCTGCAACTGCTCCATTTTGCCTTTCCGCGTCTGAAAACTGCGGGTTTCCAGCTGATGGCCGCCATCTGTACTGAGTACCGCGATTTGTTCCGAACTGTCCCGCAGTTCTTTGCCATAGCGCCGCACATTGCGCTCGATGGTGCCGTCGGGTCCGAAATTGCGGTAGAATCCGTAATACGCCGTGCTCTTCCCTTGTTCGTAAATCTCCAGGTACAGCAAGCGGTTCCGGCTGTCGTAGCAAATGATCTGCTTCTCCGGATTTTTCGGATCGTCCGTCTGTGAAATCTCCAGGCGCGTGCCATTCGGCAGTTCCCGTTTTTCCCGGCACACAAATACGGTCGATTTCTTCACGTCTTCCCCGCGCGGGTCACGGCTGAAATATTGCGTTTCCTTCAGCTTCCCGTTGCGGTAAGAACGGGTGCTCGCGATGCCCGCATCCGGATGGTATTCGTATTACATTCGGGAGGTTTCGCGCTTCGTGTTTTCTGTACGGCGCAACAACAAACGGCCGGAGCTGTCGTACGTATAGGTGCTGCGGTATTCCAGCTTTCGGTCTTTCAGGCGCAGCCCTTCCGAAACAATTACCCTTCCTTTTTCATCGTAAGAATAGCGATACGCAAACCCGGAGTTCCCCTTGGAACCAGCTTTGCCCCAGGTGCTTTCCGTGATGCGGCCTTCGGCGTTGTAGGTATACGTCTTTTCAAATCCGGGTTGGATGCGGCCCTTGCGGCTGAAATCAAAGTTTTGTTCCCGTACCAGCTTGCCTGCGGCGTTGAACCAAAGGTGCTGGCTGTCGTTCCCGCTGATCTTGCCGGGTTTGTCCAACGCATAACTGATGCCGCGGATGCCCACTTCCTTCACGCCTTTTGCCTGCAGGATGCTGTCGGCTTTGTTGCCCAAGGGCAGCGCGCGGCTGTTGGACGAGATGAACATATTCCCGCTTTGTTGTTGCGGGATATAAACCGGATAGCGGGAAAACTGTCCGGCCAGTACCTGCGGCAGGGCGAAGAGAACGATGGTAAGGGAACGCATGGTTTGCACAAAAGAACGAATGGCCGTCCGTTCTATTGCGACAGGCTGCGATGCATTCCTTCCAAAAGCAAGGATTCAGGGGCATGGGAGCAGGGAAAGGCAAATGCACAGCGGGTTGTAACTTTGCACTTCTTTGCATGGAACAAGAAACCCTGATCCAAACCGAAGCGCCCGTTCGCGAACGCCGCTTGTATATTGAAAGTTACGGTTGCGCCATGAACTTCAGCGACAGCGAGATCGTGGCCACCATCATGCAGGAAAACGGGTTCCGCCCGACCACCGAGGAACACGAAGCCGATGTCATTTTCCTGAACACCTGCGCCATCCGCGACAATGCAGAACAGCGCATCCGCGAGCGTTTGAAGCACCTGCGCGGCAACAAGAAGCGCAAAGGCGACCTGATCATCGGCGTCCTCGGTTGCATGGCCGAACGCCTCAAAGAGAAACTGCTCGAAGAAGAGAAACTCGTCGATGTCGTGGCCGGTCCGGATGCCTACCGCGAACTGCCCATCCTGATCAACGAAGTCGAAGACGGCCGCCGCAGCATCAACGTGTTGCTGAGCCTCGAAGAAACCTATGCCGACATTGCGCCCACGCGCCTGAACAGCAACGGCGTGAGCGCGTTCATCAGCATCATGCGCGGTTGCGATAACATGTGCTCCTTCTGTGTCGTCCCGTTCACACGCGGCAGGGAACGCAGCCGCGACCCCCAGTCGATCGTGCAGGAAGCCCTGGCCCTGCGCCACGAAGGTTTCCGCGAAATCACTCTCCTCGGGCAGAATGTAGACAGCTACCTCTGGTTCGGCGGCGGACCGAAGAAGGAATACAGGCAGTTGAGCGAGGAAGAAAAGGCCAGCGCGGTAGATTTTGCCGACTTGCTGGAAATGACTGCCCAGGCCGTGCCCGACATGCGCATCCGCTACAGCACCAGCCATCCCCGCGATATCACCGAAAAAGTGGTACATACCATGGCGCGCCACCGCAATATCTGCCATTATATCCACCTGCCGGCGCAGAGCGGTAACGACCGCATCCTCGACCTCATGAACCGGAACTATACCCGCGAATGGTATATGGACAAGGTGCGGATGATCCGCGAAATCCTGCCCGACTGCGGCATTTCATGCGATATCATTTCCGGATTCTGCACCGAAACGGAGGAAGAGCATCAAGACACGCTCAGCCTGATGGAATGGGCGCAGTTCGACTTTTCCTATATGTACAAGTACAGCGAACGCCCCGGCACCCTGGCCGCGCGCAAATACGCCGACGATATACCGGAGGAAACCAAGATCCGCCGCCTGCAGGAAATCATCGAATTGCAGAACCGCATCAGCCGCGAAAAGAACCAGCAGTTCATCGGCAAGGAAGTGGTGGTTTTGGTCGAAGGCCGCTCCAAGCGTTCAGACAACGACTGGATGGGCAAGAACGACCAGCATATCGTCACCATTTTCCCCAAGGAGCATTACAAGCCCGGCGACCTGGTGCGCGTCCGCGTCGAGAAAGCCAGCACCACCACACTCATCGGTACCGCATTGGGTTACGCCGAATTCTGATCCGGAATCCTTCTTAGGGCGTGCCCCCGAACCTGCCTTGCTGCGCTGCGGCAGGTTCGGGGGCAGGCTATCCGCTGCAAATCCTCGCTGCGCTGCGGGTTTTCCGCTGCTATCCTTCACGCGGCGGCATAGGCAGGTTGTAAATTCAGGTCTGTTTAATAAGCCTTGCCTTTACAGCCATCCCCTTGGTCGTGAGGCGGTATTTTTGCTTGGGGCTCTTCGGCGCGTCAGGTTGAG
>JBKDBI010000200.1:0-4420 GCA_046314695.1 Bacteroidota bacterium | reverse complement strand
GTGTTTTTTGCATTCATCGTGTTTTTGTCTTTTTTGAACCGCAACCGGGATATCAGCCGACGTGGCAGCAGAGATCATTGGAATGGTCCGTGGCACTGGCCGGGCGGTGGCTGGGGCGGAGGCGGCTGGTCTGGCGGAGGCAGTGGGGGTAGCAGCTGGGGCGGATTTGGAGGCGGAAGCAGTGGTGGCGGCGGAGCGAGTGGAAGTTGGTGAGCGGTTAAAGGGTGTGGGCAATCGGATTGGGTTGGTGTATTGCGTTTTGAGGTTAATTATTAAACGTTTATAAGCGTATAATTTTTGGCCAGATAAGTCGGATGCTTGCCACACCACTCTGAGGGTATGTGCGGAAAGTCTATATTGCGCATGCATTATAGCTATTTTAGATATGGACTTTTTTACATTTATCAAAACTTACAACACAGAAGAAAGATGTGTTCTTTTGTGGAAGGAATTTCGGGATAAGCACGGTGTCTATTGCAACCGTTGCGGTTCATCCGACCAATTGTGGCTCCCGTCTCGACTCAGGTACCGATGCAAGCAATGCAAATGGGAGACGACACTGCGCAGCGGGACACTCCTGGAGTATTCGAAGCTCCCTTTTCATTACTGGGTCTATGCCATTGCGGTACTTTCATTTCAGAAGAAATCCATTTCGGCCATGCAGGTACAGCGCCATCTGGGCCACCGGCATTACCGGCCTATCTGGTTAATGATGCAGAAGATGAAAGTGATGATGGCCGACCTTGTGGATTGGTATGCGATGCTTGATCATATCACAGCAGGCACTGCTGATTTTCCGGCGGTTCCGGAACCAGTGGAGAAAGAAACGGCATTGGAGAGCGCTAAGCCAATACAACGCTCTGTCCGCAATGAAGAAGGACAAAAGCTGGAACTAATACCAGTCGAATTAAGGGGTCTTAATCTGCGCATTCCGGAATGGCATCCATGGTTCAAACTTGCGCAGGGCGGGCGCTTGCGTTTGATATCAATGCGTCCGGAATCCTTGAAAGATATGCCGTACAACCACCACCATCCTGTTTCACGCAAGACCACACCGACAAGCGCTGATGTCTTGCCAAATGGCATGAACATCAGCATTCGCAGTCTCGACAACCGCCCTCGCCCCTGGTTCGAAGAAGACCCGGATAGCGGGAAGTTGTGGTACACAGAGATTATGAAAGTGAACGCCAAACGCAACCTGGATGGCATTCACCACTACGTATGGAAAAGGTACATGCGGAACTACGTGGGCGAGTTCTGCTACCTCACCAATCGGCGCTACAGTGGGTTTCAAAAACTTGAACAAATGTTCGCATTGTTTGTCAGTAAGGCATGGAATGTGCCATACATAGTGCAAGCTTCCGACTAATCTGAGTTTCCAAGATTAAGATCCGTTGTTCTGCCAACAACAGGTAACCGATAACATCCTCTTTCCTTCCGACACCATTTTTATCCTATCAACCAACCCATCCACTCTAATCAAGAAAAGAGATCTTTGTACTTTCCACTCCTACAACCGCACTTTACTTATCGCAAGGAACGCCTTTATCAGCCCCCATCTTGAAAAATGCACACCAACGGCACCATAAAACAATGATCAAGGGGATTATCCATAGGTCTTGGTCGGTTTGGGCCGTGTTGATTATGGCTTGCAGCGGAAGGACTGTCTGCGGACAGTCCGATCACACCGCCCTGCTGCAACAACATCTTCAAGCCTGGGAACACGACTATTACGAACTACTCGGTTCGCGTGGCTTACGCGGCGGACCACCGATGGAACATGTTTATCAGGTTTTGCAACAACATCTGCAGGAGATTATACCCGAGGGATCGCCAGGAGCCTTGTTATTCTACCACCATGCGCAAGACACCCTCCACTGCTGGTTAATCCGCCCCAAGCACTTGCCCTTGCACAGCGCACAAAAAGCGGAAGCCCGGCGCTTCGTCGACTGGCAGGAAGGGCTATTGTCCAGCTTGCATGTTTACGCCGGACAAAGAGGAGCGCGTACCCAAAGCCTGCAAGCACAAGCAACAACATCCAGTCAATTGATCTTAAAGCAGTTGACTGATGTTCTTTTGCCGCATGCATTGCGTCCGGCACTGGATAGCCTGAAACACCTTTTAATCATCCCCGCATTGAATATCTCGGCTCTGCCCTTGTACATGCTCCCGATTGGCAGCAAGGACGAACCGCTGAGCAGCAAGCTATCCTATTCCGTTTTACCTTCCTTCCGCAGGCTGTATGCGGTGGCGGAAACCTTTAACGAAGCAAATTACCAAACCGGATACACAGTACGCTGGCAACCCAAACCGGGTGCTGTGTTATCCGGGAATCCAGCCTTTCCGGCCAACTCAAATCCAAGTTTCTACCCATTGCCCGGCGCAGCGCACGAAGTAGCAACAATCAGCGCACTTACAGGAATCGACACGCTCCCGGGCGGACAACTTACACCGAATCTGCTGCTACGCTTGCTTGGATCGGAGTATGGGCCGGATTTCTATTACCTCGCCTGTCATGGGGTCAGCCATCCCAGGCATCCCATCGACAGCAGCTTTCTACTGCTTGCTGCCGATACGTTACATCCGGACGGAAGGCTCTCGGCACGCGAAATACAGGCTGCCCGTGGGATAGATCCTGAGGTGTACAATACCGACCGCGATGCCTGGGTTTTCCTGAGTGCCTGTGAAACCGGACTCGGTCAGATGCAGGATGCCGGTATCACCGGACTGGCAAGGGCTTTTGTTCTTGCCGGTGCCCGGAATGTATGGATCAGTTTATGGCCGGTGGATGACCGGGCGACGGCCTTGTTCATGCCCATCGTGATGGAGGAGCTGAAAAAACCTGCTTCTTTCTTTCCCGCTGAAAACTTCAGGCGTGCCGTTGAACGCTTCCGCTCCATCGACCCAAACCCCGCACATTGGGCGGCTTTCAGTCTGATGGGTGTTCCATATCCGGTGCATGTGAATGGCTTATTTGAACCCTGAATACCCTGCAATAGAACGCCAACGTTATCATTGGACTGTGTTTAGGCTTTAGTGCTTCTTGCCAGAAAGAGAAACCATTTTTTGAGCCCGAACTAGCCTCGCAAGCAAAATGCCACGGATGTAGCTGCCGTACTCCAGTACCAGCGCCCCCTTCCAAGCGCGGCCTTTGTTCGAATGCACGCAGGTAAAGTAGTTCTCAGTGCACGCGCAGCAGGCGGCTCAAGGTAGCGGCGTTTCCCTTTACCCTGACAAAATAGAGTCCTGCAGGCAACGTATCGAGTTCTAGGACAGCCGTACCTGCCGGAAATGACTGTTCAGGCCACACGCAGCGTCCATCTATGGTGAACACGGATACAGTGAAGGGCTGAAAAAATTGAATGAGTACCTGATCTTGCGCCGGATTGGGATAGAGCAATAAAGAAGTTTCCTGAACATCCAGGCCTGAAGTTGGACTAAAGGCATGGGCACCGATATCTCTGCCCGTAGCCGTGGCAATCGGATTTCCCCAGTAATCGCGCACACCCGCATCGATGCCGAAAAGCGTCTTCAAATCAAGCGCCGCAGCACGCGCTGGAGATGCCGCTGAGAGCAGGAAGGCATTAAGCGCTTCAGTGGGCTGTGGTGCAAGTGTCAGAGGAAATCTGGTCGTATTTACAAGCAAGGGATCGGCTTCCATCCCGGTTGGGTTCCCCATCAGTTTCTCACATTGCGTACCTGCGTTTCTGAAATCCGATAGCGCAGTCAGGTCCTTGCCATAATGCATACGGAAGGGTTGCCCCCCTGTCCAGTAGAGATTTCCCTGGAAGGCAGGTTGCTGCGGCACAAAGGTTGCCGGCACATGGAGCAAACGCAAACCACCTGTGGTAACAAAGATGTTGTTGTAGCAAGCCACCTGTTCCATGGTACTGCCGTAATCGGTCATCTGGAAAGCGCTGAAGGCCGGATACGTGTTCTTAGCGGAAGGATTGGCCCAGATGGTGTTGTGATAGAACTTCAATCCTTTCCAGCTGGTATTGGGTGCGGTGAACAAGGTAGCCGGACTGTTGTTGGTGCGTGCATCATTCACACTGATGCAATAGCGCACGGTATTGTTGCCCCAGGGCCTGGCGCCGTCGAAGTTGCCGAGCAGGTAGCCGGCGCCGTCGTTATTATGAGAATAGCAGTACTGGATAACCGAATTGGTGACTCCGCCGTCAAGGTCGAAACCGAGTCCATCGCAGCCATTGCCCGTACCGGAGCTATTGTGGTGGCTTTCGCAGAACTGGATGCGTACCCGGTTGGCTCCCCAGACCCATATGCCGCCCGGTCCGCCACATGCCGTATTTGCCGTGCCGGTATTGAAGACTTCGCAACGTTCAATAAGCGCCGAATCAACCTGTGAAAGAACGATGCCGCTTCCTTTGTGGGTGGCAGCCGGATAACCCGGGATGTCAAA
>JBKDBI010000199.1:0-2040 GCA_046314695.1 Bacteroidota bacterium | reverse complement strand
GCGACTCGATATCGTCAAGGCCGCGATCGCTTACGGCTTCGATTACTCTCGCAAAGAAGCGAACCACCCGTGCCCCGCCTGCTCGAAGACAAGCAAGAGCAGGGCGACGCTGCACCTTTACGACGATCGTTGGCACTGCTTCTCGTGCGCAGTTGGCGGCGATGTAATCGACTACATCGCGCACGCCGAAGGGCTCGCGAAAGGCAAGGCCATCGCGAACCTCGCCGCTCGACTCGGCATCACCGACGACAGCGACGGCGACGTAATCGATGATGCTATCGACCGATTTCGTACGATCATCGAAGATCGAAAGCAGGCCAGTTACGATCCGCCGATCATGCAAACGATCGATCGCGCGTGGGACAAAATTGTCCGCGATCGCGAAGAGTGCCAGATGCGGCCCGAGCCAGCGAAAATGGCCGGGATGTTTCACAGGCTCGAATGCGTGTCCGCAAAGACCGGATTCGATTTCGTGACGAAATCGTTTCCGATCGATACAAACCTCAAATGGTCGCACGCGACCGGCAACGGATCAACAGTCGGACTTGAGCATCACAACGCAATTGCATCTCTGCAAGAGCGATATCTATCTTGGCTTCTCGACAACGCGATACTCGGCAGCCCGAGCAGGTCCGGGTTCGACGATGACCGGCAGACCGCCGACATCATGCTCTCGCGATATATGGCACGCAAGCGGATATTCAACGTCGGCTTCCGCGAGTTTGGCACGCCGAACATCATCGATCGCCGCATCCCGTCCGACGATCTCAATACGCCGATGATGCCGTTTCAAGTGTTCGGCGATGCCGAGCAACTCTTCAAGCAGGCCGAGCGCGCCCGCGCACAAATTAACGGCTCGACCCCGCCGCTCGCGATGACCCGGGCGCTTGCCGACAAACTCGCGGGGCGGCTCGTCGTCCCGATCCTATCGATCTCGGGCCGCACTCCAATCGGCTTCGGTGCTCGCGATCTCGACGGCGACCGCACGCCGAAATGGTGGTCTACGCCGAACTCATGGATCTACTCCAAGGGCTCATCGTTCCAGTGGCGAAGCCCGCAGACGATGATCCGCGCCGCCGCTCATGGCGTGGCCGTGCTCGTGGAGGGGCCGATCGATGCGGCGGCGGTGGAGATGGCGATGTTCCGCCGCGTGCTGCGCGATCAGCACAAACTCCGCTCGCCGTATCCCGCCGCGCGATTCGATAAGCGACTCGCGCTCGCCGCTCGTCGCGCTTGCCCGCCCGTGCTCGCGGTCGGCTCATCGCGACTCACGGCTCGGCAGGCCGAGTGGCTGCGTCGGCTCAAGATTGATCGAGCGGTAGTGCTCGCCGACGGCGACGAGGCGGGCCGACTCGGAGCGAGCGAGTCCGCCGCGACGCTCAGGGCTCGCGGGATCGTATCGATGATCGTCGATATGCCCGAGGGCTCAGATCCCGATGAGCATCCCGCCGAGGCCCTCGGGGCGATCGATGAGGCCACGGGCTCGACGATCTCCGGCAACGCGCGGGAGCGGGCGGCGGACGCGATCGCCCGAGAATTGGGGCATGGGGCGTGAGCCGTATCCCCCAATCGCGGGGGTGCTCGATCGCCGATATTTTGCCCGCATCGCGGCATCGACCCCCGCGATTGAGGGATATTGACGATTTCGCGGCGAAATTGACCGCGATTTGTACCCCGGCTCGTCGATATGGTGTATATTCATGGTGTCGGCGATCGACCGACAACGCGAGCCCCGGCGGACAGGGGCACACGACAGGGACGACAAATGACGACTAAGAAAATCACGAGCGACTCCGTGCGGGCCATGATGGGCGACACCAAGATTGACACGCCGCAGGGGCATATCTTGAGCGGCACCTATCTCACGCTTCGCGAGATGGATCGCGTCGCCGCGACGCTCGCTCGCCGCATCGCCAGCGAACGCCGCGAACTCGATCGCGCCGCCGAGCGGGTGCTCGCCGGAAATGCTCACGAGTTGAATCCCTACGGCATCCTTCAAGGAATGCCGCAAATCGAAAATCTCGCCGGGCAGTATCGTGC
>JBKDBI010000198.1:0-11099 GCA_046314695.1 Bacteroidota bacterium | reverse complement strand
GGCATGAATCTGGCCGCCGCCATGAATGCCGAAGCCAGAAGTTCTGCTGACTGTGTCCGCGGAATTGATGCATTTTTGAACAAGGAAAAGATAAGCTGGTGATGATCGATACCCATTCCCATATTTACCATAAAGAATTCGACGCCGACCTGGATGCGGTGATAGAACGCGCCAAAACAGCCGGTGTAAGCCATGTACTGCTGCCGAATATTGACCTTGATTCGGTGGAACGAATGCACAAACTCGCTGAATTGTTTCCCGGTTATTGCCTGCCGATGATGGGTTTGCATCCCTGCGATGTAGATGCGGGCTGGAAGCAGGAACTCGATACGCTGGGCGAACTCCTGCACCGCGGCGGATACATCGCGGTAGGCGAAGTCGGTTTGGACAAGCATTGGGATCTCACTTTTTACGATGCCCAATGCGATGCCCTGGCGGTGCAGTTTGGCTGGGCCCTCGAACTGAATCTCCCGGTTTCCATCCACAGCCGCAAAGCCACCGACGAAGCCATGAAAATCGCTGAACCTTTCATGGCCAAGGGAATGAAGGCGGTGCTGCATTGTTTCGGCGGAAGCACACAGCAGGCGGAACGCGCAATCGACATGGGATTTGCTTTGGGCGTCGGCGGTGTGATTACATACCACAACAGCAACCTCGCAGAGATCCTCAGCGCCTGTACACCTGAAGCATTGGTATTGGAAACCGATGCACCCTTCCTCTCACCTGTCCCTTATCGCGGCAAGCGGAATGAGCCTGCTTATCTGAAGGAAATCAATGCACGGCTGGCAGCAGCATTGGGAATGGAACCGGATGCCTGTGCAGCGCAAACCAGTGCCAATGCACGGCGAATCTTTGGCCTGTAAATAGCAGGGGGCCTACAGGCTTCAAATCCGGATTCTCTGCTTACATTTGCACCTTTATTCGGAGAGATGCCGGAGCGGTCGAACGGGCATGCCTGGAAAGCATGTATACGGGAAACTGTATCGGGGGTTCGAATCCCCCTCTCTCCGCGAATACAGTCAGAAAACCCGCGTCAACTTTGTGTTAGCGCGGGTTTTGTTTTGGGGAGTACCGAGCTGGCGCCGCAGGTGTCCCACTGGGACTTACACGGTTTCTCTGTGACAAACCCATGTTGAGGGCTGGAGGTTAGCATCTAATGGCCGGAATGATATCAGATCAGCCACCAGGGCTGCAGTTACGTATATTTGCCAAACGATGAACTGGTTGCATCCTTGGTTTCTGGTTGCACTTGGCAGCCTTTCTATACCTGTCATCGTACATCTATTTCATCTCCGCCGATACAAGAAGTTGCCTTTTACCAATGTGCGGATGCTGAAGTCGTTGACTTCTCGTGTGCAACAGGAAAAGAAATTATTGCACCGTCTGGTGCTGGCTGCCAGACTCCTGGCACTGGCAGCGCTGATTTTTGCTTTTGCCGGACCCTTTCCTGCCGGAAAGCAACAGGCTGCAGGGACAGGCTCCGAAGCGGTTTGCATTTTTTTCGACAACAGTTACAGCATGGAAGCAGGCGAAGGGAAAGTCCCGGCCCTTGAACAGGCCCGCAGCGCCATCCATGCCATCGTAAAATCACATCCGAAAACTGCGCGTTTCTGCTTGTTGACTGCTGCCGATCAGCGCGAAGGTGGTTTTACCGGATCGGAGAGTTTTCTGGCACAGGTAGACGGTGTGCGCGTTAATCCGGGCTCGCCCGACCTTGCCCGCATCATACGCAAGCAAAACGCCTTGCTGGCTGAGGAACCGGCACAAAAGAAATACGCGTATGTGGTGAGCGATTTCCGCACCGGCATGGCCAGGAAAGCGGAGCCTTATGATAGCACTATATCAGCGCGCTGGTCAAGAATTCCTGTCAGCGCCCGGCCAAATATCAGCATCGACAGTGTTTGGCTGGAAGCACCTTTGATTGCAGGCAGCACCGGAGGCAAGATCAGCTTCCATGCCGGCAACCACAGCGAACAGGCGCTCGGTGGTATTCCCTTCCGCTTGATGCGCGATGGGCGCGTATTGCAAACCATAAGCCTGGATCTCCCCGCCCGTGGCATCTCTAAAGGGACATTCAGCTTTTCCGCAAGCGACGGGGGCCAGATTCCGCTGAGTATTCAAACGGAAGACGAAGGATTCCCCTTCGACAACCGCTTCTTTATCAGCCTGCCCCTGATGCCACCTGTAGCGGTTCGCATCAACGGCGATCGCAGCAACGGCTTTCTGAATGCCATGTTGCGCAGCAGCCGTGTTTTCAATGTGAATACAAGTGAGGAAACGCCCGGACTGAGCATCACTTCAGGCACAGGGGCTATCAGCGAAAGCGATGCTGATGCCATGCTCAAGATGGCAACCGAAGGCGCTGGTGTGGTAATCATCCCATCTGCGACGGCCCTGCCTGAACGCATGAATGGAGGATTACAAAAGCTCGGCTTTCCGCCGCTGACAGAACGCATATCCGTAGTACGGGAACTTGATAAACCCGAATTCAACCACCCCTTTTTCAAGGGCGTATACAGCAAGAATCCGGAGGAAGCCCAGGCAGGCGCTGTTACCTTGTGGTTCAGCACGGGCGGTAATTCGGGCGACGCAGAAATACTGCAGCGCTACCGCGACGGCAATCCTGCTGTGTTGTACCGCAGGCAGGGCCGCGGTCATCTGGTTCTCTTCACCATGCCCTGGGAAGAATCGGCACGCGATTACCTGCGTTCGCCTGCACCATTGGCGATCATTGCCAACACTGCCATACACCAAAGCCGCGCACTTCCTTTGTATTTGCCGGCGGGCAGTGGCTTGTGGACTGAAATTCCGGAGCGTTGGCAGGAAGGCCGAAATTTTTCTTTGCAAGCCGGTAACCAGGTATGGATTGCCGAGAGCGGACCGGCAGAAGCCACAACGCGCATATATGCAGGCAGACAACCTGAAGCGGCCGGACTTTATGCCATTATCAACCCGGAAAAGCAAGTGCTCGGCCATTTGGCCCTCAACCACCGCAGTACGGAATCAGATAGCCGGATACCCGACGAAAGCACGCTCAACGCCTTGGCTGCAGCTGCCGGAGCTGAATTGAACCCAGGCAAAGGTTCGTTTTTGCAGTGGTCAGACAGCAATCCGGCGCGCAAATGGTCGCGCCTGCTGCTGATTATCTGTATTCTTGCCCTGTTATTGGAAACAATCCTTTTTGTCAGCAAACGAAAAACCAACCCCACTACCCAACATGCATGACCTTGTCTTACGGCATTGCCTGATCGCCGATCCCTTGTCTAATTTTCACCGGCAGCAAGCAGATATCGGCATCCGGGATGGTTTTATTTCAGCCATCGGACAGGACCTTACAGGAAAGGAAGTTTGGAACGCCGGTGGCAGTTTTGTTTCACCAGGTTGGGTAGACCTTTACTCCGTTTGTCAGGATCCTGGCGAGGAATGGACAGAAGACCTGCACAGCCTGGCAGCATCCGGACGGGATGGAGGTTATACCGCCCTTTGCACTTTATCGGGTAAAGATCCGCGACCGGATCATGCTGCAGTAATTCAGCATGTTCGCCGCCATCCGGCCAACGATATCCTGCCGATATGGCCGATTGCAGCGGCTACAGCCGGTATGAAGGGTGAAGACATGGCCGAGCTGTACGATCTCCGCCAGGCCGGCGCCATTGCCTTCAGCGACGGTACAACGCCTTTCCGCGATGCAGGCGTGCTGATGCGGGTATTGGAATATGCCGCACAATGGAATTTCCCGGTTTTTGCTTTCCCCCTAAACAAGTCTTTGGCCGGCAAGGGCAGCGTGAATGAAGGGAATACCAGTGTTCAAACCGGCTTGCGGTCCATGCCTGCTTTGGCCGAAGAAACGGCCGTGGCTGAGATCATCCGCGTGGCAGAATACCTGCAGTGCCCTGTACATCTTTCGCGCATCAGCGCCGCCGGCAGTGTGGCCTTGATAAGGGAAGCCAAGGCGCGCGGAGCCCGGATATCCTGCGATGTGGCAGCGTTGGTACTCGCTTACGACGACCTGGAAATCACCTCATTCGATACCAACTGGAAAGTGATGCCTCCCTTGCGCAGCCAATCGGATCGCATGGCTCTCTGCGCCGGCCTTGCAGATGGCACCATCGACGCAGTGGTAAGCAACCACCATGCCCGCAATACAGAACAGAAACAGGTGGAATGGGATTACGCCTCTTTTGGAGCCATCGGTTTACAAACGACAGCGCATTGCCTGAAAGCAGCCTGTATTGACCCTTTCGACTGGGCGCAGGTGCTATCGCATGGTCCACGCAAAGCGCTGGGACTGGAAACCCATATCCTGGAGCCCGGTAATGAAGCTACGCTGAGTATTTATAACCCTGATCTGGGCTGGAAATACAGCAAAGCCTTCAACCACAGCAAAAGCGAAAACAGCCCTTTACTCGGCAGGCAGCTTACAGGACGCGCCGTAGCCAGCGTTCAATGCGGCCGCTGGCTCCTGCAACCCGCACCATAAAACTCCCCTGATTTATCCTCACCAACTTCATTTGCACCTGAAGTTGACTCATCCGACGAATTTTTTGCAGCATTCAGCGCCCGATTTATAGATTTGAAAGCGATGCAATTCTTTCAAAGACCCGCCGTTCGTTTCGGCTTTTTAGGTGCCCTCGTTTCCATCGTTGTGTGGCTTGCCATGTATTTGAGCGGCAATATCGACCGGGTTTTCAATGGTTGGTTTGCGGCCGGTCTGCTGGTAATCAGCATGTCGATCCTCGTATTGGCTAACCTGGAGGAACGCAAGGTTTTTCAGGGCCATTACAATTTTGTCGAAGCCTTGAAAAGTGGTCTGATTTTTCTGGCCATAGGCTGGGTGATGCAGGTTGGATTCAACCAATTGATGGCCCGTGTTGTCGACCCTGAGCTGCCGCAAATTCAGAAGGAAATTCTCATCAGTACCACCGAAGAGCGCCTGGCAAACTGGAACGTTCCACAAGCGGACATTGACAAAACGATTGACGAAATGGAGAAAGCAGATCCATGGGAAACGCTCAGCCTGGCTTCCACGGTAAAAGGACTTGCCCTTTATTCGGTTATGGCCTTGATTATAGCTTCGCTGGTTGCCATTTTTACCCGCTCGAAGAAAAAGGATCCGTTGCTGGAGGATTTCGGGAATTCATGAGCGTCTTCAAGGCCTGCGCAGGATGAGGGTTACCTCATTCAGGCGATCGGTTCCCTTGAAATAATCATGGCTCAGCGAATCGATGCGGAAGCCCAATATAAGCGGTGAGGGTTCGGTGACCTGACAGGTGAGTTCTTTGCGCGCAGAGCGATAATACCAGGTACCAAATTGCGGCACCGGCACCAGGTAAGTCCCCGGAGCGCAGGAATCTTTCCCTTCCTGGTAGCGATAATCCTTGGTCGCGTTGTTGTCAAATATCACTTCATCGTCTAGCTGACAGGGTGCATTGAGCATTTCTGTTCCTGCGTATTGCAGCGAAACGACGCGCCACACTTTCCTGCCTCCGTCGGTAAGCCGATAAACGGTATCCGGGAGAATATTCACAGCTGCAGTGAAAGTTGCATTATCACCTGTCTTGCTTGCTGCCTGCAAATTCACTTTCAGTTCACCGGCTCTTCTGGCCCGAAGCAGCGGCGGGTCAAAGCTGATCCAATCGGCGGGGGAATTGGCGGTCCAGGTAACATTCGCGGCATCTTTGCTTTCATTCAGCAACCGAATGGTATCGCCTTCCCGGTAGGAAAGCCGTTCAAAACTGAAGGCGGCCGTGGGCAACACCTTGTCTTCCTTCTTCTTGCAACTGTTCATGCCCGGCAAAAGGGCTATGAAGAGCATGACCACGGAAACAACCCGGATTCTTTTCATAACGCTAAGATAAGATTCTGTACATGCAGAGCAAACAAGGCTGATTTATCGCAAAGCCCTATCTTTGCCGTCCACTCTCTTAAAGTTCAGTTTAGAAGCGAATGATCGGAATATCCCTGTTAGCCCTTCTGGCCTACATCCTGGGTAGCATGCCCAGCGCTGTATGGGTCGGGAAAGCCTACTTCGGTATCGATGTGCGGGAATACGGCAGCGGTAATGCCGGCGCAACCAATACTTTCCGCGTTTTGGGAAAGAAAGCCGGTGCCGCAGTGTTGTTTCTCGATGTATTGAAAGGATTTACTGCTGCTTGTCTTGTGCGCTATCTCAGCGATTACCATCCAGGCACTGCACGGTACATCAACCTGCAGCTCTTGTTTGGAATCTGTGCACTGCTCGGGCATTTGTTCCCCGTATTCGCGAATTTCAAAGGTGGAAAGGGGATCGCAACCCTTTTCGGCATGCTCATCGCCATTCACTATCTAAGTGCCTTGGCCTGCCTTGGCATCTTCCTGCTCATACTTTTCAGCACGCGCTATGTGTCGCTGAGCAGCATTTCAGCCGCCATCATGTTTCCGGTGATGCTGATTTATTTCTTCAATCGTGACGAGCCGCTGTTCATCGCCTTTGGTATTTGTGTGGCTTTGCTGGTACTTTTGACACACCAAAAGAACATCAAAAGGCTGCTGAACGGGAATGAAAACAAAGCCAAGATTCTTCCGCGCCACCGCCGTATTTCCTGAGGCAGGCAATCCTGAAACCGATCAGGAGAGCGAGGTTCTTACGCTCGATGGCAACGACCGTACCCATGCGATCGTGATCTTCAACGACGAAGTCAATACGTTTAACTGGGTCATCCGTTGTCTGGTTGAACTGTGCGGGCACGACCGCTACCAGGCCGAACAATGCGCCTGGATCATTCACACCCGCGGAAAATACGCCGTCAAGCACGGCAACTACGATACCCTTGCACCGATTTGCCAGGCCCTGTGCGACCGCGGCCTGTCTGCCTCCCTGATCGAAAATCTATGAACAAAGTAGTCCATAACGCAGCCGATGCCCTGCACGATGTACAAGACGGCATGACCCTGATGCTCGGCGGATTTGGCCTCTGCGGCATCCCCGAAAACTGCATCGCCGCTCTGGTGCATAGAGGAGTAAAAAACCTCACCTGCATTTCCAATAATGCCGGGGTGGACGACTTTGGAATCGGCCTCATGCTCCAACGCCGCCAGGTGAAAAAGATGATTAGCTCTTATGTGGGCGAAAACGAAGAATTCGAGCGCCAGATGCTCAACGGCGAACTGGAAGTGGAACTTATTCCCCAGGGAACCCTTGCCGAACGCTGCCGTGCTGCCGGAGCAGGCATTCCTGCCTTCTTTACCCCTGCCGGTGTCGGAACCGAAGTAGCTGAAGGAAAGGAAACACGGGTTTTCAATGGAAAAACCTACCTGCTCGAGCATGCCTTCGATGCGGATTTTGCCTTGGTAAAAGCCTGGAAAGGTGACCGGCATGGCAATCTGATCTTCCGCAAAACTTCGCGCAATTTCAATCCGATGATGGCCATGGCAGGAAAAATCACCATAGCCGAAGTGGAGGAGCTGGTCGATGCCGGCGAACTCGACCCCGATCAAATCCACGTGCCCGGTATCTTTGTTCAACGCATTTTCCAGGGCACGGATTACGAAAAGCGCATCGAACAGCGAACCGTGCGCAAGCCGAATACATGATGCGTTTCGGCATTCGTATCCACTGGCTGGCTTTCATGCTGGCTGGACCTGCCTTACTGAGCGCCCAAAACCATAGACCCGAAAGCGATAGCCTGGGAACAGGTCATTTCCGAGGGTTGTATGCTGTCAGCACCAAGGTGATATGGGTGAGCGGATCGAATGGCAGTGTATTCCGCACCGCGAATGCCGGTGAAACCTGGATGCAATGCTCACCTGCTGCATTTCCCACCCGCGACTTCAGAGATATACATGCCTGGAGCCGGCGCCGGGCTGTAGCCATGAGCAGCGGAGACAGCGCCGTCATCCTGGCCACCCGCAATGGTGGGAAAAGCTGGACGAAGGTGTATGAAAACAATATCCCGGGGATTTTCCTGGATGGGATGGACTTTCATGGTGCGAAAGGCGCCTGCCTTGGCGACCCGATGCCCAACAGCCTGGAACGCGGCAAAACCGCATTTCTGATCCTGCTAAGCGACGACCGGGGTATGAGCTGGAAAGAAATATGGACCAGCGGGAATGGCATCCTTCAATCCGGAGAAGCGGCGTTTGCTGCCAGTGGCACTTCCATCGCCTATCGCAAAGACACAAAACACGACACTGTAGTCTGGGTAAGTGGCGGAGGCATCTATCCGCGCTTGTTCCAATCCACCCGATTGGGCGCCGATGTGCTTGTAAGCGATAGTAATCAAATCGTGCAACTGCCTTTGAAAGGCGGAGAAGGATGGGGTGCTTACACATTGACGCTGGCCGGCAATTATGGCGTAATTCTCGGTGGTCATTACAAGTTTTTCAGGCAGGGAGATTCAACGGCTGCCTGGCTGAATCCGGCAACAGGTCGCTTTGAGTTGTCAGACAGCTTTCCGAAAGGCTACCGCAGCGGTTCATGCTACGACCCGAAGACGGGATACTTTTATTGTACCGGCACAAACGGCACCAATATCAGCCGGAACCATGGCCGCACATGGGAACCTTTCAGCGCCGTGGGCGGAAACGCGGTTGTGGTGAGCGACAGTATGCTGGTAGTAGCCGGTAACCGCGGCAAAATGTATCGGTTCAGGTTGCGATGAGGGGTTGAAATCGGAGCAGAAAAAGCCCATAACCAGGCTCAATTTTAAGTGTTATCGCATTGATTGTGAATTTATTACCACGGTCCACTTGCTACCGAGTGTGCGGAAGTTTGCACCTGCGCTTTCCCAGGCAAGAAATGGCAGTTTTGGGGCTTCGCAGGCTTCAGGTTAATCACTTGTTATTCAGCCGTTTGGCACTATTCCATTGAATCGGGCAAGAAGTTAAAATAGGCCTTGAAGGATCAAGGTGCAAGATTCCGTACACTCGGTTAAAAAGCCTTGCTGCAGCGCGGGATGCAGCAATCCAGGTGAAACCGGCGACCGGTAAATCTTCCTTCTTACCCTTCTCAATCGCCAAAACGCACCTGCCTCATTAGCCTGCCTGCCTTACTTCCTCAACCTCATCCACCACCTTCACGCCGCCCCACCGCCTATCGGCCATAAACAAAGAACGCCGCCCCGTTTCCGGAGCGGCGCTCAACTTAAACCCTTTGCAGGGTTGTGATGCTATTATTCGATTACCACCTTACCGGTGCTGTAACCTTCGGCAGTGCGAACAGTTACAAGGTACATACCGGCTTTCAGGCCCTGGGGCTTGAAGGAAACGGTATTCTCACCGCTGCGGAACATGCCGTTGGCGATGGTCTGGATCTGGCGGCCGTTCATGTCGCTCAGGGTTACCACTGCGCTGGCAGCATTGCGGAGTTTGAAGTCAACAGCGATGTCTTTGCCATTGGTAGCGGGGTTCGGGTAGGGCATGCCTACGGAAACACCGCTGCGGGTCAGTTCATCGTTGCTGTAGTTGTTGGTGCTGAGTTTGAACAGTACACGGGGAGCGTAAGTGAAACTCTGTTGCTGGGTATTGGTCCATGAACCGCCGTAGTAACTGTTATTCAGCTGGGAAAGCTGACCAGTGTAAAGGGCGTAACGGATCTGGGTATTCACCATGAAACCGTTGTTCAGGATGCGCTGACCGAATGCATCGGTAGATTGACTTTCAACATAAGCGCTCTGATCCTGAACCAGCTGGAATTCAAACTGGTTGAAGCGACGAATTACGCCAGGATTGCTGCGGCAGTCGAGGGTATCGAACGGAGGAGCTTTGCTGTAAGACTTGTCACCGGGCACGTAGGAGATGCTTACGCCTGTCCAGTTTCCACCTGCATTGGCACCTGTAACGGTGCGGCCTGCTGCGAATTCGTAAATACCGAAGCGGCTTGCGATGGTGTCTTCAATACCGAGTTCCTTGGTGTGGGTCTGGATGGTTGTTCCCTGCATGCGGTTGTTGGGGCGGTTGTACGCCACGGTGCCGAGTGCAGTGTTTTGGTAAATCAGCACATCGGTCGAGCCCGCGAAGGAAGTGATGCGCAGGGTATCTTTGATGCTGGGATCCGGATTCCAGCGGGTGTACATATAGAGCACAGCGATGGAGTCAACGGTATAGGTGTTCCAGCGGCTCAGTTTGAAAGGATTGCTTTCATAGATGAGACTGCGTGGATCCATCATGATACCCACAGAATGCCATCCTACTTCGCCGAGGCCGTTCGAATATTGAACGAGCACAGAAGAATCCGGGAAAAGGGTAGAACGGAAATAGGTAGTCTGGGCATTCAGCTGATCGATGGCCGCGCAAGGATCGAACCAGTCTGAGCGGTTCTCGCGCAGGCTCTGATGCTTCAGATTGCCTTTTACGAAGGCCGGACTCAACTGATAAGACCTGTCGTCACGCAGGGCCTGAGCACTGGCGCTGCCCACTGCAGCTACCATTGCAATCATGAGTAAGGTACGTTTCATTCTCTTTGGTTTGAAGGTACAAGTATACAGAAAAGTTGCCAATACAGGGCTGATTTGCCGCAGTTATGCGGCCTGCAGATACCATTATTTACACTGCCCTGTTCATATATCTCCCGCCCGAGGACGAACAAGTAGTTCCTCTACTACGGAATGTGTATTGATAGCCCAGGCGCTCCAAATCGCAGCGGCCACATCTTCGGCCTGCATGAAACGCGTTTCCGGCAACTCTGTACCCGACCAGGAATCGGTTAAAGTGGCGCCTGGAAGCACCGCTGTCACTGCAATATGGCTGCCCAGGGTTTCAGCGCGCAATACCTTGCTCATACCCAATAACGCGAACTTGGATATACAATAGCTGCCGCCGTTTACATACGGCATGATACTGGCCGTGGAGCAGATATTGAAAATGTGGGCGCGCTGCGACTTCCGTAGCTCCGGCAATACCGCACGGGTCAGGTGATAAGCACCGGCCACATTCACGGCCATTAAGGTTTCGAATACGCCGTCGGCTTCCTCCCCTACAGCGCCGGGCAGAAAGATACCGGCATTGTTCACCAGGATATCCAATCCGCCAAGACGTTGAACGGCCAGCAAAGCAAAGGCTTGCACATCCTCTTTGTTTCCCATGTCTGCGACAAAACCATGCGCATCGATTCCAAAGTCCTG
>JBKDBI010000197.1:0-8817 GCA_046314695.1 Bacteroidota bacterium | reverse complement strand
CGCTCGCGGAAGATCAATTCAAAGTCGCCTTTGGGAACCTTCAGCGGGTCAACCACCTTCACTTTTACCGGACCGTTTCCACCCATATAAACAGGGTTCGGTGCGAAGTTATTGGTCAGGATCTCGTCGATTGTTTCTTTTGAAAACTCAAGCACGTTGCCACCGTTACCACGACCTTCAATGCGCTTCAGAGCAGGTCCTGAACCATAGCCTGCATTCAACTTAGTACCAGAATTTTCAGGATCAGTTTTGTGGGGAATACCACGCAGCACCTGGATGTTCCGGCGACCTGCCAGGAATTGGATCGGCTCAGTAGACAAGGTATCGTCTGTCAGCACGCCATAGCTAAGCACCATGTAATAATAGGTGCGGAAATCCACCAGGCCCTGGTTGGCAGTCTGCGCGAACAGGTCTTTCTTGATGCTGAATGAATGGCGGAGACCCTGGTTTTCACCGTTCACCTTTTCTTCGGGGATGTAAGCGTTTACTGTAGGATCGTAAACGCGGTTAATGATCTGAGCAAAATTGTCGCGGATATCGCACTGGTAAAGCAGGCGGGCGCGGTCAATATTGTCCAGGTCACCTGTGTTTACTGACGCATCCTTGAGCTGGTAAATCATATAGCCCTGGAAGCGGTAAGTAAGTGCCTTGTTGTTTTCGTTGATATACTTTTCAGAATAGCGTTCAACTTTATCAGAGTTGGTATTGATAAGTTTCATCACCAGCTCACCTTCGAGTTCCTGCATTTCAACATCTGGTGCGTCAGGACCGTCGAGGATCTTAAAGTTGTTGTTGAAGAGGCGCTGAGCCTTATCAGAGGCAAGACGCAGCAAGCTGAGAGAACCCTGGGCGTTGCCTGCGCATGGCGCGCCTGCTCCACCCGCAGTTGTTCTCGCCCACACCACACCGGTGGTTACGCGGTTCACCGCACCCGGGAACAAGGTAAACGGACCGGATACCTGCAAGAAGCGGCGGTCACCGGGACGGTTGCCCGATCCGCGTTCATCCCAACATTCACCGGGGAATTCAGGATCGGTTCCGGCTGAGTACATGTAGCGGGTGATGCGGCTTCCGCCGATACCGTTTCCACCAAATGTAACGTTCTGACCACCCAGCCATTTGCCCTGCAGCAGGTTGTAAAATTCTTGGGCAAGATCCGGGTTACCATTGATCGGGTTGTTGTCGTTGTTGTAATACATGAACGCGCTCATACCGAGTTCATTTCCGGCAGAATCGCGCGGACCTTCAAAGAAGTCAACACCCACGGAAGGCGGATTGAGGCCGTAACCGAGCACGCCTTCATCGTCTTCATCACCGTTGTAGCAATAGCCAAGTGAGCGGGAAACGTCGCAGCCCACATAGTCGTCTGCGTAGTTACCCAAATCCGCGTCAACCCACTGACCGAAATAGGTACGGTTCAGTTTGCTGAAAGAGCGGTTGATTACCTCAGTACTGTAAAAGGTCATGTTATTCACCTCGTCGTTGGTAGCGAAGGCGAAAGCTGTGGTATGCAATTCGAGGCCAATCGGAACACCCTGGGTTTCAGAGTGGATATTGCCCTTGTCATTATAAGCAAACCAAAGCATCATATCGGGCTGCTTGTCTACACCATTTTCTGAAATAGGACGGCGCGGATCGAGCACCGGGTGTTCACCCTGGAAAGGCTCATAAATACCGTTGCCGTTGATGTCTTTAAAAGGTGCAAGCGAACGGGGTTCTGTGCTGCTGGTAGCATACGGACGGTTGAAACCTGCAGGCCATTCGGAGATGCCGGTAGACGGGCTGATCCAGCCGCCTTCCTGTGCTTCCTCCATTTCTGTGCGGGTTACCTTCCAGATGCGGTCGTATGCTTTACAACGTTGCGGATCTGTAGCTGCGGTTGTGGTATCGAGCGGACCGGGCCAGAAGTCTGAACCGCGCTGGCGATAAGTCATAGCGGCCAGCTTGAGGTTGCCACCATCATCCAGTCCACCAATCCAAAGCGCTCCGGAGAACAGGGCATGCTTACGCACGGTGTTCGCGTCTGAAACCTTCGGAATTTCATATTTCGGGTTGTTCAAATCCCACCACATGTCGCCACCGTTCAGAATCTTGGTGCGGACGTTGTTGATGTCCAGGTCGGCACTTTGAGAAGCAGGTTCGCAGGTATTCGCGAACATGTTCATCCGGTTGTCCTGGTTAACCTGTTTCGATTTCGGGTTGATGTTCACTACCGGCCTTGCCTGCATGGCGAAGGGCACGAGCAGCAAGGCAGCCAATCCTATACTTTTCACGTTTTTCATAATCACTTTTCCTTTCTGCTAAATCAGTTGAGGTTGAAACGTACACCGAGACGAACGGTGCGGGGGGCAGTGAAGTTTCCGGCTTGCGTCTGGAGCAGTGCGCGGTAAAGATCTACATAGCTCTGGGCGTCGATCTGGCGCTGGATAGCCAACTGACCCTGGGGAGAGTTGAGGAATCCGTCGTCGTCGGGCAGACCAGTGTATTGGAACACACTTACTACGTTGCGGGCATCGAGCAGGTTTTCAACCCAGAGGTAGATGTTGGCTTCGAGCGGTTTGCGGCGGTCACCACGGTTGATGGTAACGGCTTTGTTCAGGTTCGCGTTCACAGTGAACTGCCAGGGCAGGCGCGCTCCGAAAGGTGAACCTTTGATCTGGGCACGGTCAACTGCACCAATCTGTACAGGCTGTGTTGTCGGTGTGTAAGGTGCGCCGCTCAGCGCGAAGAACATCATGTTCAGGTTGGTGTTGCGGAAGATTTCCTTGCCACCAACGATCGGGCCTTTGTAGCGGTTGCGGCCGTACGCATCTTTACCACCGTCCCATCCGATATTGAATACGCCTTTGATGGCGTGACGGATGTCGAGTTCACCAAGCGGAATCATGGTGCGCAGGTTGGGCTGGTTGGATGCAATCAGCGCCTGCTGCGAGTTGATGTTAGAACCGGTACCGTCAGCAAACTGAAGCGTATAGTTCGCGGTAAGACTCACCGGACCGAGTTCAGAGATTATATACTGCACACGGAAGCTCTTCACGGTGCTGAAGTCGATGTTGCGGTAAGTGATGTACGTAACGGGATAACCCTGGTTGATCTGGTACAATCCGAAGTCGTTGCGGATTTCGCTGTAGCTGGCAGTCAACTCAAGACCGCTGCTCTTGCCAATCTGCTGCTTGAAGCCCACCTCGTAGTCGGTTTTGATACGGGGTTTCAGATCGCCATTGGAGATAATACTGCCCTGGCGGTTGCGCAGGTAGAACAGTTCGTCGATGGTGAGGAATGATGCACCAGCGTTCGGGCGCTGAGCGAGTACGTCGTAGCTGGCATAGAACAAGCGGGTCTTGTCGATCGGGAATTGGAACCAGATACGGGGCAGCACGTTGATCGCCGGCGTAAAGTCTTTGAAGGAAGCCGGTGTGATCTGCTGGTTATTCGGGTCTACCAGGAAAGGCGCGATACGGCCATTGCTGGTTTGGTTGGCGAGGATTTCAGGGTTGTTTACTTCACCGCCCTGTGCATCGTACCAGCGAACGCCGTCGCGGAAACCAATGATGCGCTGGGGAGAATTGATGTCGTTTACGTATACCTTGTAATCTCCCTGAATATTGTCGGGAATCTTGTAGTTGCCATCGGGGAATGATCCGTTGTTGATGAGCGTCTGCAGTTCTGCCGCGGTGCGCATCGGGTACAAGCTGTACGGATCGTCGAGCACGCGCTGGTTCGCATCGTAGCGTTCAACACGCACACCGAGACGCAGCACGAGGTCGCGGAAGGCGAACTGATCCTGTGCCCAGGCGGCGATATAAACGGGCTGGAAGGCGCCGATGGTGCGGTTGTTTGGGTCGAAAATGAAGCGATCGATCGCTGGGCGTCCTTTTACCTTATTACCGAGGTAATCGTAACCGTAATAGCTTACATAGGCATTACCGTTGTTCAGCAACTCATCCGCATTGAACATGTTGAGTGAGAAGGTTGAAGGAGCCATGCTGTTCACATCAAGGAAAGTGCGCTCGTTGATGGCATTGCCGTATACGTCTTTAGCACCTTCTGCCATCAGCTTGTTGCGGAGGTTGCGGTCGAATACGCTTTGTTCAGCTGAATTGATCAGGCGGTTGTAGCGAACAGTGTCCTGGAACACACCCCACTGGTCGTAGCTCAGAATCGGGTTGTTCACGTCGAGTTCGCCGATGTGCTTGTTGGCAAGCTGACGCATCAGCATCCAGAGTCCGTTGGCGCCAAGGCCGTATGCGCGGTTTGTTTCCTGCTCGTAGCTGAAACCGAACTGAATGTCGTGTGGAGTCTTCACACGGCCATTCTCTTCTTTGCCTTTAACCTGGAATTCACCTACTGCAAACACGGTTACACGCTCAGTCTGGCTCTTGCTCCAGTTGGCTGTTACAGCACCTGGAGTAGTCCACAAAGAGTAAACGTTTGGCGGGTTCATACCGTTGAGGAGGCCCTGGAGCGAAACGATCTGGTTATCGCTGGTGATTCTTCCACCCAAACCTGCCACATAATCATACAGATTGGTGGTGTAGCGCGAACGCAGAGGATTCAAACCGCTGGGCGCGAATGTCACCAAGGTATCGCGGAAACCAATTTGCTCCCAGTAATCGCGGATAAATACGGTGTTGCCGAATTGGTCTTTTACCTGCTTGGGCTGACGGTTCGGGTTACCTGAAGCGTCGCCATGAGAGAACGCAAATGCATCGGTAGGATAACGTGTGAAGGTGCCGAGGTTGCCATAATCAAACAGGTTGTCCATGTGGCGCGTGTCGCGCGTCTTGGCGAATGAATTCTGGTAGTCCAGACGGATGGTATAGAATGCATTCTGAATCGGAGAATTCTCAGAGTTCTTGAGCTTTTGAGTGAATCGTGCGTAGGTGCGAACAGTTGAACGGTCGGTGCGTGGATTCAATCCGAAGTTCATGATGGAGTTGTTCGCTGCATACGCCATCTGTCCGAAGTAGCTACCGAAAACTGTCAGGTCGGTTTGCTTATTGAACTGATAAACGAGTTTGCTCTGTATAGCAGCGGTGCTGGCAGCTGAATTGGGGCGCGCACGCAGCAAATCCAGGTCATCCATGCGGAGAAAGTTCCCGCTGTGGACCAGACCCTGGGGTGTGGCTACCAGCGGATTGTCTTCAATCTCGCGGAGTTTGTCTTCCTTCACCACATACACACCGGTGCGGGTAGGAGAAGGATCTTTCGTATAGTTTACGTTGCCGGATACAGAAAAGCCAAGCCGAACAAATTCCTTTTGCTTGTTGCCTTTGTTAGCAATCAGGAGCGGACCGGAAAGGTAGCCTTCCAATTGGTTGTAACCGTAAGGGTCGAGGCCTTGTGAGGTGATGGCTTCAAAACTGGAGATATAGTTGCGGGAAATACCACGGGTTGTAACGCTGATCGCACCACCGGTGAAGTCACCGTATTGCGCCGGTACGCCACCCTGGATAACTGTAACCTGCTGCTGACCAGCGAGGATGCTGGTGAGGTTGCCGATTACACGCACACCGTCCACGTAATAAGCGGTACCGTCGGCGCGCGAACCACGGAAACTGATACCCTGAGCGGTGTTCACCACGCCGCCTGCGTTAGCAATGGCGATGTTGTTCACACTCCGGCTACCCATTTTCACCAGTTCATCACGCGTGATACCGACAGTGTTACCCGAACGGTCAATTACCTTCTTGGTCGTTCGTTTTACCGTAATGCGTACACCGCCCATCGAAGTTTCTTTCGGCTGGAGCTGGATGTCTTCCTGCTGAGGTACGTTCTCAATGATCTTGACGTCAATCGTGTCAGGATTCATCTCGTTGAAGGTGGTGATCAGTTCATAGACACCCGGGTCGAGTGTCTTGAAATAGTACCTTCCTCCATTACCACTTGTAACTTTTCCAGCTTCCACACCGTCTTTCACCAGCTTGAGGGTTGCGCCCACAATGGCTTGGCGGGTGCTGGCATTCGTTACCGTTCCGCGCAATTCTCCGTAGCCGGTTTGTGCACTCAGATTGAGCGCTGAAGCGGCAAGAACTGCGGTGGCAAGCCATGCGTGTATCTTTTTCTTCATATCCACTGTTTTTCTCGTTGACAGTTTTTTAGCAAGGGCGCAAATTCTCCCAAATTTTCAAATAATCCAATAGGGGTTCAGGCAATTTGGCATACGGCTGAAGTTCGGCCAGAATGCGTTGCGCAAGGACGGCTGAAATGCGCTCATAAGATTCAGCCGTCCAGCCGCCCACATGCGGTGTTAGCACCGTTTTGGGAGAGGCAAAGAGTTGTTCAAAGCAGGTTTGATTTTCGGCAGCGGCGCGATGAGGCGGTTCCACCTCCAGTACATCTGCTGCAAAACCTTCAAGCTTTCCGCTTTCAAGGGCAGCAACCACATCACAAGTCCGCACAATCTCACCGCGGGAAAGGTTGAGCAGATACCGCAGGCGTTGAAAACGGCTGAGGTAATCGGCATTCACCATGAACCGGGTCTCTTCGGTCAAGGGTACATGGAGGCTGAGTATTTCTGCTTCGGCAAATAACTGTTCCGGGGTTGCTTCAATGGCTGAGCCGTCGCCGTAATGATCCAGGTATTTGTCGTAGGCCAGGTTACGCGTTCCAAAGGCAGCAATTCGGCGGGCAAAGGCACGACCGGTATGGCCATAGCCCAGGATGCCGACTGTGCGGCCGCTGAGTTCTATGCCGCGGTTGGCCTCGCGCCTCCAGAGACCGTTGCGCACTTCGCGGTCGGCGCTGGCAATGCGATGGGTCAGCGCAAGCAACATACCTACCGCCTGCTCTCCCACCGCATCGCTGTTTGCACCGCCTGCGTGCACTACCTGAACACCCCGAAGCGCGCAGGCCGCTTCATCTATATTGTCTAATCCGGCTCCGCCCCGCGCAATCATCTTCACAAACGGATGGGCCGCCAGCCAGGCATTGTCAATCTGAATTTTGCTGCGAACGAGCAATACTTCATGTTCAGGCAAGGTTTTTGCACCTGCCTGATCGATACCCTCCATATTGATGTACACCAGACCTGCCGCCTCCAGCACTTCGCGGAGAAGCGGGTGAAAGTCGTCTATGGCCAGTGCGCGGATCATGGTTGTGGGCGTTTGATGAGATCAAAGTTACAGTCACATTTCTCCTTTGCTATCCGGAATTGAACAACGTCGCCCCCGGTTTCAGGAACGGTCACAGGATTGTCTATACCGTTTACACCTTCCGCCAAAGTCAGCAAATCAGCGGTATCGCAAGGGTCAGCGGAGTTGCTTGCGGGCCTGTTGCCAGTTTGCTGTTTGCAAGGCGGGCAACACAGCCGCAGACTGGGTTTCTGCGCTCCAGGCCAGCACAGCGGCGAGGGCAGCAGCTGCATCCTCGTCTTCATTGAGCGGAAGATGCAGTTGCTCAGGAGTAAAGTAGCGTTCAATAAAGGAAGTATCGAAATTGCCTTCACGGAAAGCCCGGTGCGCCATCACAAAGCGGCCAAAAGGCAGGGTTGTGGCAATGCCTTTCAAACGGTACTCCGATATAGCGCGCTGCATGCGTTCCATTGCTTCGTCGCGGCTGCCGGCCCATACGATGAGCTTGGCTATCATGTTGTCGTAAAAGACAGGAATCTCGAGGCCTGATTCCATGGCATCGTCGACACGGATACCCGGCCCTTTCGGAATGCTGTATTCGGTGATGCGCCCGATATCGGGCAAGAATCCATTGGCCGGATCTTCCGCACAAACACGCAGTTCGATGGCATGTCCGTTGATCTGCAGTGATTCCTGGCTGAAGCTGAGCGGCAGTCCCGCCGCTACGCGTATCTGCTCCTTTACCAGATCAACACCCGTGATCATTTCGGTAACCGGATGTTCCACCTGCAGGCGGGTATTCATCTCGAGGAAATAAAAATCGCCCGAACCGCTGACAAGAAACTCCACCGTACCGGCACCGGTATAGTTGCAGGCACGGGCCACATTCACCGCGGCATCGCCCATGCGCTGGCGCAGTTCCGCCGTCATGACCGGGCTCGGTGCTTCTTCCACCAGTTTCTGGTGCCGGCGTTGAATGGAACACTCGCGTTCAAACAGATGGCAGATGTTTCCATGGCGGTCGGCCATCACCTGAAACTCAATATGCCGCGGGGCTGAAACGTATTTTTCAATGAAAACCGCATCGTCGCCAAAGGCACTGAGCGCTTCACTTTGGGCACGTTGCAATTCCGATTCGAAATCTTCTTCGCGCTCCACGATGCGCATGCCTTTCCCTCCGCCACCGGCACTGGCCTTAACGAGCACGGGAAAACCGATTTTCTTCGCCACCTCGCGTGCAGAAGCCGCGTCGCGGATGGCTTCATTGATGCCGGGAACGAGGGGCACGCCGAACTTCTCCACTGCCTGCTTGGCGCCGATCTTACTGCCCATGATTTCCATGGCTTCGGGATCCGGACCTATCAATACAATTCCTGCTTCGCGGAGCGCCCTTGCGAAACCGGCATTTTCGGAAAGGAAGCCGTAACCCGGGTGCACGGCCTCGGCACCGGTTTGCCGGCATACTTCGATAATGCGGTCTCCAAGCAGGTAACTCTGGTTGCTGGGACCCGGACCGATGCAATAGGCTTCGTCGGCGTAACGCACGTGCAGCGACTGCCGGTCTGCTTCAGAATAAACAGCCACGCTGCGGATGCCCAGCTCACGGCAGGCGCGCATCACGCGGATGGCAATTTCGCCGCGGTTGGCGATCAGGATTTTGGAGAACAGCGCCACGGTATCAGGCTTCGTCGCCCTGGCTCTGAGGTTCTTCGATCATGGGCAGCTTCACCCACTGGCGCTCGGC
>JBKDBI010000196.1:0-25032 GCA_046314695.1 Bacteroidota bacterium | reverse complement strand
TTCAGATAGTATTGCCTCCCTTCCTTCTTATTGAAACGCGGCGTGGGCATGGGGCAATAGGCGATGTATTCGCCATCGGGCAGCTCAACCGGACTGTATGGAATGTCTACCAACTGGCTGTTGCTGCCGAAAAAGCGGTGTTCGGCGGTACTGTTTTTCCAGTTCCCTTCGAGGCGATAAGGGAAGACAAAAACGGTACGGCCTTCGAGGGTAGTTGTGTAGACGGATTGAGCTTTGAGTGAACCGAATCCGGTTGCAAGCAAGGTGAGGAGGAAGATTGGGCGCATGAATACGAATGGTAAACGCTGAAACAGGGGGAAAATTTCACTGTGAGGGAGGTTCGACCTGCTTCAGCGGCAGCAAGTTACATCAGCCCTTCGAATGCGCGGGCGGAATTATGTCAACGGGCCGTTTGGGCGGGTGAAAGGGTCAGATCCGGCAGCGAATGTCCGGATTTACGCGGAGCCAGCCCGTCGTGCGGCCTGCGAAATTCTTCTGTTCGGTACGCAGGTACGAAGCGAGTTCTTCGGCTTCGGCTTCCGACAGCAATCCGCTGTTGTGCAAGAGCTGCTGGGCTACATGGTATTGCGGGCCCATCTTACCGTCGTCGATCTTGATGGCAATGCCCAGACCGCGGTCGGGTATACCGATACAATACACGCCGTCGGCACCGGTTTTACCTACAATCTTGCTGCCTGCTACGCGCATCAGGTCGGTGCAGTAGCGCTTGCTTCCTGCTATCATGAGCGGGTAATGGCTTACCGCCCTTCGGATGCGGGCACAGGCTTCCTGAACCGCCGGCTCGAACTTATCGGGCGCGGCGAGGTTGCGGTAAGCTATGGCCTGGTTGATGACCGGCATGGCAAAAATGGGCGCTGAACAGCCGTCAATACCCGTTTGCAGTGCCGTTTCAGGCAATTCGTAGAAAGCTGAAACCCAACGCCTGATTTCCTGGTGCAAGGCGTGGTCGCCTTGCAGGTAAGTGGCTGTATCGGCCTGATTGTAAACGCACCAGGCAAGGAAGCCGGCGTGTTTGCCGCTGCAATTGTTGTGCAGAGCCCGGGGAGCTTCACCAGCCCGAATCAGCGCATAATAGTCTTGTTTCAGTGTGGGAGCCTGTGCCCCGCAAAGGAGATGGCTTTCGTTCATGCCGATCTTGGCGAGTATGGATTTGACCACACGCAGATGATCCTGCTCTCCGTTGTGGCTACCGCACATGATGGCGATTTCCTCATCGGTGAAACCGAAGTGATCCGCTGCACCCGAAAGCAGCAGCGGCAATTGCTGAAAAAACTTCAGCGCAGAACGCGGATAGCAGACCTGCTGCACATCGCCTTCTTCGTACACTACGCGCCCTTCGCGATCGACCACACAAATCACCCCGCGGTGAAAACTCTCCAGCACATCCCCGCGGTAGCTTTCTACCAGCACGGGATTGCACGACGGATTATGCGTTACTTCCATGTTGTATGCTTCTTTTTTGCGCCAGCAGGTACAGCACGGCCATGCGCACGGCCACACCGTTTTCCACCTGATCCAGGATGATGGACTGGGGCGAATCGGCCACTTCGCTGCTGATTTCCACGCCTCTGTTGATGGGCCCGGGATGCATAATGACCAATTCTTTGCCTGCCGCTTCGAGCCGTTGGCGCGTCAACCCGAAATTCATGCTGTACTCGCGGAGGGACGGAAAATAGCGGATATCCTGGCGTTCGAGCTGGATGCGCAGCATGTTGACGGCATCGGCCCAGGCAAGGGCGCGTTGTAAATCATGCTCTACCAGTACACCGAGACTCCGGATATGCCGCGGAATCAAGGTAGCTGGTCCGCAAACCATGACCTCGGCACCCAGTAATTTCAGGCAAAGGATATTGCTCAGCGCTACGCGTGAATGGAGAATATCGCCAACGATGGCAATCTTCCTGCCTGCCACATCGCCGAATTTCTCGCGGATGGAATAGGCATCGAGCAAAGCCTGGGTCGGGTGTTCGTGAGCGCCGTCACCGGCATTAATGATGGTGGCATCGATATGGCGCGAAAGGAAAACACAGGCACCGGGAACCGGATGCCGCATAACCACCATATCGACCTTCATGCTGAGGATGTTCTTGACCGTATCTATCAGCGTTTCGCCTTTGGAAACCGAACTGCTGCTGGCCGAGAAATTCACCACATCGGCGCTGAGACGTTTTTGTGCCAGTTCGAAGGAAACGCGCGTTCGGGTGGAATTCTCAAAGAAGATATTGGCAATGGTGATATCGCGCAGGGTGGCTACTTTCTTGAGCCGGTTCTGCAGGAGGGCTTTGAATCGGTCGGTCGTATCAAAAATGAGCGCAATGTCTTCGGCTTTCATGCCGCGGATGCCCATGAGGTGATCGACGCTGAGCTGCGGTTCGCTTATGGCTGTCTGATCCAAACTTTGTAGTCGTTAGGGGTCCATTCTACTTTGACGATTTCCTGGCGGGCGCGGGTATCCACCACCACACCGCTGTAATCGGCTGCTATGGGCAGTTCGCGGTTGTAGCGCCTGTCCACCAGCACCATGAGATTCACTTTTGCCGGCCGACCGTGATGCAACAGTGCGTCCAGCGCTGCCCGCACACTGCGTCCGGTGTACAACACATCATCTACCAGCACCACTTGCCGGCCTTCTGTGCTGAATTCGATGCGGTTGGCTTTTGGAATATGCAACTCTCCCCTGCCATAATCATCACGGAATAAGGTGGTGTCGAGCTCGCCATATAAAGGCGATTGCTGGCCCGACAAACTGCGCAATTCCTCCATAATCAGGCGGGAAAGCAATACGCCGCGTGGTTGCAGGCCGATGATGGCGGTATTGGATAAATCAGGGTATTGTTCCAGCAACTGAAAAGCGAATTTCCTGATGATCAGGGAAATCTGCCGGTGTGCCAACAACAATCTCGGTTCCATCAGCCTTCTGAATGTGCCACAATAATATCGAATTCCGTCTTTGTAAGCGCTACTACCGAAAGGCGACTCTGGCGAATCAGGCCCATTTGCGACAAGCGCGGATCGGCTTTCATTTCGGCCAAGGTAACCGGGCGCTTGAGTTTTTGCTGCGGGGCAACATCCACTACCACCCAATCGCCGGGTTCGTCGGCAGCAGTTGGATCCGGATAATGGGTTTTCACCACTTTGGCGATTCCCACGGCTTCCTTGCCTTCATTGCTGTGGTAGAAAATGCAGAGATCGCCCTTGGCCATCTGCATCAAATTGTTGCGCGCCTGGTAGTTGCGTACACCATCCCAGAAAGTGCGCTTGTCGGCCACAAACTGATCCCAGCTGTATTTGAAGGGTTCCGATTTGATCAACCAATATTGCATATCGAGCAGGTTTCAAAAAAAACCCCGGCGAACCGGGGTTTTTTCTATTTCAATTTTCAGGATTTCAGCAGCTCTTTTGCTTCTTCAATCCACTTGTGCCATTGATCGAGGCTGGTCATACTGTCTTGTGTTTCCAGCTCTGCGATTTTCTCATCGCTCAGGGCGGCAAGATCGCTAAGGTTCATCACACCCAGGGCATGCAGACGCTTTTCAAAAGCGGGTCCGACGCCGTTGATCTGTTTCAGGTCTTCGCGGTCGGCAGGAGCTGATTCCTCAACAGGAGCAGCTTTTTCTGCAGGAGCTTCAGCTACCGGCTTAGGCTCGGCCTTGGGAGCGGCAGGCTTATCGCTGCGCTCGGCCTTCTCCATCATAGCGCGAAGTTCGCTGAGCGCTTCAAGTTCGCCGAGGGTAGTCTTTTCAGAACCCTTGTTGATTTTCTTGACAGTCTTGGAAGCCGTTTTACGGGCTTTGTCGCGACCGGCTTCATCGTTGGCTACACGGCTCTTTTCAGCACCTTTCCAGATATTGGTGTGCGATACAATGATGCGCTTGTTCTCTTTGCTGAACTCGATTACCTCAAATTCAATCACGTCATCTTCGCGGGCTGAGGTACCATCGGCTTTCTTAATATGACGGCTCGGAGCGAAAGCTTCAACTCCGTAAGAAAGCTGAACGGTAGCACCTTTGTCGTTCACTGAGGTAACAGTTCCTTCATGCACACTTCCGATGCTGAAGATGTTCTCGAAAGTATCCCAGGGGTTTTCTTCGAGCTGCTTGTGACCGAGGCTCAGGCGACGGTTTTGGATATCCACTTCCAATACCACCACTTCGAGACTTTCGCCTTTCTTGGTGAATTCGGCAGGATGCTTGATTTTCTTATTCCAGCTGAGATCTGATACGTGCACCAGTCCGTCAATGCCTTCTTCCAGTTCTACGAAGAGACCATAAGAAGTGAGGTTCTTCACGACACCGGTATGGCGGCTGCCAAGGGCGTATTTCTCAGCAATGGTGCCCCATGGGTCAGGAGTGAGTTGCTTGATGCCGAGCGACATCTTGTGCTCTTCTTTATCGAGACCAAGCACTACGCAATCGATTTCATCGCCCACTTTGAGGAAGTCTTGCGGATTGCGCAGGTGGCTGCTCCAGCTCATTTCGCTTACGTGCACCAGGCCTTCCACGCCGGGCTTCACTTCAACGAATGCGCCGTAATCGGCAACGGTTACTACGCGACCGCGGAGACGGGTACCGGCCTGGATTTCTTCGCCGAGGCTATTCCAGGGGTGTTCGCTGAGTTGCTTCATGCCGAGGCTGATGCGCTTCTTCTCGTCGTCGAAGTCAAGCACAACCACGTTGATTTTCTGATCGAGCTTGAGCATTTCCTCGGGGTGGTTGATACGGCCCCAGGAAATGTCGGTGATGTGGAGGAGACCATCGATACCACCGAGGTCAACAAACACACCGAAGCTGGTCATATTCTTTACAGTTCCTTCCAGCACCTGACCTTTTTCAAGGCGCTTCAGGATTTCGAGCTTCTGGGCTTCAATATCGTCTTCGATGAGCGCCTTGTGGCTCACAACAACGTTCTTGTAGACGTCGTTAACCTTCACGATTTTGAAGTCCATATTCTTGCCTACGTACTGATCGTAATCGCGTACGGGCTTGGTATCAATTTGCGAACCGGGAAGGAAAGTATCGATACCGAAAACGTCTACCACGAGACCGCCTTTGGTGCGTGAGCGAACGTAACCGGTAACAACCTGGTCTTCGTTCATAGCAGCAAGAATACGGTCCCATGCGGTTTCAGCCAATGCCTTACGGCGGCTGAGAATCAGCTGTCCGCTGGCGTCTTCGGCGATATCGACGAAAACTTCCACTTCGTCACCAATCTTCAGATCGGGCACATCGCGGAATTCCTGACGCGGCACCAGGCCGTCTGATTTGAAACCGACGTTGACAACCACGTCTTTGTCGTTGATCGCAACCACGCGACCCTTCACCACTTTCTTCTCTTCGATGGGATTGAAAGTGCCCGAGTACTGAGATTCCATTTGCTTGCGTTCCTCGGCGCTGTAATTGCCGAAGCCCGCCTCGTCAGCGTCCCAGTCGAAATCGTCGGATGCTCCTGAAGTTTTGGGTGCGGTGTTCGCAGGTGCGGAAGGCTGGTTCTGTTGAACCTCGACGGCCTCCTGTTCTTGGTTTGTTTCGTTTGTCAAACTTGTTTTTCCTCCTTTGGGGGCCGCAAAAATACACAAACAGCGAATATTTTCAATCCTATGTCAGATTTTATGCCATTACATGCCTTGGCGCGGGCATGAATAGCGGTAAATTCGCGGCATCGGCATGCACCAGAAAATCCTTATCCTCGATTTTGGCTCCCAATACACACAGCTCATCGCCCGCCGGATACGCGAACTCCATGTGTATTGTGAGATTCATCCTTACAACCATTTCCCCGAACCCGGCGAAGATGTTAAAGGCATTATCCTGAGCGGCAGTCCGTGCTCGGTGAACGATACCGACGCGCCGGATCTCGACCTGGATTCCCTCCGCCTGCGCTTTCCGGTATTGGGCATTTGCTACGGAGCCCAACTGCTGGCCAAGAAATACGGTGGAAAAGTGGGCCGGAGCAGCCACCGGGAATACGGACGTGCCATGCTGCTTCAAACCGGAGTCAGCAATCGACTTACGGACGGACTTGACTACGAGAGCCAGGTCTGGATGAGCCATGGCGACAGCATCCTCGAACTGCCCGAGGCTTGCGAAATAATCGCCAAGACCGACAGCATTCCTGTCGGTGCATTCCATTTCAAAGGCAGCCAGACCTACGGCATCCAATTCCATCCGGAAGTAACCCATAGTATCCAGGGAAAAGAACTGCTCAAGAACTTTGTTTACGATATCTGCGCCTGTGCAGGTGACTGGACGCCGAATTCGTTCATCACAGAAACCGTCGCTTCCCTTCAACAACAACTCGGCCCGGATCAGGTTATCCTCGGCTTATCAGGAGGAGTTGACAGCACAGTTGCCGGCCTGCTGCTGCACAAAGCCATCGGTGACAGGCTTACATGTATTTTCATCAACAACGGACTGTTGCGGAAGGATGAGTTCACGGAAGTGCAGAAAAACTATACCCGCCTCGGCCTCCGTGTGGTCGCGGTTGACGCTTCCCAACGGTTTTATACTGAACTAAACGGGGTGAGCGATCCTGAGCAAAAACGCAAAATAATCGGCCGGGTGTTCATTGAAGTTTTTGAGGAAGAAGCCCGCAAGCTGAACGATGTGCGTTGGCTGGCCCAGGGTACCATTTACCCGGATGTCATTGAAAGTGTGAGCGTCAAAGGCCCTTCCGCTACCATAAAAAGCCATCACAACGTGGGTGGGCTTCCAGAAAAAATGCACCTGAAAATCGTCGAGCCGCTGAAAGCCTTGTTCAAAGACGAGGTGCGCCTGGTAGGCCGTGAATTGGGCCTGGAGGAATCTTTCATCGGAAGGCACCCATTCCCCGGCCCGGGCCTTGCAATTCGCATTTTGGGCGATATAACTGCGGAAAAGGTACGGATATTGCAGGAAGCAGATAGCATCTATCTGCAAATCTTGAAAGACCGCGGTTTATACGATCAGATCTGGCAGGCAGGAACCATTTTCTTGCCGGTGCGCAGCGTGGGCGTGATGGGCGATGAACGCACCTACGAACACGCAGTGGCCATCCGCGCGGTGACATCGCTCGACGGAATGACAGCCGACTGGTTTCCCATGCCATACGATGTACTAGCCGAAATTTCGAATAGCATTATTAACCGCGTAAAAGGTATCAACCGCGTGGTGTACGATATCAGTTCCAAACCACCTGCAACCATCGAATGGGAATGAAAACCAGGATATTCCTCTGTCTGCTGCCGCTCTTTTTGCCACCGGTCTTACGCGCAGTACCGGCCGATACGCTCTTTCGCATCGGTGTGGTTTTGCCGTTCAAAGCAACCGGAAGCCGCGGCGGATTGTCGGAAGCAGCCCTGGATTATTATGAAGGTGTGCGCCTTGCACTGGAAGACCTGGAACAGATGGGCATGAAAGTGCGTCTGTATGTCTATGATTCTCAGCGCGACTCGGCAGCCCTCGATGAAATGCTTGCCCATCCGGATACCCGCCAACTCGACTTGATGTTAGGACCTGTAGTTCCCAACGAATTGGACAAAGTTGCCAGATACTGCGGCCAATATGGTATCCCGCTCGTTTCTCCCTGGCGCTTCTATGCAGCACCCGCTGGCAGCAACTGCCTCGTATTCAACCCATTCAGCAATGACAGTACACGGATGAAGGCGCTGACGGAAAAGGCACTGTGGTATTATCCGGGTGTAAAGGTTGTTGCCCTGAGCGATAACAGCAGTGAGGCCGTAAAGAACATCGAAAACATGAAGCAGGTGTTTAAGGCCTATACCAAGCGTAGCTTTAAAATAGTGCCGTACAACGCCACAAATCCCGGAAACCAATTGCCGGTTTCTGATTCCGTTGTGATCATTGTACCTATGTCGCGTACCACCGTGCTTGCATCATTGAATAAATACCTTGAAAGCAATCCCAAAGCGGTGTTGATAGGTCATCCATCCTGGTATGAGAAGATGGAAAATACCCTGAGCAGCCATGTGCTCAATCAGGTAATTTTGCCGGAAATGAATTTTGTAGACTACTCCGAAACTGAAGTTTACAATTTCCGCCTGCGCTACCGCACCCAATATTATTCCGAACCTTCACGCTTCACGTACATGGGTTACGATCAGTTGTATTTTTTCGGGCAGGCCCTCATGGCTTTCGGTCGCGATTTCAGCGGAGCGGTGAGCAATGGCAACTTCCGCATGTTGCAGCATGAATACAATTTCAAGAAGCGGAACGGTTATCTGGAAAACTATGGCATCAACTTCGTTAGTGTCAGAGACCTTCAGCCACTCAAACTGAAACCATGAGCGCAGGCAGATCGCATGTGCGTCTGCGGAATCTGCTGCAGCTGCTATCTGAATACACTGGCAATTTACCGCTGCATCTCTTCCTTCAGGAACAGTTTCGCAAACACAAGGAATGGGGATCGTCTGACCGCCGTTTTTATCGTGAATATGTTTACGCTGCTATGCGGCTCGGTCAGGCCTATCCGCTTGACCAACCCGCAGAACGACTGCTATTGACAGCCTTTTTGCGGAATGATACTGAGAACTTTGAAGCATGGAAAACGGAGATTCCTTTGCCTGCTGTATCCGCTCACGCAAGCACTGCTTCAGAACTATTTCCCAAATACCAGGCAGATCAGGTTATTCCATTCAGCGATTTCATCAGCAACCGCCTGGACAAGACCAAAATGGTAAAACACCTCCAACAGTTGTTACCGGTCTATGCCCGCATTTTGCCTAAGGCGGATAAAGGCACCATGATTTTACCTCCCGAAGCGGAACTGTTGCCGGGAAATGCCCTGCGCCTGCCTCCGGGCAGCGACCTGAGCGAATGGATCGAAGATGGTTTCCTGCAAATTCAGGATCTGGGTTCTCAATTGGTTTGCCAGCAGATTTCCCCCCTGACACAAGGCGCTTGTTGGGATATATGCTGCGGTGCCGGAGGGAAAAGCCTTTTCCTGGCCGAACATCTTCCCCCCGACCAACTTTATTGCAGCGACATACGACCCACTATTCTGGAAAATCTCGGCGAACGGTTTAGCAAGGCCGGTTTACCACAACCATGGGCTGCTTCAATCGATTTGGCTCAAGACACACATAACCATCTCGATTTTCGGAGAGCTGATGAAACTTCGACCGTAAGGCATGCTGCTTTCGATACCCTTGTTGCTGATGTTCCTTGCAGCGGTTCGGGTACCTGGAGCCGCAATCCGGAAAATCTATGCTTTTTCCCGGGCAGCTCTCAAACACCTGAACAATTCGCGGCTTTACAGCAACGCCTGATTCGCAACGCATGGCCCTTCCTTAAACCAGGCGGAAAACTGCATTATATAACTTGTTCGGTATATGCCATGGAAAACGAAAACAATGCCAACTTACTTTGCCAGGAATTGGGAGGTATAGCATTTCATGATGCTTACGCAGTTGGTTATGAACAAGATTCTGATACATTGTATCACGCCGTTTGGCAAAAATCCTGATCAACTATCTTCATGATACATCTGGCGCTATGCCGCGCCAGACAAAAGAAAAGCCCCGTTTCCGGGGCTTTTGAATTTGCTGAGATTTGAAAAAATCAGGGTCCTACGTCGTGGTAGGCTGATTCTTCGATGTACGGATGGTTCACCGCAATCAGCGAACGCTTGGTTAAAGCCTGGAGCACCCAGTACACAAAGAGGCCGAGGAAGAAGAGGAACATTCCCACTTCCAGGACACCAATCTGCGCAGCCGAGCCAATCGAACCGGGCATAACCATCAAGTATACATCGTTCCAGTGCCCGATCACAAGAATTACAGCAACGATACCAAGGGTAATCGGGTTGCGCTTGTTGTTGCGGGTCATCAGAATCAGGAAGGGCGCGATAAAGTTCATCACCAGATTCGCAAAGAACTGAATCTTGAACTGCGGATCGTTAAAGCGATCGTAGTAATAAGCCACTTCTTCCGGAATCTGTGCGTACCATATGAGGAGCAACTGAGACAACCAGATATAAGTCCAGAAGATGGAGAAGGCGAACATGAACTTACCCAGGTCATGGATATGTTCGTCGCTTACGATCTTCAGGTAACCGGCGGAGCGCAGGAACAATACGAAACAGCAGATCAGGGTGAGACTGGTAACCCAAGCAGTTGCGAAGTTATATACTCCGAAGATGGTGCTGTACCAATGCGCATCGATGCTCATGATCAACAACCAGGCGAGAACAGAGATGCTAAAGCCATAGATTACCGTGAAAGCCGCTGAAAAGCGCGTCATCTTGCGGAAGAAGCTGGTATCACCTTTTTGAGTATTGTCTTCCTGCGCACTGAGGCTTCGGAGTTTCAAACCAAAGAGGTAATAAATGCTCACAAACAGAATGGTTCCGATGATCAGGAAATTGCTGTTGAGGAAACCGGATTTACCGGCGAGAATTTTGTCGTAATCGGCGCTGCCTTTTGCAGGGTTGAGGTGTTCGTAATGCGCCCAATGATAGATATCGTAGCGTGCGAAGATGATTACTGCCAGTACTGCAACCAATCCGACCGGAATGAAAGTGTACATGGCTTCGGGAACGCGCTTGATAGCAGCACTCCAACCGGCATTGGCGATGTAATTCACTGCTACGAAGAAGAGCGCTGCAATGGAAATCACCAGGAAGAAATAACCGTTCACCAGCAGATTGGCCCAAAAACGGGTCATTGCGGGCTTGGCGTGCGCGGGATCTTTGTGGGTAGGCTTCGGAAGCAGGGTTACATGACCTGCATTGTCGACGATCAGGTTGGGATCGGCTGCATGTGCATCGCCGTGACCGTGACCTGCGTCGTGACCATGACCGGCTGCAGCTGCTGCATGAGGTGCGGCCGAATCGGTACCATGACCGGGAACGGTTGCAGTATGCGCTGCGTCGGTTTTAGCTCCGGTGTCTTGCGGATTGGCAACTGTAGCCACTTTCACGACGCCGCCATTGGAGGCGTGCTTGTCGTGGTTGTCGGCTGGCAGGGTAAAGACACCGATGATGGTTAAAACGGCTCCGATAATAAGGGTTCCAAGGGCGAGCATTTTCGCTTTGCCAGGAACGGTAAACTGTTCTTTGGTGATTTCAACAGCGTGAGAATCCAGATGTGCCATGCTTTCTTGAAATATTATCGGGTAGTGGTAGAATCAACTTGGTTAACCGGGGCTGCAGCGCTAGCTGTTCCGGCGAGGGCCTTCACGTATTGAATCACGCGCCAGCGATCGGTAGGCGAAAGAACAGAAGCGTGGCTTCCCATGTTGTTCTTACCGTACGTGAGCGTGTGGTAGATTTTACCAACCGGCAGTGTCTGGATGTAGGCATCCTGGTAGTTAGGCCAGGTTGGTTTACCCACTTTTTCCATCACTTTACCATCGTTGCCGCCATTGGCGCCATGGCAAGGTGAGCAATAAACGTCGTAGAGATACTTGCCACGGCCTTCGGTATCTTCACCCAGCGTGGCGGGCATCATCAGGCCGGTTCCTGCTGCTTCATAACCTTCATTGTTATTGGCATAGGGATACACATAATCCAGCTGGTTGATAGCCACGGTGCCTTTTACAGGCTCGCGCATGTTCATACCATATGGATTGATCCTGTTGGAATCGATCTGGTTGTAGGGTTCGTACCCTTTGCTGTCCACCATATCCGGTGCGTATTCAATACCCGGGTTGTTTCCGCGGCTCTTCAGGCAGCTGCTGAGCAGCACTGCTCCGAGGGCAGAAAAGATGAGGATATAATTCGTTTTCATCAGCTGCTTCTTATTTAATGGTGGTTTGTACGCCTCCAACCCTTTCGCGGGTTTCAACAGCACCAGTGCTGCGGTAGATCGACATAACTTCGTCAGCATTCGCATGCTCGGCCTCAACGACTACGATCATGCGGTCATCTGTCTGACGGTCGTCCAGCAACTCAGGCTGGATACCATGTGCCAGGCGATTGCGCCAGAAGAAGAAGAACGCCATACCGAATGCGGTGCAGAGTACGGTAGATTCAAACATTACAGGAATCCATGATGTGGCAAAAACCAGCGGCTTATTACCGACAATCATTGGCCAATCGTGCACGTTCATGTACCAAATCATCAGTGTAGCCAATGAAAATCCGGTGAGACCGCACAAGAAGGCAATCACGGTGAGGTTGGTGCGCTTCACTCCGATAATGCGATCCAGACCGTGGATCGGATATGGCGTATACACGTCGAGTACCGGTATGCCGTGACCAGCCAGTTTCTTGGCAGCCGTCATCAGCTGGTCTTCATCTTCATACACACCGAGGAGCAGTTTTCCGCGGTTGCGGAGCGATACTTTTTTATCAATGATGCCCATGGATTATTCGCGGTTTTTAAGGATGGTCTTGAGTTCAGACATGTTGATTACCGGCAGGTACTTGCTGAACAGGAAGAAACAGGTAAAGAACAGACCGAATGTGCCGAGGAAGATGCCGATCTCCGTCCAGCTGGCTGTGTACATTACCCAGGATGAAGGCAGGTAGTCGCGGTGCAGTGAGGTTACGATGATTACGAAACGCTCAAACCACATACCTACGTTCACTACGATCGAGATCATGAAAATGAACCAGGGCGTTGTGCGGGCCCAACGGAACCAAAATACCTGCGGCGATACGAGGTTACAGAACATCATGCTCCAGTATGCCCACCAGTAAGGTCCGCTCATACGGTTCGCAAATGCGTACTGTTCGTATTCAACACCAGAGTACCAGGCCACAAAGAATTCAGTGATGTAAGCCATACCTACCATGGTACCGGTAAGCATCACCACTTTAGCCATGGCTTCGAGGTGACCGATGGTGATGTAGTTCTCATAGTTCATCACCTTGCGCACCACAATCAACAGCGTCAATACCATACCGAATCCGGAGAAAATCGCACCGGCTACGAAGTATGGAGGGAAGATGGTGGTGTGCCAGCCAGGAACCAGCGAAGTAGCAAAGTCAGTAGATACAATGGTGTGTACTGACAATACCAGGGGTGTGCTCAAGCCTGCGAGAATCAGCGAAACCACTTCATAGCGCGCCCAGGTGCGGGTAGAACCGGTCCAACCCATGCTGAAAAAACGATACCAGAAGCGTGAAAGCTTGGTTTTGGTTTTGTCGCGGATGGTAGCGATATCTGGAATGAGACCGAGGTACCAGAACAACAGCGATACGCTGAAGTAGGTAGAAATCGCGAATACGTCCCACAACAGCGGCGACTGGAAGTTAGCCCAGAGCGAACCGAATGAGTTGGGAAGGGGCAATGCCCAATAACCCACCCATACGCGTCCCATGTGGAACACAGGGAAAATGGCCGCGCACATTACCGCGAAAATGGTCATCGCTTCAGCTGAACGGTTAATACTCATCCTCCATTTCTGGCGGAAAAGCAAAAGGATTGCTGAGATGAGCGTACCGGCGTGACCGATACCTACCCAGAATACGAAGTTGGTAATATCCCAACCCCACATTACACTTTTGTTGATGTTCCAGACACCGATACCGGTCCATACGGTATAACCGATGGTCCATACCAGAAGGAGCAGGAAAATAAAGGAGATGACAAAACCAACCCGCCATGCCGTAGTAGGCTTGTTCAGGATGGGCCTGGTGATGTCTGCTGTGACATCGGTCGGCGTTTTACCGCCAACTACCAGGGGCTGTCTGATGATGCTGTCGTGATTCATGGATCTGCTTCTTTCCGGTTAATTAAGCTTCGGTGTTTCTGATTTTCGTGAGATACTTCACACTGCTCTGTACGTTGAGCTCTTCGAGAACGAAGAATCCACGTTCGTTGCGGTACAGCTTCGAAATTTCGCTCTGGTCGTCGTTCAGGTCACCAAACACAATCGCGTTGGCAGGACAGGTGCGCTGACAGGCTGTTTTTACTTCGCCATCCTTTACGGTGCGGCGTTCGCGCTTGGCCTTCAGCTTGCCTTCCTGAATCTTCTGAACACAGAAGCTGCATTTTTCCATCACACCGCGGGTACGAACTGTAACATCGGGGTTGATAACCATCTTGCCGAGTTCGTTGTTGAAGTGATAGTCGAAGTTGCTGTTGTTGTTGAAACGGTACCAGTTGAATCGGCGCACTTTGTAAGGGCAGTTGTTACCGCAATACTTGGTTCCGATGCAACGGTTGTAAGTCATCTGGTTCAGGCCTTCTGTGCTGTGCGTGGTAGCCAGAACCGGACAAACTGTTTCGCAGGGAGCCTGACCGCAATGCTGGCACATCATCGGCTGATGCACAACGCGCACATTTTCGTAGTGGCTGTATGCAGCGCCTTTTTCCTTGGCAACGGCAGCATCCAATTCTGCGATGCCTTTTTCCTTGGTAAGGAACTTGCCTTCGTAGCGTTCGTGCTCCGCATTGATCACCTTGCCGTCGTTCGGGAATGCATAGTAGCGATCGATACGAATCCAGGTCATTTCGCGGCGCAGGATGATTTCCTTGCGGCCTACGATCGGTACGTTGTTCTCAATTGAACAACTTACCACACATGCGCCACAACCGGTACAAGCATTCAGGTCGATTGCCATCGCCCAGAAGTGGTTGGTAGCACCTTGGCGGCGGTATTCCGGCGTCTGCCACACGGTGTACATGTGCGGCTTGGGCTCGTCGTTACCGGCTTTCTTGTTCTTTTTCCAATCTGCAAAACTGGCTTCACGCACATGGTTACGACCTTCAATCGTATGGTGCGTTTGGGTTTGTGCCAGGGTATAGCTGTCTTCGCCTTTGGTGATTGTCACGCCGTGTACAATGTACTGCGCACCGCTCTGTACCATCGGGAAGGCATTCACGCCAACACTGTCAACACCTTTTTCTTTGCTGCCACCTACTTTGCCAGCAGCGGTGCGGCCATAACCGAGCGCCAGACCGACAGTGCCGTTGGCTTGACCGGGCTGAACCAGCGCAGGTACGTTGTTATAAGTAACTCCACCTGCAGTGATATTCACCGTATCACCCAATTTAATGCCTTGTTCTTCAGCAAGTGATTTGGGTAGGCTTACGTAGTTATCCCAACAAACTTTGGAAATCGGATCGGGCATTTCATGCAGCCAAGGATTGTTTGCATGCTCTCCGTCGCGCATACCCACTTTCTGGTAGAGTACCAGGTCGATTGCATTGTCTTTGGGAAGTGCGTCGATATATGAACCGAAGCTGCTTAGATCTGTGGCATAGGCAGGAACAGTTGCGGCAACTGCAGGTGCAGTCCATACACCGTCGTGCAATGCAGTATTGAACTTCGCATCGAAACCGTCTGCACCCATGCGTTCACGCCATGCATTTTGCATGTAGGTGTAGTAGGGAGAAGTTTCGAACTTCTGGTTCATGATTTGCTTGTCAGCCATCGGGTCTTTTTCTGGCGCAGTGATACCAACAGACCAGGTGAGCAGGCTCACCTGTGCCTGGCGGGTATTGAATACCGGGCTGATAACAGGCTGACTGAAATGGTACTGACCAACCTTAGGTTCAGCATCACCCCAGCTTTCGAGATAATGGTTATCCGGACAAACGAAACCGCAAAGTTTAGCTGTTTCGTCGTTACCGGATGCAAATGAAACGCTGAGCTTGAGTTTGCCGATGGCTTCGCCCAGTTTCTTGCCATCGCGGTGGCTGTAAACAGGGTTCACGCCGTAGAAGATGGCAGCAGATATCTTTCCGTCCTGGATATCTTTCACAGCTGCATCCATGGCCACATCGTCGCCCTGGAACTGCTTGCTGTAGTTATCCATATCCACCGTGGTTCCGATATTGCCAAGCAGCAGGTTGATACCGTTTACAATGCTTTGCAGACGGGCATCGTTGCTACCTGAAACAACCAGACCGGCGCCGGGATTAGCCAGCAGGGCATCGGCGGTTTGCTTGATGCTGTTACCTGCCAGTTCGCCTTGTGTGGCAGCAGGAATTTGCTTGCCGCCTTTGGCCTGTGCGATGTAATTATAAAGGGTGGTGAGATATACCCCTTCGCGGCTTGCCTTCATCGGGAAGCGCAGGTCGGCGTTAGATCCGGTCAGACTCAGATTACTTTCAAACTGAATGTGTCGGCTCATTTCCTGACCTTCCTGGGGAATGCGGTTTTTCACATAACCCTTGGTAAACTCAACCGGCGAAATCCAGGTTCCGAGGAAATCGGCGCCAAAGCTCACGATGACCTTCGCTTTATCGAAATTATACGAAGGAATTACTGCCTTGCCAAAGTCGGTTTTGTTGGCCTGGATAATGCCATTGTAGGATACAGCGTCCCACTGAATATGTTCGGCAGTTGGGTATTTGGTTTTGAAATCGGCGATGGCCTTCAGCGTTGAAGGGCTGTGGATGGTATTGCTGATGATCACAATGCGACCACCTGCGGCTGCAATGCCGCTCAGACCTTTCACCACTTCATCGTCGATGGCAGACCATTCTGCTTTGCCACCGTTTTTGAGCGGATTGGCGAGGCGCTCATTGTCGTACAGGGACAGAATTCCTGCCTGACCAACAGCGCAGAGACCGCCCTGGCTGATATTGGAGCGGCTGCTGCCGTCGATTTTAATCGGACGGCCTTCACGCGTTTTAACTTCCACACCACAGGCCACTGTGCAGCTGCCGCAGGTAGAGGAATAGTACAATGCTACACCGGGAGTAATTTCTTCCGGTTTAACAAGATAAGGTATTGCCTTGCGCACGGGTGCCTTGAAACAGGCAGCGAGGCTGACGGCCGTCACGCTGAAACCGAAGTACTTCAGGAAATCGCGGCGGCTGGAATTGAGTTCGAAATCCGATTCCTCGAGCACTTCTGCCAATGGCAGGTCGTCGGCGAATTCGTTTTTCTGTCCAGCGATAAAAGACGGGTCTTTTACCAGCTCTTCTTCACCCTTCCAGTATTTTACTGATGGAGCCATGTATATCTGTTGCTTTGATTAGGGTTTGCGTATAGAATCAATAGTGACACTTCGAGCATTCAAGTCCTCCGTTCATGCCTGCAGTTACTACCACACGGCCGTTCGGATCTTTGTACTTACTCTTTTCTCCGTTCTTGGCAATGTCTGCCTTTACTTTCTCGTGGAGTTTTTCGTAATAGTCGTTGTGTTCAACGTCGATACCGGTTTCGCGGTGACAGTTGATACACCAGCCCATCGTGAGCGCAGACCACTGCTGAACTTTCTCCATTTTCTCTACCGGTCCGTGGCACTTCTGACATGCCAGGCCTGCAACGTTTACGTGCTGGCTGTGGTTGAAGTAGGCGTGATCAGGCAGGTTGTGGATGCGCACCCACTTCACAGGGCGTGGGTTCTTTCCATATGCCTCATTGGCAGGTTTTTCAGGATCGTAATCCAGCGCAGCGTAGATCTTCTTGATCTCCGGCGAGATTTCGCCTTCATATTTATCGCGTGCCTGAACAGACTTGTGACAGTTCATGCAGGTGTTGAGTGCAGGAATGCTCGCGCTCTTGCTCTTGTCGGCTGTACTGTGGCAATATTTACAATCAATGCCGTAGTCAGTAGCGTGGATTTTGTGCGAGAAGTTGATCGGTTGATCCGGTGCATATCCTTTCTGTACGCCGATATAGTTCATACCGAAATCGTAGAACCACACGAAGCCGAGCAGACCGAAAATAGACACTGTGAACATGGTAAGCACTACCGGGTTCATGCGGGAAAGTGCTCCGGGGAGCATGCGCACATACCAGGGAGATGCCAGCAGTTCTTCGGGAGACTTCTCAGAAATCAGACGGCTCAGGGTGTTCTTAACACGCGCAAGCAGCAGGAATACCAACAAGAAGAGACCGATCAGTGCGAGCAGAATATACAAGGTAGCATCGGGCGACTCCGCTTTCTTGTTCGCGTCGTCCGCACCGGGAACCACTGTTTTCTTCTTGTCGCAATTGGGCGATTCTTCTTTGATGTAAGCGAGTACGCTCTTGATGTCGCCATCGCTCAAACCGGCAAAAGCAGGCATGATTGCACCGCCGTTGTCGTTGAATACCTGCAGAGCCTGGGCATCGCCTGTCTTCCGCAACTGTTCGTTGTTGCGAATCCATTTGATCAGCCAGTCCTCTGTACGGCGATTGCTGACATCTTTGAGCGCCGGACCGGCACCACGGTTACAAACACCGTGACAACTGGCACAATTCGCATCGAAGATTTCCTTTCCTGCCTTTGGATCTTGCGCATAGATCCAACTCGTCTGCCCGAGGAGCAGGATAATACCTGCGAGCCTGAGCGATTTGCTGAGATGGTGTAAAACCGTCATAAGTCCTTTAAAAACGTTCTTTTTCAGACCTTTTCTGGCTGCAAATATAGGTTGGCGTAAAATCCACGTAAAACAAATTCTTAACAGCATTTCCAATTTGGAATGAGTCCATTTACCGTTCATAATACATTGATTATCAATATAATAAAAACTCATGATTTGAACTGTCATCCATAGATTCCCACCGGTGTCCACCGGGCCTGTACTGCTTAGACCTCATGGCCGCCGGCAGCGCATTTTACCGGCGCTCGGTTAATTTCACGTTTTTTGCACCAGCACATGAATCCAAACCTGAACCCGAACAATGAAAAACTCAGTGGCAAAGACCGCGAATGGGAACGCGTGCTCAGGCCCGATCGTTTCGATGAATTCAGCGGTCAGGAGAAAGTGCTTGAAAACCTGAGCGTATTTGTTCAGGCCGCCAAACAACGCGGAGAAGCGTTGGATCATATCCTTTTACACGGCCCACCGGGATTGGGTAAAACCACCCTGAGCCATATTGTGGCCAATGAACTTCAGGCAGGCCTGCGGATCACAAGCGGACCGGTATTGGAGAAACCGGGTGATCTGGCCGGACTGCTTACCAACCTGGAAGAAGGAGATGTACTCTTCATCGATGAAATCCACCGCCTGAGCCCGGTGGTGGAAGAATACCTGTATTCAGCGATGGAAGATTACAAAATCGACATCATGATCGATACCGGCCCGAACGCGCGCAGTGTGCAAATCAGCCTGAATCCGTTTACCCTTGTGGGTGCCACGACGCGTTCAGGATTGCTCACCGCTCCGTTGCGGGCGCGCTTTGGTATCACCTTCCGGCTGGAATACTACAATGCGGAAACGTTAACCCGCATCCTGCAGCGTTCGGCCGCTATCCTGAATACCGAAATCGTACGCGATGCAGCTTACGAAATCGCCCGCCGCAGCCGCGGCACACCGCGTATAGCCAACGCGCTCCTGCGCCGTACACGCGATTTTGCGCAAATCAAAGGCAATGGCATCATCGACCTGCCCATTGCCCAATATGCGCTCGATGCCCTGAATGTGGATGCATTTGGTCTGGATGAAATGGACAACCGCATCCTGGCGGCTATCATCGATAAATTCAAAGGCGGACCGGTGGGCATCACCACCATCGCCACCGCTGTGGGCGAGGAATCCGGCACCATAGAAGAAGTATATGAACCTTTTCTGATTCAGGAAGGCTTTCTGATGCGCACACCCCGGGGCCGCGAAGCCACAGAGAAAGCTTACCGGCATCTGGGCCGCGTGCCCATGGGCAAAGGCCCTGACCTGTTCAATGCTCCGTGATTACGCCCGCAGAACGCAGTGCCATCGTCAAACAACTCGCTGCTGAAGCGGGTTTCAGTTTTTGTGGCATCGCCAGGGCAAGACGATTGGACGAAGAGGAAAGGCGCCTCGAAAACTGGTTAAACAGCGGTTATGCAGGCAAGATGGATTACCTGCACCGGCATTTCGATATGCGCCTTGATCCACGCGAACTGGTGGCAGGTGCTAAAAGTGTCATCTGCCTGCTTTTCAATTATTGCCCTGCTGAAGTACAAGATCCGGCTTTGCCGCGCATTGCACGCTATGCCTATGGCGAAGACTACCATAAGGTACTGCGCCGCAAGATGAAAGGCTTGTTCAAGGCCATGATGGATCGTTTCGGACAACTGGAAGGGCGCGTCTTCGTAGACTCCGCTCCCATCATGGAACGCCAATGGGCTGCTCTTGCCGGTTTAGGCTGGATAGGTAAACACGGCCTCCTGCTTCGCAAAGGTGCCGGATCCTGGTTTTTTCTTGCCGAGATCATCTGTGATCTCGAACTGCAACCCGATGCGCCGGCGACAGATCATTGCGGAACCTGCACCGCCTGCATCGATGCCTGCCCTACCGATGCAATCCTGGCTCCCAATATCCTCGATGCCAGCCGCTGCATCAGTTATCTCACCATCGAATTGCGCGACAGGATACCGGATAGCTTCAGCAACAAGATGGAAAACTGGGTGTTCGGTTGCGATATCTGCCAGGAAGTATGCCCATGGAACCGCTTTAGCAGTCCAAACCGGGAACCATCTTTCCAACCCAACGAAGCCATCCTGAAACTGAAGCAATCAGATTGGCTGGAAATGACGCGGGAAGTATTCGAAGATCTGTTTGGTAAATCAGCCATCAAGCGAACAGGTTTTGAGGGAATGATCCGGAACATCCGTTTTATTCCGCCGCCGGAAGATCAGATAGTCCACTGATCGTGAACTACCGCGCGGAGCCACCAGCGGCCATTGCGGAATACATACACGAGATACAGACTGCCCCAATCCATAAAAGCGTACCGTTCATTGCCAGGCACATGGTATTCGACTACCGCTGCACCGGGGAATTGGGTATAGACATTCAACGGACTGTTACCGCGGGCATTGGATGGGGCATTGCGGCGGGTTCCGAGTTGGCTGTAATCTTTGTCCCATATAAAGCGGCGGCGGTATTGATTCCAGCTGAGCCGGAGCGGTTCCCCTGTCCCATCCTGTTCGCCCCAGCGCCTTGTGCTGTCTGGTATCGTTGCCAGATAGCGCAATCCTTTGGCTGTCATGCAGCGCATGCGGGCCGAATCGGCGTAGGCATAGGGAGAAAAACAGATACCGAGATCTTCATGTACCCAATCAGCCAGCGCCCGTGGTTTGTTTTCTGCCAATAAGCGCAACAGGCGGGTTGAAAGGGTATCGGTGCGGTAAAAGACAGCTGTATCTGCTTTCAATGCAGGAACTGCTTGCAATGCCAGATGCTGCAAGCCGGCAGAGGGCACTGAATCGGCGGCCTGAGGCTCCGGGTGCATAGGGCCTGTGCAAGAACCAAAACCCAACGCCAGTAGTATAATCAGTGCCGTTTTCTTCATCCGTATTTCACTATCAGGATTTCTTCTTCTTCCGCGCCGGCAAACCACTGCTTACACCGAAATAGAAGTTGAAGCCATTGAATGAAGAGCGGTTCAGCGAACGCACCAGGTCGTCTGTGCCGACGAAAACCGGTCCTACCCTTGCAAAAAGTCCGACCGATGCGTCGGTATAGTCATTGTAGAGCGACATGGGTAAGCTGAATTCCAGCAATTTGGTTTCAAAGCGGGGAAGCAGCACGATAGAAGACGGCCGGCGGAAACTTATTTCTTCTCTGCTGACGAAAGACTGATTCCAATTCAGTCCGAGATAAATAAACCTGAAGAGATTGTAATCGGCCTGGAGGCAGAACATACTGGGCAGGGCAACGGTATAGCTTTTGTTTTCTTCCTTGTAATTGAAATGTTCCTGTGCATATCCTTTTACCCAACTCAAACCGGAGTCGATACCCTGATCGAAAGCCCGGTTGAATTCGCCATGCTCGGTGAAGGTATGCGGTGTACTCCGTTGAACGGAGTAATTGACTGCATTGCGGTTGTAGCGAATACCACCCAAATCGAGCAAGGAGGCAGCCACGCGCAACTGGTACTTGTTGCCTGAAGTAAGGCCTTCGGTCACTTTGGGCCGCCATTCCCAGGTTGCACCCAGATCATATCCAAGGCCGAACCCGTTCACATCGAACTTGGGCAGCGATGCGCTGAGGATTCCATTCCGGAGGCTGTTGAGGAACTCCGGGTTGCTGTAGCCCACCGCCATATCAATGCGGTTAATGCGGATCGAGTCGGGTTGGCGCAGGTCTAACTCCAGTCCGTTGTTCTGAATTTGTGCATTCCCAATACCGAACATCATTTTTACAGAACCACCCACTTTCAGATAGAAACTCTTCTTGTTAATGAGCACCATAGCAGCGGTACCGGAAATTTCCTGCGTGGAGTTCATGTTGACATGGAAACTGTTGTCGCTGGTAAACGAACGCAGGTAACCCGAATTGAATCCGCTGCGGGCCGTGCGGGCAAAGTTCTCATCCAAATTGGTGGCTGAAAGCGCGAGTCGGGTTCTCATGCCAAAGCCCACAGCAAACCGATCGGTCAGTTTGGTCATGCCCGCCGGCCCCCGCCATTCCAATCCGAAGTAGGCGTTTTTGGGCTTCCCGTCCAGGTTTTCCTTTAGCCATGCATTGTTCCATCTGATTTGCCCGGAAGGATTCTTCACATCATCCGGCACGGTTCCGTTCACCAGATCGCGCAAAGAGAATGGGATTTCCAGGTTGAGGTAGTCGTTGCTGAATTGGGCACCGAATGTAGTGATGTTGATATGCCGGCTGAACCGGCCATCGGCAATCGACGACGGATTGATGTACATACCATGTACACCATTGAAATTGCTGTTGTTCAGTCCGTAAAACTGCTGCGCATGCAAAGCCGGCAAACAGGCAAGGCAGCCAATTGCCAGTATCAGACCGTTCCGGAATACAGGTTGAAACAGGGATGACATAGGGGTGTTTTTTAGCACAGCCAATGTACCCAAAATCCAACATCCTTGCGCCATGAGAATTCGCAGGAAACGGTGGATATTCCTGGTGATAAGTTACGCTTTTTGCAAGCCCTTCCAGCCTTTGGCAACTTGCAACAAACAGAACAAAAACTATTCTGGCATGATTATTGATAGTTGCTTGACATGATGAAAAAAAGCTGGCTCAGCCTGATTTTCATCTCCTTGATTGCCGTTGCATTTGTGCGCAACGGTTCTGAAGAGACAGCCGCAGGGCGGGTAATGGCTTCGCAGCAGATTCGCTGTACCCAGGACTCGCTGTTCATTGACTCGCTCAATCTGCGTCTTCCTCTGCAGGAGATACCCACCGTGCGTCAAATGCACGCCGTAGCCAAATACCGTATCGGTCGTTGGGCGAAGGTATTCACCGTTATCAAGCTGCAGGAAAGCGGCGCCGACGGTCAGTACAGCTATCTCGCCCGCGAATTCAACAACCTTACCGGAATGCGCATGCCCCGCGGACTTCGTCCGACCACGGCCGTCGCAGCCACCAAAACCAACTATGCCATCTTCGCCAACTGGTACGATTGCATGGTCGACTTCGGTCATTACCTCGATTATACGGTCAATGGCTTCCGCAAAAAATTTGGACGCGAGCCGAAGGATGAATACGAGCTAATCAACTACATGTTCGGTTCGTACAATCCTTACAGCACCTGGAAACGCGATGTTTTCTGGCTGCTCAAAAACTACCGCTTCGAATAATCTGGTTTCGCGTGCTGCCTTCTGCGCAGCAACGTGAAAACCAATGCCGAAACTGCGCACAGGGCGCACAGCGCGAAAACCCAGTGCAGGTTTTCTGTCCGGTTGTTGTACAAATAACCTCCACCCAGTCCGCCCAAGGTGATGCCCGCTTCCAGCGCGATGAAAATGGTTGCCAGCGAGCGGCCCTTCATTTCCGGCCGGCTTAAATCAGTTGTCCAGGCAAACATGGCCGGTGCGTTAAAGCCCTGACCGAAGCCAAAGAAAACGGCCGAAGGATACAAAACCCAGGCCGCTTCTGTCCAGGTGATCAGCAACATGCTGATGCTTAGACAACTGGTACCTAATACGATCGAAAAGGTCCGGCCATGGCGATCAGACAACTTGCCCGATAAAATGCGGACCAGCAAGGAAGAGCCGATGTAGATGGCCATGTACAACCCTTTGTTCTCGTAACCGAGGTGGCGCGTGAAATCGGGCATGACGGTTAACACTGCGCCCAGATTCATACAAACCAGCAACATCACCACGGAAGGTTCCCAAACCTGCCAGTCGATGATGTCTTTCGGACGGATGCGCAGCAATCCGACTTCGAATCGTCTTCTGCGCCATAAACTCTCCGGCAGGCGGATGAAGATGTACAATGCGGCAAGCGCCATGGCGGCAGCCAGGCCGTACATCCAGTCGCGGCCCAGCTTGACAGCGAGCAGCGGACCAATCGCAAAACCCAGGGCAGTTCCAACATTGCTCATCAGGCCAGACATACCCATGGCTTCACCGCGCCGGGAAGGATGCACGGTATCGGCAATGTATGCAGTGCTGCCTGTGGGCGTGAATCCCGCAGCGAGTCCGTGCAAGGTGCGGAGCAACAGGAACAAACCGATCCACGAAGCAAAAGGATAAAACAATGCGCACACAAAACAAACCATGGCACCGGCCATCATCACCGGTTTGCGACCTATCGTATCGGTCATTACCCCGCTGAATGGCCGCGAAAGCAATGCCATCATCGAGAAAAGCGGAATAATCAGCGGCTTGAGTTCCGGGTAACCTATTGCCTCCAGGTGGGCGCCAAACTCCGGAACAGGCAGGTTAAAGCTGCAGAAAAACAGCAAAGATCCGGCGCCCATGCTCCAGAATTGCCTGCCGAACGGCACTTTCTGCTCAGCCATAATGCGCTACGAGCGGCATTCTTCTTCCTTGCCCGAAAGCACGTCGGCTCACGCGCAAGATGGGAGGCGCCTGGTAACGCTTGTATTCGCTGCGGTCTACCAGCTTCAGCACCCTGTTTACCAATGCCTCGCCAAAGCCTTCCTGAATCAGGGTTTCCTTTCCTTTACAAGCTTCGATATAAGCCTGGAGCAAAGGGTCTAATTCATCATATGGTGGCAGCGAATCGCTGTCTTTCTGATCAGGGCGCAATTCAGCACTGGGCGCCTTGGTGATAATCGCCTCCGGAATCACGGCACCATGTACTTCGTTGATATGCCTGGCCAGCGCATAAACACGCGTCTTGAACACGTCGCCAATTACGCTGATACCGCCGCATAGATCGCCGTACAACGTGCTGTACCCCACGGCCATTTCGCTTTTGTTGGACGTGTTGAGCAACAGGTGGCCGAATTTATTGGAAGCGGCCATCAGCAAAATGCCGCGCACGCG
>JBKDBI010000195.1:0-5348 GCA_046314695.1 Bacteroidota bacterium | reverse complement strand
GCGGTTGAATACCACAACGCCCGTTGTACTGAAAAGCAGTTTTCCATCGTATGTGGTGGCAACTGCAGTGCCTTCCGGTGTGTGCAACACGCCATCCAGCAATACTTTGGGACCATCGGCATCAAAGCGCAGGCCGGCTTTTTCGCCGAAATACCAATATTTACGACTCTGTTGAGCTTTTGCTGCCTGGTGCATTAATCCACATGTAAAAAACAACAAGGCCAGCAATCGCTTAAAAAAACGAGAGGAGCATCGCCATTCCATATATACGTTCATACCCAACCGCATTTCTAAGAAGAAAAACAGTCCGAAAATTTTTCGGTTGTCCAATAGTTACAAGAATAAAGATAAAACCCGCGTGAATCAATACCTATCTGGGGGCAGGGCAATGGAGAATATCCAGTATTCAGGCCTAGTTGTTTGCCCGGGAAATGGCCAGAGCGGGAATTGTGGAATGAAAAGGCGACCACAATGGTCGCCGGTACGCCTGTGTGACTGCGGTTACAGACTTGGGGCATAGGGCTGCCTGAACTTTGCTGTAGCTTTAGGAAAAACGCCTGCCGATATGAACGCCTTTCAAAAAACATTTTATTTGTTCTTGCTGCTCGCCGGCCTCTTCGCTGCCAGCCAGGCCGGCTGCCAACAAGTGCGCAATGGCCGCGAAACACAGGCCCCGGCAACACAACAATCTTCAACCCAATCTGAACAAACAAAAACACCTATACCCATGAAAACCATCATCGTAGACGTTCGCACACCCGAAGAATGGCAATTCGACGGCCATGCGCCCTGCAGCGTGAACTATCCGCTCGGTCCGGAATTCGCCGCCAAAGTCGACAGCCTCAAAGCCTACGACAAGGTCGTGCTCGTATGCCGCAGCGGTGCCCGCGCCGGCAGCGCCAAAGCCCTGCTCGAAAGCGCAGGCTTCAAAAACGTGGAAAACAAAGGCCCCTGGCAGAATATCCAGTGCAACTAAAACCCTCTAATCCTTACAACTTATGACTTTTTTTGACTGGATACGCGAACCCTGGCCCTGGTATGTGGCCGGTCCGATGATCGGTTTGGTGGTTCCCGCCCTGCTGATCCTCGGCAACAAATCATTCGGCATCTCCTCTTCCCTGCGCCATGTGTGCGCGGCCTGTGTTCCCGCGAAAATTCCCTTCTTCCAGTACAACTGGAGAAAAGAACTCTGGAATATGTTCTTCGTCGGCGGCATCCTGCTGGGCGGCATCATCAGCGCCGTCTGGCTCAGCAATCCGAACCCGGTGGTGCTGCACCCCGGACTCGCACAGGAATTAAACGGCTACGGCATCAGCAATTTCAACGGACTGGTACCGGCCGATCTCTTCTCCTGGGATCAGCTCTTTACGCTGCGCGGCCTGCTCATGATGGTCGGCGGTGGCTTCCTTGTAGGTTTCGGAACCCGCTATGCCGGCGGCTGCACCAGCGGTCACGCCATCATGGGCCTTTCAACCCTGCAATGGCCTTCGCTCGTGGCTACCTGCTGCTTCATGGCCGGTGGATTCCTGATGGCCAACTTCATCCTTCCCTTTATACTCAATCTGTAATCGGTTTTAAATGACCAACAACAACATGGAAACACAGGAAAAGAAAATCCATACACCCTCCGAAGCTGAACTGCAACGCGACCTTGAAGTGCGCGAACTCGACACCATGTGTGTCAACGAAAGCACGCTTGTGCACAAGCCCTGGCACAATATCAAATACGTACTCGTGGGCATTTTGTTCGGCATCGTATTCGTAAAAGCGGAAATCATCAGTTGGTTCCGCATCCAGGAAATGTTCCGGCTGCAGTCTTTTCACATGTACGGTGTGATCGGCAGCGCGGTGGTGGTGGGCACTATCAGTGTATTCCTCATCCGACGCTTCAATATCAAGACGATTTACGGTGAAACGATCGTCATCCATCCCAAGACTTTTAACAAAGGGAATGTGATTGGCGGCCTGATGTTTGGCCTTGGCTGGGCGGTCACCGGCGCCTGCCCGGGACCGCTATACGCACAAATCGGCAGCGGTGCCACCGTCATCGCCGTAACCCTGCTCAGCGCCATCGCGGGCACCTGGGTTTACGGTCTGTTGCGCGACAAACTTCCCCATTAAGCCATGCAGGAACCACACAGCCAGCCGGATTTCAATGGCAACGAGTCACAGCTCCTGGGCAGCATACGCAGCCTCATCGCAGCCATCGCACTGCTTGCTCTTGGCCTGCTAGCTGTGTCGCTTCTGTATATCGGTGAACGCACCGGGTTCATCAGCCGGCAAAGCGACAGCACAGCCACAGATTCCGCCAAAGCGCCTGCTGCATTCTGGATGGCGCCGGACCCCGAAACGATCGGCGATCCGCTCCTGAAAGAGCAGGTATTGTACGGCAAGGAGCTCATCCAGCATACCAGCCGCTACCTTGGGCCCAAAGGCTCGGTGGCGCAGATCAGCAACGGACTGAATTGCCAGAACTGCCATCTCGACGCCGGCACGCGTGTATTCGGCAACAACTATGGCTCGGTGGCCTCCACCTATCCCAAGTTCCGCGCGCGCAGCGGCGGTATGGAAAACATCTACAAACGTGTGAACGATTGTTTCGAACGCAGCCTGAACGGGCAGGCGCTCGACACCAACGGGCGCGAAATGCAGGCCATCTATGCCTACATAAAATTCCTGGGAGCAGATGTAAAACCCGGTGAAAAAGCCAAAGGTTCCGGACTGAAAGAGCTGGCCTGGCTGGATCGCGCTGCCGACCCCGGTAAAGGAAAGGCCGTTTACGCGAGCAAATGCCAAAGCTGCCATCAGGCCGACGGAGGCGGAACGCTGAACCCGGAAGGCAATGAATACACCTATCCGCCCTTGTGGGGAAAGAACAGCTACAACGATGCGGCCGGACTGTACCGCCTGAGCAATTTTGCCCGCTATGTGCACGCCAATATGCCGCTCGGCGCAACGCATGAAAACACCTTGCTCACCGCAGAAGAAGCGTGGGACCTGGCGGCTTATGTAAATTCACAGGCGCGACCGCATAAAAACACCCCGAACGACTGGCCGGACATTGCCAAAAAACCGGTCGATCACCCATTCGGGCCTTATGCCGATGCCTTCACAGAAACCCAACACAAATTTGGCCCCTTCAAACCCATCCTTGCGGCGGCCGGAAAACATTAACACACAATAACAACACCGCCTATGGGCCAACAACGACGCGACTTTTTAAAGAAAATCGGTGCCTTGAGTGCCGGAGCCGGACTGCTCAGTCCTGCTTCAATGGCAGCTGATCCTGCCATCCTTGATGCACTTACGGAACAGGAAAACGAGGAACGCACAAACCAGCCAGTGACCATCAGCATCCTGCAGACCACGGATGTGCATTGCCAGGTTCATCCGCATGACGAACTGTTCTGGGAAAACGACCGCGCCGTATTCCGCAAAACCGGCGGGTATGCACAACTGGCCACGTATTTAAAGAAGGAACGCAAGAAGAATCCGCATACCCTCGTCGTAGACACCGGCGACATGTTCCAGGGCAGCGAGCTGTCGGTGAAAACCACCGGCAAGGCCATGGTTCCGTTATTGAACGCCCTCGGTTACGATCTTTACCTGCCCGGCAACTGGGAGGTGATCTATTACAAGAAGGCGATGCAGACATTGATGGGCGGCCTGAATGCCCCGAAAGTATGCGCCAATATGTACCACGATCTGGGCGACGGGAAGCGCGGTGAAATGATCTTCCATCCCTATTACATCTGGCATGTGGCGGGAGTGAAAATCGGGATACTCGGTTATACCGACCCCTTGGTTCCGATCCGGCAATCGCCCAACTACAGCAAGGGCATCATCTATACCAAACCGGAGGAGAATATCGCCCATTATGTGGATGTGCTGCGCAACGATGAGCAATGCGCGTATGTAATTGTGCTGGCCCACCTCGGGCTTTCCCAACAGATACACCTCGCCAACCTGCCGGAAAGCAAAGGCGTGGATTATATCCTCGGCGGCGACACCCACGAACGCGTACGGAAGCCCATACAGTGCACGTATGCCAAAGTGGTTGAACCTGGCGCGTTCGGATCTTTCGTCGGCAAGCTGGAACTCACGGTGCAAAACGGCAAGGTTACCGGAGACCGCTATGAACTGGTTGAAATCAACGCGAACAACCTCAAGGCAGACAAGCAGGTCGACAGCCTCATCCGGGCCAACGAAGCGCCGTTTCTGAAAGACATCAGCAAGGTTGTAGGGTATAGCACCGTACCATTGTACCGCTACTTTGTCATCGAAAACCCCATCGACACGATGGTGCTGGATGCATTGCACTGGCGCCTGCCCGAGATCGACATCGTTTTGTCCAACGGCTTCCGCTTTTGTCCGCCACGCGCCACGCCCGATCAAAGCGGGAACATTCCCATTACCGAAGGTTACATTTTTGATATGCTGCCCGTAGACAGCCAGGTGCGCACCGGCAAAGTGAGCGGCAAACAGCTGTTCGACTGGCTGGAAAAAGAACTCAACAACGTATTTGCCAAGGATGCATCCAAGCGTTTTGGCGGTTGGGTGATCAAGTTCAAGGGTATGACGGTGAAGTTCAAGGCCTTTGAAGAAAACGGCAAACGCGTGCAGGAAGTGCTGGTGGCCGGTAAGCCGCTTGAAATGGACAAGATCTACGCTGTGGCAGCCTGTGAACGCGATGGAGACCCTGCCGATATGCTTTGCCGCATCCGCAACGTTGCCGATGCCCGCAACACGCCGCATACGCTTCACCAGGTGATGCGCGATTACCTCAGCAACAATTCACCTGTCACGCCCACGCCACCCGGTGCTGCCATCGCCCTGGATGCGCCGGCCACCCTGCTCACCCAGGTTTACGGCGTGGACTACAATTTCCGTTAACAATAAGTCCTCTAAAAAATTTCCATATGAAACTCAGAACCGCACTTTTTAGCCTGATGGCGCTGCTCGGCACCTTCGCCTTGCAGGCACGTGAGGAACAAAAACCCAAGCCCCACCGCATCATTTTCCAGCTGGTGAGCGGCGATACCCTGTCGCACAAGGCCCTGATGAAGCAATTGCAGAATATCACTTCTGTGGCTCCTTCCACGAAGATTGAGGTGGTATGCCATGGCCCCGGACTGAACATGCTTACCAACGACAAAAGCGTGGTGAGCAATCAACTCCAGACCATGCTTGGCAAGGGCATCGCTTTTTATGCCTGCGAGTTTTCGATGCAGGAGCGCAAGGTTGAAAAGGCGCAGATTCTTCCCGGCATCGGGTATGTCAAAGCCGGCATTATAGCTGTGGTGGAGCGTCAGGAGCAAGGTTGGAGCTATATCAAGGCCGGGTTTTGA
>JBKDBI010000194.1:0-13753 GCA_046314695.1 Bacteroidota bacterium | reverse complement strand
AGCAGAACAGGGCGTTCAGGTCTTTGGCTGGAATGTGCCGTTTACACCTTACGGGATTGACTCAACGGCTTCGTTCCGGAACTATTTCGACACCTTGTTAAGCAAGTTGGATCCGGATCGCAGCGATGCCAGCGGTTGGATCATGTTGCCTGCACGGTTCAGAGCCGAAATGTTTACAACCATCGGTACAAAAGGCAACACACTCAGGGCGCGTTTGGAATACCGTATGTATCCAGGATTCATTCCCCGTGCAAGCCTGGAATACACGAAAAGCCTGAATCAGAAGCATTCTGTACAGATGCATGTTACCACTGCATATGGCGGTGTGCCTAACGGTGATATCGGACTGGGGTTCAGTTTTCGTCCGTGGAATACGCTGTGGATACAGGCGCAGGCTATTTCGGTTGAAGGCCTTGTGCTGCCCGGAAAGACCGGTGGTGCAGGAGGTGTGCTGCAGGCGAGTATGCGGTTTTAAGGATGGCGTTGCGTTCCATTCCGGAACGAGCGAGGATTTTAACTTTTCAAGTGGGTGGTGCCTGTGCAAGAGCATAATGGCAGCGCCGAGAGGCTGTTGTAGCATGATGTTGTGGTAAATGACATCACCCTGCTATTGGCACATGCATGCGTAAAAATGGCAGGATGGATATCACAAGCGTCAGGCCATCACGGGGAATGTGGGAGCCAGTGGATAACAAGGAAGGAGAGATGGCAGTGTTGAATTTGGGGGTTGGGCTGGGATTGTCGTGCTTCACGGTCCCGTTTCCGTCGACGCATTTCCCGAGTATACGGAAGCTTGCACCAAAGACACAAACCACGTCTGGCTTAGGATTAGCGATAAAAGCACATCAAATTTTTGTGATCCAAGGTGCCGGTGGTTGGTGAGGAACGAGAATTCACTCAGGTAATTCTGCACATACTTTTCGGAAATGTTGTGATAAATGCCATGGAAGTTTCTCCGGGCATTTAACCATATAATTCCTAACCAACTCAACGATCCCTCCTGGTCCCGTTTTGTGAGAATATCAATATCAGAATCAGCGAATCCTCTATTGCTATCATGCTTACCATAACCGGCTTTTTGCTTTGTTATCCAGGTGCTTGCCAATCCGATTCTGAAGACCGGTGGCATAAGATCACACAACTGCGCACGCAAGTGAATAGGCGTGTAAACCTTTGATTCAATCGGGCGTATATCCTGATTCGATTCTTCCTTTAAACCGGACTCTACTTCGATAAATACCCTCCACGACCGTATCATGGCTCGAAGGTTTTTACTGGCTTCATCCTTTGTCGCGGTTAGCACTGGCAAGCCAGCACTTGCCGCAACTTTCCAATCGAAGCCCTTTCTTGATTCCATTGCCTGACCCATTGCATACCTGATTTTATGTAACATGCTCCATGCCGGAACATAATATCTGAGATGCAAGATTCTTTGCAAATGCGCTGCAGAAACTGGTTTTTTACTGTCTGTAAGCACCAATAATGTATGCACCCAATCACGGTAAGACAACTTACTGTATTCCAATGCAGTACCGCTGCGCAGCGTTGTCTCTCTTCGACAGTTTGTACACCTGAACCTCAACCTCGTCGCGATCCAATAATGCGTCATAGATTGGCATCGCCTGCATCTAACACCTTCTTTTAACCGCCATTTTTTAATCAACAAGATGCACTTTTCTTCAGTGTCATACATTGAAATATATCTAGATGTTCTCATAAAATAAAAAAACTAAACAGCAATTATCCGCAATCGCAACTGGAAAACCTGAATACCGTCTGATAATAAGCGTAATAAACGTTTGTTATACGTATGTTAATTTAACTGACCATTGGTAAGTTTTTAATAATTAGATTGTTGCAAATCTTGGTGCAAGCTTCCGTATACTCAGGGTTGATTTGGCCGGGATACCACAAGAACCCGTTTCACCCCTCTATTCCCCATCAGCCCCTTTATAACCTCGTCAAAAACCAAACACGACATCTCTTACGGCCATTGCACACAACACAGCCGCACCAGCCCAATGCTTAGTGTTATTACAACGCCATTCGCACCGGATTCAGGTCATTGACAACCCGCAGAACGAGACTCTCCCCGTCCTGCACACCAAGCACATCAAAGCCAACAGCCAGGCTTATCTGCCCGACTCCAACCAAGAACCGTCCTTGTCTCAGGCAAAAGCCTGTTTCGCCAGATCTTCCTGTTCTCTGTCGTGCACCTTCTTATATCCCGTAGCCGGTGATGCGCTGCTGCGCCTGCTGATGCATCCGAGCGGACGCGGCCAGTCATAACGCATCAGATGCATCCAGGCGCCCATATTCTTGGGTTCTTCCTGCACCCAAACAAGTTCTGCACCCGCGTAACGTTCGGCGATGGCAGCGATTTCTTCTTCAGGAAGCGGATACAACTGTTCCAATCGCACAATCGCCACATCGTTGTGCTGATTGCTTTCACGGTACTGAAGGAGGTCGTAATAGATCTTACCAGTACAGAACAATATGCGACGCACTTTTCCGGGTGTTACCTCCGCATCGTCGATGACATTCCGAAAGCCTCCCGTGCTCAGCTCATTCAGCGAACTCACACAGCGTGGATGACGCAGCAGGCTTTTGGGCGTCATCACAATCAATGGTACCCGCACATCGCTGCTAACCTGTCGGCGCAACGCATGGAACATACTCGCCGGCGTGCTTGGGTAAATCACCCGCATATTGTTCATGGCACAGAGCTGCAGGAAGCGCTCCAGACGCGCACTGCTATGCTCAGGCCCCTGGCCTTCATAGCCATGCGGCAACAACAATGTCAGGCCGCTGAACTTACCCCATTTGGCTTCGGCACTGGCTATAAACTGGTCGATGATGATCTGTGCTCCGTTAGCGAAGTCCCCAAACTGAGCCTCCCAAATGGTCAGCCCATTCGGGGTGTTGAGACTGTAACCATACTCAAAACCCAATACCGCATACTCACTCAGCAAGCTGTTGAATACGCTGAACTTTGCTTGTCCTTCGCGGAGATTGTTCAGCGGAACGTATTCGCTTTCACTGTCTTCTTTTTTTACTACAGCGTGCCGATGCGAGAACGTGCCACGCTCCACATCCTGCCCTGTGATACGAACGGGATAGCCGGCATCCAGCATCGAAGCATAGGCAAGCAATTCGCCCATGGCCCAATCGAGGCGGTCTGTGTCAATCATCTTCTGCCGTTCGGCGAAGAGATTCTGAACTTTTTTGATTGGAAGACTGTCATCGGGAAGCTGACAAATACGCTTACCAAGTTCAAGTAGCTTCTCTTTTGGAACAGCTGTTTCAGGGTTTCGAACCAGATCTTCACGTGTGGCGTAGCGGAATCCACTCCATACCGTATCCGGTTCAGCCGGTTTTGGTTCGTATGTGCTGCGCGCCTCGTCCAGCTTCTCTTGCAACAGCTGTTTGAACTTGAGCTCCATTTCGCGCGCGATTTCAGCGTCTACTTCTCCGCGCTGCATCAACACTTCCTTATACACTTCCCGCGGATTCGGATGCCTGTCGATGAGCTTGTACATCACCGGCTGCGTGAAACGCGGTTCATCGCCTTCGTTGTGACCATATTTGCGGTATCCGAGCAAATCAATAAACACATCGCTGTTGAACTCCAACCGATATGCCATAGCCAGTTTCACCGTATGTGCAACAGCCTCCACATCGTCGCCATTGACATGGAATACCGGACACTGGGTCACTTTCGCTGCATCCGTGCAATAAATGCTCGTCCGTGCATCGGTGTAGTTAGTTGTAAAACCAATCTGGTTGTTCGTTGCGATATGAATGGTTCCTCCCACATAATACGCTTCCAATCCGCTCATCTGTACAACTTCGTACACGATGCCCTGGCCTGCCATAGCCGCGTCTCCGTGGATCAAAATCGGACAGATTCGGTCCGGATGTCCCGCGTATTTCCCGTCCAGCTTTGAACGAACTATTCCCTTAACAACCGGGTTTACTGCCTCTAGATGACTCGGATTCGCCGCAAGGTGCAGGTGCACGGTTCGACCGCTCTTCGTCTTTACATCGGTACTATAACCCAGGTGGTATTTCACATCGCCCTCAAACTGGTCGTTCTGAAAAACCTTGCCTTCAAACTCACCAAAAATCTGCGTGTAGGTCTTATTGAAGATATTCGCCAGAACATTGAGCCGGCCGCGGTGTGCCATGCCCATCACGAATTCTTCCACACCTAAGCCAGCGCCGTACTGCACAACCGCATCCAATGCAGGTATCAGGCATTCCAGCCCTTCCACCGAGAAGCGTTTCTGGCCGATGTACTTGGTATGAAGGAAGTTCTCGAACACCGTGGCCTGGTTGAGCTTTTCCAGAAAGTGTCTTTTCTCGTCTACACTGAGTTCCGGACGGTTCCTTGTCTTTTCGATACGCGTCTGGATCCATTCGCGGCGGCGCGGTTCGCGGATGTGCATGAACTCGGCACCGATATGACCGCAATACGTCTCTTCCAATTGTTGGATGATCTCGCTGAGCTTTGCAGGGCCCATTCCGATTTCTGCACCGGCGTTGAAAGTCTTTTCAAGGTCTGCACGGCTGAGACCGAAATTCTCCAGGTCCAGCGTTGGTTCCCATTTCCTGCGCTCGCGAAGCGGATTGGTTTTGCTGAAAAGGTGGCCGCGCTCCCGGTAGGCATTGATCAGGTTGAGCACCTGGATCTCTCCCATGGCGTCCATGCTGAGGCTTTGCTTCTCCGAACCCAGCTCAAATCCTTCAAAAAACTTCCGCCAGCCAAAATCCACGCTCTCGTGGTCGGCCTGGTACTGACGGTATAGGGTATCGATGGCCGAGGGGTCGGCATTCAGGAGATAAGAAGGATGCTGGCTCATAGCGTGAACGGATGCAAGATAAATGTGTTGCAAAATTAGGGATTTCAGCCCGCTTGAACAGGATTTGCGCCGCCCGTACTTCGGATGAAACCGCAAATCGGAAACTTTACCTTAGTTTTACAGCAACAGCTCCCAACACCATGACTGCCAAAGCCTCCGGCAACTCACCCTACGGAAGCCGGAAATATCAGGATATCGACGATTACCATTCCGCACAAGAACCTTTCATCAAGGAGAGACTTGCCATGCTGCGCGCTGCCATACACGCCGCTGTGCCCGGGTTAACCGAAACCATCAGCTATAACATGCCCACGTTCCGCCTGCGCACCAACCTGGTTTATTATGCTGTGCACAAGAACCATATCGGTTTCTACCCGACATCCGGACCGCTCAAAGCCTTTGCCCACAACCTGGAAAAGTTCAAACACTCCAAAGGTGCCGTGCAGTTTCCGCACTCCGGGCCCTTGCCTCTTGAGTTGGTGAGAGACATGGTACAATTCCGTGCAACGGAAGACCTAAGCAAATTGAAGGATTGATTGATGACCTTACCCGGGTTGCAGGCAGGCTATGGCTTTTCAGTGTGGCACGCGTTAACAATCCACGTTGTTCACCAACCTCCTCCCAGAGCGGCATACAAATCCAGGCGATGCAAGCGCAGGCGATATGCCAGCTCATTCAATTGCAAGGCATTTTTTAAAACCAGTTGCTGGGTATTAATTACCTCCAGATAACCAGCTTTGCCTGCCGCAAACAGCTCGAGTGCATCCGCAGTGTTGCGCTGCAACAATGCCACTTCGCGTGTCTTGATGCGATAGCGTTCAAGATCCGTTTCCATGCGGGTAAGTGCTGTGCGCACTTCCAAAGCTGCATTTGCCAGGGTCTTGCGATATTCCAATAGCGCTTTGCGCTCCTCGGCTTCAGCGGCAATGCGTCCTGCGCGCAATGCCCTTCGGTTTACGACTGGTGCGCTAACTCCTGCCATCACATTGTAAGCAAGCGATGCCGGATCAGCCAACAACAGTGCATTGAACGACTGCAAACCAGCAAAGGTGCTGATGTTCAGGCTGGGATAAAATGCCTTGCGCGCAAGTATGGCGTCGGCACCGGCGGCCTCGAGCGACTGTCTGGCGGCAGCAACATCCGGCCGCTGCTCAAGCCAGGAGTCGGAAGCCTTTTCCCATAGTCCGTTGAACAAAATCGTGTCTGGTAAACCCAAAGGCTCAGGCTTGGAATAAGGAAAAGTCGTTTGCGGAAGCCCGAGAGAAAACAGCAATGCATATTCTGTTTCGCGTTGTTCCTGTTGCACGCGCTCCAATTCGCCGCTGATATCCAGAACTTGCGCTGCAAAGGCGTTTACCGCCAGTGAATTCGCCCGGCCAGCCTCTTTCTGCAACGTCGTAATTTCCAGCGACTGTTGCTGCAGCCTCAGGTTCTCCTGCCAAACCTTGTATTCGCCCTGCAGCCACGCCAGGTGGAGATATGAACCGGCAACTTCCCGCACAATCCGCGTCTGCATCCATCGCCGCGATTCCGTGCCAGCCAGGTAACGTGCCAACGCGGCTTTCTTGCCGGCGCGCAGTTTTCCCCATACATCTACTTCCCAGCTCATACCAACAGCGCCAAAGAAGTCGGGTAAAGGATTCGGTATTTGTTGTCTCTCGTTCAGGTTAGGAGAAAACCTCGTATCGTAATTGCCTACACCGTCCATCGTGTAATCCCCGAACCGGCGCAAGCCCGAGCTGCCTGTCAATTGAAGACCGGGAATCAATGCGGCACGCGCTGCAAGAACGCGGGCAGAGGCCATGTTGATCTCTTCGCGATTCATAAGCCAGTCGTAATGCCTGGTGAAGGTTGAATCGATAACAGAACTCAGACCGTCCGTGAAAATGCGTTTACGAAGCTCCAGCACCATGCTGTCGTTGGTCGTGGAGACAGGGTTTGTGGAAATGTCCTGTGCCTGAAGCTGGCCCACAGACATCAATCCCATTGGCAACAAGATGGTAAGCAAGGCCTTTTTGCCAGAAGCTTTTCTGAACAGATAATACAACCCGGGTATGAACAAGACACCTGCAATGGTGCCGCTCAGCATACCTCCCGCCGCGGCTGTCCCGATGGTCCGGTTGCCGATTGCACCTGCACCGCCCGCGAGCATCAACGGCAAAAGCCCGGCTATGAAAGCAAACGATGTCATCAAAATGGGCCGCAAACGATCCACCGCCGCAAGCCGTACTGCCTGTTCCGGTGTATCTCCCTTCTTCTCGCGAAGCACAGCAAACTCGACTATCAAAATGGCGTTCTTCCCCAATAACCCAATCAGCATAACCATGGCAACTTGCGCATAGATATTGTTTTCGAGCCCCAACAACCAAAGCAGCAGGAACGATCCGGCGATACCAAGCGGAATAGACAAAAGAACCGGGAAAGGAAGGCGGAAACTCTCGTATTGCGCAGCCAGAATCAGGTAGACAAACACAAAACACAAGAGGAAAATCCACATCACCTGGTTACCGGATTCGATTTCTTCCCGCGTCATTCCAGACCATTCAATGGTGTATCCGCGTGGCAATACTGTGGAGGCGAGGTTTTCAACTGCAGCAATGGCATCGCCCGTGCTGAAACCTTCAGATGGTTCACCGTTCAGCATGGCTGCGAGGTACATGTTATAGCGGGTGAGCTGTTCCGGACCATAAATGCGTTCGAGACGGCAAAACATGCTATATGGAACCATTTCGCCCCGGGCGTTTTTAACCTTGAGTTTCAGGATATCGTCTGGTTGCCTGCGATAAGCGGGATCAGCCTGCACCATCACTTTGTACATCTGGCTGTAGCGGATGAAATTGGTCGCGTAAAAGCTCCCCAGCAAGCTCTGAAGATTGTCCAGCGCTTCGTCTGCACGGATGTGTTTCTTGGCGGCTATATCCTGATCAAGATGTATCAGGTATTGCGGGAAACCTGGATTGAAGCTGGAAAACAAAGACTTCACAGCCGGATGCCTGCGCACCGTGTCCATAAACCGGCCGCTGATGCGGTTCAATGCCTGCAGGTCTCCGCTGCCGGTTTTATCGAGCAGGCGGAGTTCAAATCCACTGGCATTGCCATAACCAGGCACTGCGGGTGGTGGGAAAATCTGGATATCAGCATCCCGGATATGGGCAAGCTTCGACTGCAATAGCGAGGCAAGAGCCACAGCATTGCCGGTGCGCTCAGACCAGGGTTTCAGGTTGACAGTGCCCATTCCGTAAGCCGCACCCGAGCCTTCTGTCATCATGCTGTAGCCGGTAAGAGATGAAATGCCTTCCACACCCTCCGTGGCCAGCACCACCCGATCGATTTCCTTCATGACCGCTTCCGTTCGCTCGAGGGTGGCTCCGGCAGGTGTAGTAACATTGATATACAAGGTTCCCTGGTCCTCTGTCGGAATAAAACCGGTGGAAACCAAACTGCTGAGCCACCAGAGACCAACAATAAATACACCCAGCACGGCCAGGGTAAGCCCCCGCTTTGGAATCCATCGTCGGATTATCCAGGCATAGCGCAGCGTGAGCGCATCATAACGCCGGTTGAAAGCAGCGAAGAAACGATCGAGCCAACGTCCGTTCTTACCATGTCCGGGCCTGAGCAACAACATGCACAAAACGGGCGTCAAAGTGAGGGCGTTCACGCCTGAAATCACAATCGCTGTGGCCATGGTTACCGAGAACTGGCGGTAAAACACACCGACCGGACCGTCGAGGAAAGAAACCGGAACAAACACAGCAGACATAACCAGTGTGATCGCCACAATTGCACCTCCGATTTCCTTCATCGCAGCAAAAGTGGCCGCCCGTGGATGCAGCTGCTTCTTTTCAATATTCGCATGCACCGCCTCTACCACCACAATGGCGTTATCGACAACTATACCAATGGCCAGAACCAAGGCGAAGAGCGTGAGCATATTGATGGAAAAACCGAATGCCTGTATAAAGGCGAAAGTGCCAATGAGCGAAACCGGAACCGCTAACACCGGAATCAGCGTCGAGCGCCAATCCTGCAAGAAAAGGAAAACCACCAGGGCAACCAGCAGGAAGGCTTCGAGCAAGGTTTTGAGCACTTCGCGGATCGAAGCATCCAGGAAACGCGACACATCGTAGCTGAGCGTATAATCCATCCCGGCCGGGAAAGATGTGCGCTTCAACTCTTCCATCTTCGATTTAATGTTCTTGATTACTTCGCGTGCGTTTGAACCGGGGCGTTGTTTCAGGATGATCGCCGCAGATGGCTTTCCGTTTTCTTTGGACAACACGTCGTAATCCAAAGATCCGAATTCAATATCGGCGACATCGCGCAAACGCACCAGGCTGCCATCATCGGCAGTTTTCACAACCAGGTTTTCGTACTGGTTTTTCTCCGTGAATTTGCCCGCGTATTTAATTACATACTGCAGGCTTTGTGCTGAGCGCCCGGAACTTTCTCCCACCTTGCCGGGCGCTGCTTCCACGTTCTGACTGCGCAAGGCCTGAATCACATCCTGACTCGAAATGGCATACACATCAAGCATATTGGGTTTTAGCCACACACGCATCGCGTATTCACGCTGACCCATAATATCGGCAAAACCAACCCCGTCGATACGCTTGAGTTCTGCCAATACGTTGATATCAGCATAATTGTAAATAAATTTTTCATCCAGACTGGTATCTGCGCTGATCAGGTTCAGATACAACAACATGCTGTTCACCTCCTTTTCAGTCGAAACCCCTGCCTTTATTACCTCCTCGGGCAGTTCATCCAACACGGTAGTTACCCTGTTTTGCACGTTAACAGCTGCCTGGTCGGGGTCTGTTCCTACTTTAAAATACACTTGTATGATGCTGGTTCCGTCGTTCGAGGAAACCGAATTCATGTAGGCCATGCCGGGCACACCGTTGATGGCCCGTTCCAAGGGTGTAACAACAGCCTTCGCACACACTTCAGCGTTGGCACCTGTATAGCGCGTTGTCACGCTCACAGCCGGAGGGGCAATTTCGGGATACTGCGTAACCGGCAACTGCAGCAACGACAGCAAACCGAGCAACACGAAGAAGACAGAAATAACCAGCGATAAAACCGGCCTGTTGAGAAATTGGGTCCACATAATCAGCGGGCGGCCTGTTGATTTACACTGCTTATGGCTGCTTTTGCAGCCGGTCTGATCTGATCGTTGTTCTTCAGGCTCTGTACACCTTCCGTTACAATGGTCTCGCCAGCCTTGAGTCCGGCGGAAACGGCATACCAATGCGGCAGCCTGCGGGCGATTACAATATTCCTTGCTTGAATGCGGCCGTTCTTATCAACTACATAAACAAACGACTTGTCCTGAATATCAAAAGTGGCTTTCTGCGGAACCAGCAGCACATTGCTCAGGTTTTGGCGAATACGCACTTTTCCGCTGGCGCCGTGCCGCAACAATCCGTCCTCATTGCTGAACCGGGCACGAATCGCAATATTGCCTGAATTGCGGTCGATGGCCCCCTCCACTGTTTCAATTTTCCCACTGCCGGCGTGCACGCTGTCATCAGACAATATCAATTGAACGTTTTTCGATGAAAGACCCAAGCCTTCCGCATACTTCTGAAATTGCAGGAACTCCTTCTCGGATATATCAAAATACGCGAACACCTCGCGGTTATCCGAGAGCGATGTAAGCAAGGTTCCATTGTCAATCAGGCTGCCTTTTCGCAGCGGAATGCGGTTGATGATTCCTGGAAATGGCGCCCGGATGATGGTGTTATCGTAGCGTATTTCTGCCTGTGAAAGCTGAGCTTTGGCCTCTTCTGTCTTTGCCTTTTGCAATGTCACTTTGTTGGCAGCAAGCTTTACTTCTGTCTTTGAAATCACCTGCTTATCGCCCAACTGGGCTGCATTTTGATACTCCAGTTCCGAAGACCGCAATTCAGCCTGCGCAATATTGAACTGCGCACGCGCTTTGTTCAATTCTTCTCTGTACTCTCCGGGATCGAGTCTGAACAGCATTTGGCCGACCACAACAGGGGCTCCTTCATCGACCAGAATATCTTTAAGGTAACCTCCAACCCTGGCCCGGATCTCTACTTGTTGTACCGCGTGTATTTCAGCAGGGTAGTCAATATGAATATGCGTGTCTTGCAAGGCCACTTGCATGACCGGATAAGACGAAGGAGTTGTTTGGTTTGCGGAAGGCTTTCCGCATGCGCTGATAAGCAGGAGTATGATGGCCGCCCCGGTCAGGGGCAGCGAAAAAGTTTTTTGCATGGTATTGGTTTGGGCTGTCCGACGGAAAAGGAAATGAAAACACCACAAACCGGACAGCCCGGTAACCTTGCGGTGCCGTTCACCTGGAAGATCTCAGGAATAAAGCAGGTTTAAACCGAAAATCGGGGTGGTGGCGATTCCTGTCCCAAGTCTGGTAACGAAACAGCGGTGATTTGCAATGGCCGGAACATTCCTCCGCAGAAGCCGGAAATGTGAACCGGAGATTGAACCTCGAGCATGGTCTCGTCGCTGTCTTCGGCGGCGTCGAGCCATTCGGCTGCCTGCTTCTGAGTACCCGGAAGCTCTGTTCCGCTTGCGGCGAGCTGCTCGTGCACAGCGGCCGCAAAAGGTGGCGCCGCGTCTGCGATTGCAATCAGCGTTAACAAACCCATCGCGATCATGCGCTTAAAAGAGGTACCGGTCTGAAAAATCCTTGGAAAGCGACCGACAAATTGCATCAGCGGGAAGCGTAAAAGCACCGCAACTACCCGATGGGGCAAAGGTATCTCTACGTTGTTGCTGAGCCTCATCTATATCCGCTCTATCCAAACCACCCAAGGTGACAAAAAGTTTCTAACGGCTTCAGAAACTTTTTCCCCGCCCGATTTTGGGTGTTTACCGACGATTCCCGGTGCCTGGCTGAATTTCAAAGAACAGGCCGGGAGATGAAAGCCATTTTTGCTGCGCTAAAACCCTAATTTCACATGCAAAACCCCAATAATCCCCAAGCGTACATGCAGAACCATTTCGAACAACAACAACGCGGTCGTTTGATGACCGGCCTGGTGCTTGTAGGTGCCGGCGGGCTATGGCTTGCCAAACAGGCCGGCGTAGCTATTCCCGGCTGGCTGCTAAGCTGGCCCATGATTCTCATCGCCATAGGTGTCATTCAATGGGTACAGCACGCCGGCAAAAAAATGTCGGCTTATGTGTTGCTGTTGATCGGTGGCATTTTTTTGGCTGAGAAATTTGTGCCCGATTTGCACCTGGGCCGCATTGCCTGGCCCCTGGTCGTTATCTTGGTTGGTATCGGCCTGATTCTCCGCTCCGGGTTTTCCGGCCGCAAGAAAGAAGACGCAACGGCATCCGGCTTGAGCGAAAGCTTCGGACTAAGCGACGACAGCAGCAGCGAAGACCTTTTGCGTGTCAATGCCATTTTCGGCGGCGTACAGAAATCTGTTATCAGCAAGCATTTCAGGGGCGGCCAGCTAAACTGCGTATTCGGTGGAGCCGAACTCAATCTCGAACGCGCCGAGTTGCAAGGCAAAGCAGTGCTCGACATCAATGCCATCTTTGGCGGGGTAGAACTGCGCGTTCCGGCCGATTGGATCGTGCGCAGCGAAATCACCGCCATACTTGGCGGCGTTGAAGACGGCAAACCCGCACCTGATGCCGATGCCGGATCGAATCGTGTGCTCATCTTGAAAGGCCTTTGTGCTTTTGGTGGCGTGGAAATCAAACGCTACTGAGCAACTTGCGCATACCGGCGTTCATACAAGGCGTACTGCTTGTGGCCGGGGTGCCGCTTTTTGCCGGACTCCTCATGCAGGCCGGGCTGAATGCGCGCAGTGCATTTATCGCAGCCACGTGTTGGTGGATTCCGGTGGTACTCGCTTCCACAGCACTGTCGAACCTGCTTCGCTATTACCGTCCGCCACGGGGCAGCGAATGGCAGTTTCTGATGTGGACCCTCGCTTTATCTGTTCTGCCCATGCTCGCCGCTGCCCCCGCTCAGCGCCTTAGTGCTGATCCCGCGCTTGAAGCACTCCTGGACGAAACATTCGGCCTGCGCTGGTTCCTGGCTATTCTACTGCCGGGAACTGCTGGTTTATTTACCTGGGTAAGGAAGGAAGCCGAACGCAACCTTCAACAACAACAATACCTGCGGGAAGCCGAAAGACTGAACCGCGAAACCGCCCTGCAGGCTTTGCGCAGCCAGATACAACCCCATTTTCTCTTTAACAGCCTCAACAACATCCACGCCCTGATAGCCAGCCGACCCGACGATGCGCGCAAGATGACGGAAAACCTCAGCGATTTCCTGCGGCAATCCCTGCGCTATGAGCACAAAAGCATCGTTCCCTTGCAACAGGAAATCGCGCATATGAAGGGCTATCTCGAAGTGGAATCCTGGCGTTTCGGACATCGGCTTGAGGTGGAATGGGAAGTGCCGGATGACTGCCTTTCCTTCCCTGTACCCGCCATGGTGCTGCAGCCCTTGCTCGAAAATGCGGTCAAATTCGGGTTGTATGGAAACGAAGGCCAGGTGAAGATTGCCGTCGGCTGCGCGCTGAATGATGCGAATCTGCACATCCGCGTGAACAATCCGATGCCTGCCGATGGCGTTTACCGAAGCAAGGGAGCCGGATTCGGCTTGAAAGGCCTGAAACGTCGCCTCCATTTGCTTTACGGCCTGGCAAGCCGATTGGACACAAGCTCCAATGATTCCACCTTTACCGTAAACCTTATCATTCCCCGTCCAGGCGCATGAGAGTATTGATCGTTGACGATGAGCCATTGGCAAGGGCCCGTGTACGCGAATGCCTTGCCGCGCATCCGGATTATACCGTATGTGGAGAATGCGGAGACGGCTTTGAAGCCTTGCGGTTCATCCAACAGGAAAAACCCGATTTGCTTTTTCT
>JBKDBI010000193.1:0-3358 GCA_046314695.1 Bacteroidota bacterium | reverse complement strand
AAAATTCGGGGTGTAGCGCAGCCAGGTTAGCGCACCACGTTCGGGACGTGGGGGTCGGTGGTTCGAATCCACTCACCCCGACCGGTCTGGCAGATTCAATGCATTGACAGACGGTCGTAAACAGAGGAAAGCGGTGGATGCCGCTTTTTTTTGTGGGAAAAGTCAAAGTTGGCAAAAACAGAAGAGAACTGCACCCCACGCGCGGCCACTGAGTAGCCGCCAGTCGGCGCTTAAATTCATTACAGGATTCTCAAAAGCGGCGTATCGAAGTGGGAGCGCTGGAAACGTGAATAGCCAACCTGCTTTCGGGCATTTCGACTGCTTTCCGCTCCGCTTCAAGTCTACGACCGCGAGCAACGCCTCGAGGCGCTCAATGACCAAGGCCCACGAGCGCGGTGGTTGAGCGCACGGAACGCAGTGGAGTGCAGTCGAAACCGTAGCGCGCTGGAAACTGTGAATAGCACCGCCCCGACAACCTTCGTCGGGGAAACCATAGCGCGCTGAAACCTGCATACCTTCAAAACCACCGTGCACGAAGACATACAAATAACCTCAAAGCACGCCGAACGCCCGGTTCAAAGAAAGAATGCACCCATTACCCTTCGTGGGACTATTGCGACAGCGTAGGACGCTGACGAACAGATGGTTTGTGTCCTTCGTGTCGCTTGTGTCCTTGGTGTAGAGCCCAGTCCTACGGGCACAGTTTTCTTTTCTGTTCATATTAAGCACGGTCTCGTTTCGAGAAGTTGCAAACCGCGAGCCTAGCCTCGCGACTCAATGACCGCTGGTTCATGAACCAATCTCCTGAAAAAATTCGAATTCAGCCGGGATTCAGGATATCCAAGATATGTACGTGCATCTCAGGTACTTTGTTCTTTATCACATCCCAGACGATATGGTAGTTAACGCCTATGTAATCGTGGATCAATCGGTCACGCATGCCTGCCATGCTTTTCCACGGAATGCCAGACCATTGGAGTTTCACATCAATCGGGATTTTCTTCGTCGCCTCACCAATTATTTCCAGACTTCGCACGGCAGCCCTTTTGAGCGTTTCGTCTTCAAGAAAACCGTCGAATTCCAGATTTTCAACAACCCTGATCAGATACTCACATTCATCAAGAATATGCCGCAGATACTCTTTCGCTTCTTTAGACATATGCTACCTCTTTCAGGATATACGGTCCGATGTGTGGACTAAGCCCATTGAGGGTCACCACTTCAATTTTCTCGTTCCTGAAGGTTTCCTCGAACAAATCGTATACGGCCATGAAGTTGTCGAAGTTCTCTTGTCCGGGTTCAAAATCAACCAATAAATCAATATCGCTGGTGCTGTCCTGTTCATTGCGCAAATAAGAACCGAACAGCCCAACCTGACGCACGCCCAAGCCTGTTAGCCGGGCTTTGGTTTCGCGGAGCTTGGTTAGTATCTCGTCTTTGCTAGTCATGGCGCAGGTAGTTCAAATTTACAAAAAGAAAACTGTGCGCGGAGACATGCCCTTGAAGACGGTTTTTGCGGAGGAAAAGACTCAGGTTGATTTGTGAATCTCACCGCCCGCGTTGGTTGAGCGCTCGAAGCGAAGCGAAGAGCAGTCGAAACCTGAGCGCGGCGACCAGGAACTACACCGCCCGGCGATTAAGTCGCAAGGCTGCGCCCGCGATCTTTCTCGCACGCCTGCCCCAACGCCCTTCGACGGAAAAACCGTGTCCTCGGAATTTGATTGTGTCACTTCCCCGACGAAGGTGTCGGCGCAGGCTGATAAACCCCTACTTGCGGCAGGGGCTACTCAGTGACCTGCGGGTTCCAAGGCTGATCACAACTCCACAATCTCGCTCGACCTGAGCTGCGTATCGTACACCGCAACCGTGGCCGGGCCGAAGACGCCGGCTACTTCGCCGGGATTGAGCAGGAGGCAGCTGCTGAAGCGCTGCTTCTCTGCCTTGTGGGTATGACCGGTAAAGACAGCGTCGAACCAGCCGGTGCGGGCCAGGGCCACCGCATAAAAGGGATAATGCGTAATGCAGATGCGCACGCCGTCGATGGTGATCAGGTGTTCTTCGTCGCCGCCGTATTCGCCGTACAAATGGAAATCGGGATGGTGCTGAATCTTTTGGCGAATCGTAAACCTGTCGCCGTCGTTGTTGCCGAAAACAGCATGCACCTTACCCTCCCAACTTGCCAATTTTGCAGCCGAGAACGGCGAACAGAAATCGCCACAGAAGATGAGTTCGCTTACACCTGCACTGCGAAAATGCGCCAAAGCGCGGTCGAGGTTGAGGAGGTTGTCGTGAATATCTGACAGTATACCGATGCGCATGGGAAAAGGCTCTTGGTTGGTCTCGCAAAATACGGCTGCAGCAAACTAATTTTGCATCCCGTTTCCATGGCTATTATCATCACCGAAGAATGCATCAATTGCGGGGCCTGCGAACCCGAATGCCCGAACAACGCCATCTATGAAGCCGGCGTGGAATGGGCCATATCCGACGGCACCACCGTGACAGGTCCTTACGCCCTGCTCGGTGGCCAGACGGTCGACGCACAACACAAGAACGGTCCGATCAGCGACGAAGTCTATTATATCGTACCCGATAAATGCACCGAATGCACCGGTTTCCACGAAGAACCGCAGTGCGCTGCGGTTTGTCCGGTTGATTGCTGCGTGCCCGACCCCGACCATGTGGAAAGCGAAGCCGTGCTGCTCGACCGCAAGGAAAGGCTGCACCTCTGATGCAGCCGGCGTACTACTGCCGCGTGCCCTGGGCACCCTTGCGCGCCGAACCCGACAGCCGCAGCGAAATGATTTCATCGGTTTTACACGGCGAATCTTTTTCCCTGCTGGAAGAACAAGCCGATTGGTTGCGGGTGGAAACCGTTTTCGACCGCTATCAGGGCTGGATCAGCCGGCAGCAATGCGATGAACTTCAAGAAGAACGCCTGCATATCCTCCGCGAACCCTATACCGAAATCCGAAACCACGCCCAGCGCCTGCACCTTCCCTGCGGTAGCGAATTGCCCCGAACTGCAGTCTGGATGGTGATGGACGAGGAATACACGGCTGCGCCGGAAACAGCCCACCCGATGATGTCGGTGCGCAGCGCCATGTTAGACGATGCGCGCCGCTGGCTTGGCGCACCCTATCTCTGGGGCGGGCGCACGATCTGGGGTTGCGATTGCTCCGGATTCGTGCAGGTAATCGCAAAAATCAACGGCATTGCCCTGCCCCGCGACGCTTCCCAACAAGCTTTGGTTGGCAAGGAAGTTCCTTTCGAAATCCACAAGCCGGGCGACCTGGTGTTCTTCAAAAACGATGAAGGCCGCATCACCCATGTCGGTCTCGCCACCGGTGGTCACACC
>JBKDBI010000192.1:0-2074 GCA_046314695.1 Bacteroidota bacterium | reverse complement strand
GCGCTACCGCCGTTGGTACCGTAATTGACGCAGAAGCTGATGCTGCGCGGACCGCGTTGGGGGTGCGTGGCACCGGGGAAGATATGGGCGCCGGCTGCGTATCCGAAATCGCCGCCAAAATGCCCGACCCCCGGTATGGGTTTGTCGAAGTAGTCGTGGATGAGGCCCGCGCCGAGTTGGTGTTCGGCATCAACCGTTTGCCAGGCCTGCATCTGTTGCAGCGAAGCAGCGTTGAGCAAGGTCGAATCGACGAACAATGCCCGGAGGAATCGATGCAGGTCGTAGACATTGCTGAAAGCGCCGGTGAAACCGTGACCATCCCCGGTAACGAGACCGGTTACGTCGGTGAGCGCGCCGTTCTGGTACAGGTCGAAATAACCTTTGGCGACGCGGCCGGGCACGGATTCATAGCCGCGGTACCAGGTATTGCCCATGCCGACGGGTTCGAAGACCAGCTTGCGCATCCACCAGCCGTGGTCGTGCCCGCCGGGGCGGATGGCATCGACCACCATGCTAAGGAGCAGCGTATTGGTATTGGAATACACTGCACGGCTGCGGGGTACGAAATCGGCAGGTAAGTCGTATACGAATTTCAACAGGTCTTCGGCGCTGCGTTTTCCGTCCGGCCGGTTCAGCACGTCGAGGTAATAGGTGCTTTGCGCGATGAGGTCGGGAATACCGGTGCGGTGCATGAGCAAATCGCGGAGGCTGACCAGTTCGAGATTGGCTACCCTCTTGCGTTGATCGGCAGTGAAATACGCAGCGACTGGAGCCTCGAGGTCAAGCAGTCCCTGTTCGGCCAGACGGAATACCGATGTGGCCAGGAAGGGTTTCGTGACACTGCCGAGCTTGCTCACCGTGCAGGGCGTGAAGTTGATACCTCCGCGGATATCGGCGAGCCCGGCGGCACCGGTGTAGATACCGCGGCCATCTTCCACCCGCACAGCAATGCCGGGGAGGCCGAGGCGGATGTATTTCTGCAAGAGCGCTTCATACTGTGCTGCCTCCGGATGCGGCGCAGCGGTATCGTTTAGCTTGCTGCAAGCAATACCGGGATCGGCCCCGGTGCGTTCACACGCTGTCAGACCGAAAGCAAAGACTGCCAGGCCGAGCCAGGTAAAAGTGCGCAGGTTCATCTTCATGGCAGGATCAAAGGTTGTTTAAACTGAATCGGGATGCGGACACCGACATGCAGGCGGTTGAGCGGCAAAACAGGTACATAACCGGGCACGAAAGGCGTCTGCAACAAACTCTCGATGCGGCAGAACCATTGCGTTAAACCGGGCGTGGTATAGCCGGCCTGCAATTGAAATCCGCCGACCAATTGGGGCCGCCCGAAGCGCATCGTGCGCTCGAAGCTGCCATCGCCCTTGCTGCGGTACACGCCATCGGTTGGAATGCTGTGCCAGTAGCCTGCAGCCAATGCCAGTCCGGCGCTCCAGTTGCCGAAACGCCATTGCGGACCGAAACTGGAGTAGAGCGAAACACCATGTTGCACGTGGCGGTGGTATTGGTAACCCAGGTGCGCTTCCTGGATGAGTGCCATGCGGCCTTTCTCTTTCCAGGTCCAGCTCAGCGAACCCTGGATGCCGGGATGGTACTGTCGCAACAACTGCGGATAGCCGCTGATGGGAAAAGAAGTGACCTGGTTGAGCAGGCCTATGGACAGGTGGCGGGGTTGCGGGAAGGCCGGGAGGGCCAAGGGCAGCAGAAGGGAGAGCAATGCAAGGGCACTGCGCGACATCTTCGTCATGTAAATGGTAACGGCAAATTAACCCAAATCAAACAGAAAAACACGCAGCGTGATTCCGATTCCTTCAATGCGCCCTGCGCTCAATCCACTAGGACCGACCGCCACCTCAGCGCTTCCAACGGTACTTTAAACCAATATTCAAATAGCGCATAGGAAGCTCGTACGATTGCGAATAACCCATCGATTCCGAGCCCCCGCTGCGCTTGAAAGCGGTCATGGTTGCCACCTCCGACACACCTTCAAACGGCTGAAGAAAGCGTTGGTAACCGAGCAGCAATTGCGTGCGTTGGGAAAGCCGCACTTCCAGGCCAAGCCGCACCG
>JBKDBI010000191.1:0-5283 GCA_046314695.1 Bacteroidota bacterium | reverse complement strand
ACCGGTATTTGAAGTCCGCTGCTCAGCCTAAGATGCATTCCTTCCTTGCGGGAGTATTCTTCCACATAGTGAAGATTCACCAGCCAAGAGCGGTGTGATCGGATAAAGCCGAATACCAATAACTGTTCTTCCGCCCAGGATAAACTACGCGAAACGGTTAGCCGGCGCTCAGGATTACAATGAAAAGTACAATAACTGCGGGCAGCTTCCACAGCGAGTATTTCCTGCACCTTCAGAAAAACCCAGCCAAATTGCTGCGGAACGGCAATGCGTTTGTGAAAAGACAACTCTGGAGACATAAAGTATATGCCACCGAAAGACTGCCATGTTTTCCGGTAACCGGTATGACCACACACCGGCTACCGGAAAACAATGGCCTATTCAAAAACAGTATAAAGCCAATCCGGTGTCAGCAGGCAAATTATTGCTATCATACCCTGTTTATTGGATACAAACACCGAACACGCATTCCGGCTTTCCCTAACCGGCTTTGCAGTTTCCCGCTATCAGCTTCCAATGCCCAGGCCTTGCAGCCAACGAAGCACTGCTTCACGTGAGCGCTCGGCCACCGCAACCAACAATCCGCCTGCCATGCGCAGCGAAGCCCCTTCCTGCCTTATGAATGCCTGTATATGCCGCGGATTTACCAGCCAGGAGCGGTGCGTTCTGTAAAAACCTACGGGCAACAGCAGGTTCTCAGCCCAGGACAGACTGCGCGAAACCACCCTGCGCTCACCGCCTTCCAGGTGGAAGGTGCAGTAACTGCGACCGGCCTCCACCGCCACAATCCGTGCGATTTCCAGCACATCAAAACCTTCCTGGGTGGGAAGAAAAATCCGGCGCAAGGTTTGCTCCTGCATGGCCTGAGCCAAAGAAACTATCTGTTCTTTTTGATTCAGGCGACTGCCTCCGACCAGCGCCCTGTGTATCGCAGAAACTACTTCGTCTTCTTTCCATGGTTTCAGCACATACGCACAAGCATGTGCGGCAAAGGCCTGGGCCGCAAAATGGTTGTGCGCGCTGATCATTACCAAACTGTAACCAGACTGTTCAGATCCGGCCAGTACCGAAAAAACTGAATCTGAATCCAGCATAATATCTGCCAGAACCAGATCGTAAACCCTCTCCTCTAACGCAGCTGCAGCATCCCGCAAATTGCCTGCTTTGTAGATTTCCGCTTCAGGCCAATGTTGCACCAACAGCGATTCCAATGCATGGGCCTGCGGACGCTCATCTTCAATGATTAAGGTTCTCATACCGGGAACTGTACGATCAAATGATCGCCTTTCACTACAGGCTTTTCGAAATAATGATACATTGATTTAGCCACACAAAAGCGATACAGGCGTTGGGACAGGTAATGCAATCCATGGCCTTTGGGAGGACGTTTGAGCACCTTTGGCTGTGGCATACCGAAACCGGACAGACACAAGGCCTGCATACTTCCTTTTACACGGCCGGCATGTATGCGTATGGCCACTTCATCCCGCCCCGGATCCACCCCGTGTGCCAACGCATTCTCAACCAGGCAAAGCAATGAAAATGGCGGCAATTCCATCTCCATATCCTGTAAATGCGCGTCTGGCTCCCAGCGCACTTTCTGCTGATGGCTGAGGTTGTGCATAGCCACCAGTGCAGCCGCCTGGGCAAGTTCTTCTTGAAGCGACACAGCTGTTTTCGCCTGTTGTTCGTAGTTGTAACGCACCAGCGTTGTAAGCAACCCAATGTACGCGCGCTGTACGAGCGGATCCTGAATCAGTCTCGCATTCAGCAACAGATTGCTCATGGTGTGCGCTCCTGCCAGTCTGCCGTCGAGGTAATACCTGGCGCTTTGCAGTTTATCCCACGCTGATCCCCATAACAGAAACAGCCCGAATAATACCCAGAAACCATAACCAGGATCTGTCTGATTGACTACCTCCATGTGTGAAGGCGAAATTCAACCCTAGGTTCGCACTGTATCTGCGAAGCACAGGTTATCGAAAAAAACTTGGCACCATAATCATGCTTTTATACCTTCCTGACCCAAACAAATCCCTGCCATGAAAATCAATTTCCTCATCACCGCGCTCGCTGCGCTGATTCCCATGCTGCTTGGCTTCATCTGGTACCATCCGAAAGTGATGGGAACGGTCTGGCAAAAGGCAGCCGGATTGAGCGACGACCAAATCAAGAACGCCAATATACCGCTTATCTTCGGCTTGTCACTGCTGTTTGCCTTTATGCTGGCTATGGGACTCAATACGATGGTAATCCACCAGTTTCATCTCGGTTCACTGATGATGAACGAACCCGGATTTGCCGACAAAAGCGGTGAAGCCTGGAACGAATACCAGCGCCTGCTCAGTTCATACGGCAACAATTTCCGCAGCTTCGGTCACGGCGCTGTGCACGGAACCATTGGCGGACTATTCGTTGTTGTTCCGGCCTTGATCACCAACGCACTTTTCGAACGCAAAGGACTCAAATACGGGCTGATCAACAGCGGTTACTGGATTCTGTGCCTGGCCTTGATGGGCGGTGTTATCTGTGCCTTTAGCTGACCCTGAAGCATTTCAGAAAGAACCTGTTTCTTTCATGATCTGATACAAGAGCGCGATAACATAGGCAGCAAAGAGCACACCCGCCTGCCAGCGTTCCAGCACGTAGCGCTTCCCGATAAAAAAAGCGAGGAACAGGAACAAAGTTGAGCCGGCCAATAGCCAAAGGCTTGCGTTAAAGGCCGGGTCGTAAGGCGCAGGTTGTACCATTGCCACGCTGCCTGCCACGAAACATAAGTTGAAGATATTGGAACCGATGATATTACCGATGGCAATATCGCTGCGCTTCTTCCAGGCTGCGACGACCGAGGTCGCCAGCTCGGGCAGCGATGTGCCTGTGGCAATAATTGTCAGTCCAATCAACCCATGACTCATGCCCCAGGCAGTGGCCATGGAAACAGCATTCCGAACCACGATCTCGCCTCCGGCCAACAGCAAAATCATTCCGAGAACGATTTGCACCACCGACCTGATGAAAGGCACTGCATGGGTGCCGCTCCTTGCATCCGGGCCAGTAAAGCGGCCTTGTCTCATCGCTTGGAATACATAGACCATAAACAAAAGGAAACCAAATAGCAGCAATGCGCCATCCAACCGAGATAACCCGGGCTCATCGCGGTCGTTCACCAGTAAGAAGAAAAGAAGCGTAGCGAACAAAGACATCGGCACCTCACGCCATGCGGTTGAATGCCGGATGGCCAGGGGAAAAATCAAGCCCGACAATCCCAGTATGGCCAACAAATTGACCAGATTGCTGCCGATTATATTCCCATACAAAATGGCGCCATGCCCGCGAAAAGAGGCAACCAGGTTCACAACGAACTCCGGCAGACTGGTACCGAAGGCCACGACCGTAAGACCTATCACGAGTTCAGAAACAGCAAAGCGCCGCGCCAACGAAGAGGCGCCTTCCACCAGGCGGCCTGCGCCCCAGATGAGCGCCACAAACCCGGCAATCAGCCAACCAATATTTCCCAAAATCTCCATTACCTCATTCCCGAACCGGCAATTTCATCGACAGCTTCTAAAATCAACTGATTTTGAAGGTCTTTTTTGTCAGATTCAGTTTCCTGCGTTTTATCAGCCATGCTTTTGAGGGAAACCGTACTGTTGAAAGGTTGCAGTGGTAATTTTGCACACAGTTCCATGATCCAGACGGATATTCTCATTATCGGTGCAGGCCCGGTTGGCCTCTTCACCGTTTTCGAAGCAGGCCTGCTCAAGTTGCGCTGCCATATCATCGACTCGCTTGCCATTCCGGGCGGACAACTGGCGGAGATCTACCCCAAGAAGCCGATTTACGATATCCCCGGTTTTCCGGAGGTATTGGCCGGAGACCTGGTCGATAACCTGATGAAACAGATTGAACCGTTCAAGCCCGGCTTCACCTTGGCCGAACGCGCTGAACTGCTGGAACGGACCGAAAACGGCCACTGGCGTGTCACCACCCATAAGGGAACGGTGCACGAAGCGCCGGTGGTAGCCATTGCCGGTGGCCTGGGCTGTTTCGAACCGCGCAAACCTCCCATTGCGAACATTGTCGATTTCGAAGAGAAGGGTGTGGAATACCTGGTGCGGGAACCGGAGAAATTCCGCGGTCAGCGCCTGGTGATTGCCGGCGGTGGCGACAGCGCGCTGGACTGGACCATCTACCTGGCCGACATCGCCTCCGAAATCACGCTCATCCATCGCCGATCGGAATTCCGCGGGCACCTGGACAGCGTGCAGAAAGTGATGGACATGGCCGAACAAGGCAAAATCAAGCTCCTCACATGGGCCGAGATCGTTGGCTTGCGGGGCGATGGACAACTCCAGCAAGTGGAAGTGCAGCAAAAAGACCGCGAAAACTATTGGATCGACACCGACACCTTCCTGCCGCTCTTTGGTCTGACGCCCAAGCTCGGGCCGATCGGCAACTGGGGGCTGGAGATTGAAGACAACGCCATCCGTGTCGATACCCGCGATTATGCCACCAACCTGCCCGGTGTGTATGCCATCGGCGATGTGAACACCTATGCAGGCAAGCTGAAGCTCATCCTATGCGGTTTCCACGAAGCCACCCTCATGTGCCAGAGCGCCTTCAGCCGCATCTACCCCGACAAGAAGAATGTGTTGAAATACACGACCGTGAACGGGGTGCAGGGGTTTTGAATCCAGACAGGTACAAAGCCCGTTAAAAGGCTGACACGCGCAACCTGTTGCCGTTGCTCAATCCTGCAACGAAGCGGAAACAAAAAAGAAACCTGGACGCTGCAACCCGGAAGGGCTGAATCATGTATTCCTCCAACCCTTCCTCAGGCCGGACTATTTATGGTCTGTCAACTTTGTAAACAGTAGTACCCGGAATTTGCTGGGCTGCGCGTATTTCCTCTGTTGCCGGACCCGCAGTTTTCGGTACCACATGTTGTTGCAGCATCTTGTAGTAGACCCCTTTGTCAGCAGATTTTCCAAAAACCTCCGGGTGCAGGTAAGTGCCCTTTTCGGTTTCGCTCTTCTCCACTTCAACCTGTATGCGGTTCTTTTCTGCATAGGCATCATGCCTGATGCCGGTAACCTGCCACGATATTTCAAGTCCTTTGGTGGCCCCGGCTATCTTGAATCGGTTGCCTTTGATCTTCTCGGCAACATATACAGGAGCGTAGCCACCAACACAGGTCAGCTGGTAGCGGAATTCCATATTCAGTGCTTCGAACCAGTCGGGCATTACCACCACGGCCTCACCCTGCTCGTCGGCAATGGCCAT
>JBKDBI010000190.1:0-4347 GCA_046314695.1 Bacteroidota bacterium | reverse complement strand
AAACCCGGCTGGCTGGCCCTGGTACCGGTTTTGAGCTGGTGGCATTGGGCAAAACTGGTCAACCGGCCCTGGTATTATGTGCTGCTGCTTTGCATTCCGGTTGTGAATGTGATCGCCGGCTTCACCATCACGATCGACTTGTTGCGCAGCTTCGGACAGTTCAGGCTCTGGCAGCAAATCCTGGGTGTGATATTCCCCTTTGCGTATCTGCCGTATGTTGGTTTCAGCAAGGAAGCTGCTTACCTGGGCCCGAGCCACAGCGAAGACTTCAAAAAGAAGCACCCCGCCCCTTCCGGGGCTTTCCGCGAATGGGGCGATGCCTTGTTCTTTGCCGTCTTTGTGGCCGGTGTGATTCGCGGTTTTTACGTGGAGGCATACAAGATTCCGACACCGAGTATGGAAGGCAATCTCATGGTGGGCGACTATCTTTTCGTATCACGCGTGCATTACGGTGCCCGTGTTCCGATGACGCCTTTGGCCATTCCCCTCGCCCATCAGGATTTGTTGGGGATGAAGGCCTACAGCTCGCTCCTCGAGTTGCCTTACATGCGTTTACCCGGCTGGAGGAAAATCAAGAACAACGACCCCGTGGTATTCAATTACCCGATGGATGAAGGGCATCCAATCGACAAGCAGCAGAACTATATCAAGCGCTGCATCGGCTTGCCGGGCGATTCGCTTGCCATCCGCAACCGCGTGGTGTATATCAACGGCAAGGAGCTGCCCGCATCTCCCAATCAGCAATACAGCTATTTCTTCCGGTTTAAGGAACCACTCCGGCAGGAAACGGTCGACCAATACGAGCTATACGATATCTACCCACCTGCAGAAGTGCCTAAAGGCTATGACTACATTATCCACACTTCGCAAGCCAAATACCTGGCACTGAAGGCATCACAACTGGTCGACACCTGCTATATCCAGGATCGGCCGGGCAGTGGCGACCTGTACCCGGAGAAGCCCGGGCAATTCCCCTGGACATTGGACAATTTTGGTCCGATCTACATACCCAGGAAAGGCGCCACCGTGGCCCTCAACGCCCAAAACTGGCCGCTCTACCAGCGCGTTATTCAGGTGTACGAGAACCATCCCGAAATTGACCTCGATGGAGAAGGAAAGCAATTGTTATCCAATGGTTCTGAACCGGTTACCAGTTACACCTTCGAACAGAACTATTACTGGATGATGGGTGACAACCGGCATAATTCGCTGGACAGCCGTTATTGGGGCTTTGTTCCGGAAACGCATGTCATCGGTCCGCCCCTTTTTGTATTCTTCAGCATCCGCGAAAAGCGCACCGTTGACCCCACCACCGGCTTTGTTGGTCAGGAAGGCAGCTTCGGCGGCATCCGCTGGAACCGGATTTTCAAGGCGATTCATTAAGATATGCGTCCCGGTAAGGCCGGGTCCATGAGATCCACCAATGTAAGATCGATAAGAAAAGGTGGATGATGTCGCTTCTTTCTGGCCTTTGCGTGAAATAGTTCCTAGCTAAAGTTCTCGCAGAGAACGCAAAGGGGAAAACACGCAAAGACCGCCGAGAGGGCAGATTACAGACGTCTTTGCGCTCTTTGCGTGCCAATCAATTCTTTCCGGAGCTTGGAAGTATAAAATGTATGCAGAAATACGTTGCCAGCTGGCTGTCTTTGCGCGCTTTGCGTGAAACAATCCCATGAAAGGTTCACGCAGAGACCGCAAAGGGGAAAACACGCAAAGACCGCAGAGAGGGCAGATTACAGATGTCTTTGCGCTCTTTGCGCGCCAATCAATTCTTTCTGAAGCTATCGGCTTAAACGTATCCCAGGAATACGTTGCCAGCAGGCCGTCTTTGCGCACTTTGCGTGAAACAATCCCATGAAAAGTTCACGCAGAGAACCCAAAGGGGAAATCACGCAAAGACCGCAGAGAGGGAGTTCCCGATATGCTTATGTGTTAGTGAAATTCGACCCGTGAGACCTTGGTCGGACAATGCGCTTCAATTGTTGAGCCAAGATATGCGACCCGGGAAGGCCGGGTTGGGTTCGCGTAAGGGCGAGAAACGTCGACCCTGGTGGTCGACCGCGCATGGAATCCTACAAAAGGAGGCCGGCCACAAGGGCCGACGCTAGCGGATTGTGTCGCGGAAGAGGCTGGCGCCGGCAAAAATGCCGAGTCCGTCGCGGATATTGCTGTAAACGAAGATTGGTTCGCGGAACAGCGCTGCACCTGCATTCTCGTAGCGGTTCAGGCTGGTAGAATAGAGATAGAAGTCTTCCGAGAGGTTTTCCATTTCAATCAGAAAGCGCGGGGTTCCCTGTGCATATCCGAATGGCGTCTGGAAGCGGATTTCCCGACTGCGGCCGTTGAAGGTGGCATCGTTGAAGACATAGGAACCGTCGCTCTGGCTGGCCAGTTGGTTCACCAGCGGGTCTTCTGATTCCACGGGCAACAGGTCGAACATGGCCTGGGTGGTATTGTAATACAGGATTTTGATGCGGTACCAGTTTTTCTCTGCACCGTTGTCGTTGATGCGCACGGTGATAGCGCCTTCCGGGAATCCAAAGGAATCCGTTGCCACAGAATCCTGAAAAGTCGCTTTCCCGAAGCTGCCGGCTGATGGCAGTTTTGCCGTGCCTTCAACGGAGGGATAACCGGGAGCGCTTACCACAACGCGGTATTCGCGCCCCGGCATGGCAGGAAATCCATACAGGTATTTCGCGCTTAACGCATCAAACGGCAAATCCGGCTGGCGCACGCCGTCAATAAAGAAACTCACTTTGGCGTTGCTGAGGTATTCGGGATTGTTCGATGAACCAAACGGAACAGCGGTGGATACAGACAGTCCGATTTTGTCCTGGTTGTTGATTAGTCCATTGACAACCAGCTTGGGCTGATAATCGCTGAAGGTATAGTACAGCTCGCGCTCGCAGGAAGCCAGACCCAGGAGCAACAGGGCAGAAAGAAGGAGACGCATGGTGCTTAGAATTTCATGGAATAGGTGAGTACGGGGAGGAAACGGAAAAAGGCAATCCCCACCACCCTGGGCGGAGTGCGGGTATTGTCAATATCAATATAAAATGGATTAAATCGGTTATATACGTTGTAAATGGTGAGGTTCCAGTATTGCTTGGTTGATGTAAAGTTGTTGCGCGGATTGATGCGTTTCTGGATGGAGATATCCATGCGGTGGTAGAGCGGGAAACGCTGGTCGTTCTTGGCCACATAATCGTTGATGGGCGTACCGTTCACCGAAAGGTAACGACCCTGCGGCAGGGTAATGGCATTGCCCGATTGCAGCAGGAAGGTGGAAGACAGTTCCCAGGCTTCGTCTAACTTGTACATGGCAACTGCAGTCAGATGATGGCGGCGGTCCCAACGGAAGTAATAGCGGCGGCCAAAGTTCACTTCTGGAATAATGCGATCCGACCAGCTGAGCGTGTATCCAACCCAGCCATTGAGCCTGCCACTGCGCCTTTGCATCAGCAATTCACCGCCGTACATGCGGCCCCTGCCTACACGCGCCTGTTCTTCCCAATCGGTCTGAACGGCAAAAAGGTCAGCGCCTTCTGCATAATCCACGATATGGTTCATCCACTTGAAGTAAGATTCGAGGCTGAACTCAATGCCGTGTTTCCATGGCTGAGCCAGGCCAAAGGCAAGTTGTTGGGAGCGCTGCGGACGGATGCGCGCCGTAGCAGGGAACCACAAATCCCATGGCAAGCCGCCTGAACTGTTCGTAAGCAGGTGTACCGACTGATTCATCATGGCATAGGAGAATTTCACCGCCAGGTTGTTTTCCAGTCGTTGACGGAAGGAAATGCGCGGTTCGGGGAAGAAACGGTAGCTGCCGCCGCTGAGGTAATTCACCATGCGCAGGCCTGCGTTCATGTGCAAGCCACGGCCCAGGTTGCGTTCGGTTTCGCCGTACAGGGCAAATTCCTGCGAATAGAACGGATCTTTCGGGCCGATAACGGTATCGATATTAGGCCCTCCGGTGGCATTGATGCGGATATTGAAATAACCCGGTCGGAAGCGGTGTTGGATGAACTCTCCCCCGAAACGGAAACGCTGCGTGGTGGAATGCGCGTACTCGAAATCGCTGCGTGCAATCAGATCTGTAATGCCTGCTCCATAACCCAGTGATAATTCAAGCTCATCAAAAGAAGTGTCTGTGCGGTAGCTGGCATTGAAACTTACTCCATTGCGGTAACGGTAACTGGTGAAACCGAGGGTATGGGTGGCAAAGAGGCGCGGATTGTGTTCGCGGGTATAGCGGATGGAACCACAGGCATTTCCCCACATCAACGACGATTCCACGCTTTCGCGGGCGGTGCGGTTGCCGTTGGTGCTCTCGTTGTTAAAACCGGT
>JBKDBI010000189.1:0-2961 GCA_046314695.1 Bacteroidota bacterium | reverse complement strand
GGACCCCGGCAAGGCCGAAGTGCTCATCAGCGCCTATACCGCCAAACGGCTGAACCTCAAGACGGGCGATCGCCTGCGCGTCTTGTTCATCCGCAGCGACAGCAGCGGCAACAACCGCAGCACGGCGGTCGGGCCGCGCATCTCCGGTATTTACGATACCGGTCTGGAGGAGCAGGACCGCCTTATGGCCTATACTTCGCTGCCTTTGTTGCAACAGGTGTTCCGCAACGGGCAGGCCATGACGCAATGGGACGTGCACCTCAGGCCGGAATACCTCCAGGGCAATGCCGCGGCCCTGCAGGAAGCCACCGAGCAGATCCACGGACTTGTGCCGCCCGGCCTCCGCGCGCTCAGTATCTACGAGCAGCAGCCCCAGCTCTTCGAATGGCTCGGCTACCTGGACACGAACGTCGAGATCATCATCGCCCTCATGATCCTCGTGGCGGCCATCAACATGTGCATTGCCCTGCTCATACTCATCATGGAGCGCACGAACATGATCGGCCTGCTGAAAGCCTTCGGCGCCGGAAACCCCGGCATCCGCCGCATCTTCCTCTTCCACAGCGCCTATATCATCCTCTTCGGCCTCTTGTTGGGCAACCTTGCCGGCCTCGGCTTCTGCTGGCTGCAAGACACCTACGGCTTTATCCGCCTCTCCAAGGAGACCTATTATGTTGATCGCGTGCTCGTCGAAGTTATACCCTGGCAGGTATTGCTGGTTAACCTCATCACCTTTGTGTTGATCCTGCTGGTACTCTTCTTGCCTGCCACGCTCATAACGCGGCTCAGCCCGGCGAAGACAATAAGGTTTAACTAGTCGGTGATATGGCGCTGCGGCGCAGCTTGGACAATAACATGCCGCTGCTATGCAGCTCAGCCACATCGCCCCGTGAGTTTTAGTGATATGTCGCTGCGATGCAGCTCAAACGCATTGTTTTGTGTTGCTCAATGTTACAATGCATTCACCCGACCCAAGCTGCAAAGCAGCGTCATGTCATTAGCACGATGGGTTTTGGGCGGAATGAGCTGCGTAGCTGCGGCAAATTTTTTTCGAACCTCAATGCCCTGCGACGAGGCCAAACGCATTGCAAGGAATGAACATTCCGCTGCTGCGCAGCTCAGCCGCATCGCCCCGTGAGTTTTAGTGATATGTCGCTGCGATGCAGCTCAAACGCATTGTTTTGTGTTGCTCAATGTTACAATGAATTCACCCGATCCAAGCTGCGTAGCAGCGTCATGTCCATAAAACGATGAATTCCACCGGACCCGAGCTGCACAGCAGCGTCATGTCATTAGCACGATGGGTTTTGGGCGGAGTGAGCTGCGTAGCAGAGGCACAATGAATCCGGAAAATTGAACCCTGCATGGGAATTGTGTTTAGGTGATTACCGTATACACTCCAGTTGCTCGCTGGCAAAGAAGGATGCAAGGATGAAAAAATCTGGATATTTGGTTGGGGTGCATCCTTTGTTTGCCGTGCAAACGATGCTTATTCACCAAGCCTGGTCTTCACATCCATTCGCTCATGCAAAATGCGGATTATCTCAAGGCTTTCTACGCCCGCTATACGGTAAAAAATGATGTGTTTTTCTGTTCTCAGACCACGCAATTGATGGTGTATTTCTTCGTAGCCTTTACCGATTGACGGATTGGCAGCTATCAGCTCTATGGCCAATACCAAACGCTGATAATAGAAGTCGGCTTGTTTTTCAGACCATTCGTTGAGGGTATAGTTCCAAATGTCATTCAGGTCGTCGATGGCGGCCTGGCGCAGCAGAACCTTAACCATTGTTTTTCTTGTCTGCTTTAAGTTTTTGCAGATTCTCCCGGAAATCAAATGCTTCTACCAGCGGACTGTCCAGCCCTTGTTGGATGGCAGCTTTCAAAGCCATAGCCCGGTTTTCTTCGTCTTCCAGGAGCCGAAGCCCGGCGCGGATAACTTCGCTCACATTCTTATATCGGCCGGATGAAACCTGGCTGCTCACGAATTGCTCAAAATAGGTTCCAAGGGAAATGGATGTGTTTTTCATGGCGTTGCTCTTCCTTCAAAGTTACCAAAAATTGGTAAAATCAAGAAAGATTCCTATCATAAGATTGGTAAACGGGTGACAACAAAGCTGGTCAGTCCGGGCGCACAACCGCATGATTCAACAATCCGATGCATTCACGCAACCCGAGCTGCGTAGCAGCATCACATCACTAGAACGATGGAATAAGGGCGGAACGAGCTGCAAAGCAGCGGCACATGTAAAACGAAAATCAATACCCCAAACGCATTGCAAGGTGTAAACATGCCGCTGCTGCGCAGCTCAGCCGCATCGCCCTGTGAGTTTTAGTGATATGTCACTGCGATGCAGCTCAAGCGCATTGTTTTGTGTTGCTCAATGTTACAATGAAATCACCCGACCCAAGCTGCAGAGCAGCGTCATGTCACTGGAACGATGGGTTGGGGGCGGAATGAGCTGCAAAGCAGCGGCACAAATTACGGATAAAGCTATTTCTGGCCCAGAAATAATCCACAACCCGGGTTTCATACGCAGACAATCCGACACCTTGCAGCCACGCAATCGCTCACGTCCTTCGCGTCCTACTGGTCCTTTTTACGGCGCCTGCGTTTCAAAATTAACACCCGGAAAACCATAATAAACAAACCAACCAGTTGCTAGAAAACATTTTACAGTTTCACCTGACTCCATGTGCCTTTTTTATATGGTCAATAACCAATACCTGTATTTCCGGCTTACGGCGTACGAATCTTAAAACCCCAACCCAATCCCAGTCGGAGCCCCTCAAAACTCCCACCGCACCGCCACACCGGCTCCCATCGCAAAACTTGGGCGAATATGCAGCCCGCTGATGGGTTGGTTCATGTCGAAGCCGCTGAGGTGGGCGTCGACGACGGCGTCCAGGACCTGCAAACCGTAAGCGCCCGTGAGGGCAAGGATGGAGAAGTCGCGGTAG
>JBKDBI010000188.1:0-5814 GCA_046314695.1 Bacteroidota bacterium | reverse complement strand
AGGCTTTGGCTGTATTGTTCAGCCGCATCCATCTGCTGTGCGGTGGGCTGTGCCTGATTATAGCGGCCAATGGCCATGAATGCCAGGCCCAGCGCCAATTTCCTGTAAATGGCGTTCATATTACTTATCAATGATTATCATTTTAACCGAAGTGAAATTAAAACCACCCTTCAACCGTAAAAAGTAGGTTCCGGGTCGCAGCTTACTCACATCAATGTTTGGCTGTTCAAGCGCACCTGTTAAAATTTCCGCCCCGTAAACATTGAACAGGGAGTAACTGCAATTTTCCGGAATGGCACCCGAAACTGTCAGTATGTTTTGGGCAGGATTGGGATAAACATTTACCAGGTGCCCATTTAGATCGTTCAGGCCGCTTGTGCCACTTTTTTCGACAATTAAACGGCTGCGGAGCGGGTCTTTGAAGATTTTCAAACCATCAATCATAACTAAGCCGGTGGTGTCGGCTGTTACTACCCCTGATTGCAATACCTCGTTGTTGGAAACCCGAATGAGCTTCCAGCTGAGTTGACTGCCTGGTTGTGGTTTGAATGAACGGGGTTTGCGGATTGCAATGCCGCAGGAGGATGAGTCAACCGGACAATTGTCAACCGAAACAGCCGATTGCCCCATCAGATACACGGTACACTCCCAGCGGTCAGCCGCATCGGTTACTGTACTTACATCCCAGTCGTAATAGCCGCCCCAGGTTCCCCAGGCATCGCCGTCAGCAGGGTCTCCGTTACCAAGTTCGGGTTGCTGCCCAGTTTTTGAGAAATTCTGATCGTCGTGATAAAACCCCGGGTAGGATTGGTTATTCCTGAATCTGCCCTGGTAAGATGCCTCACATCTTTGGGTTCTGACCGGGCTCACCCATTGCCCTATATCCAAGCAGGCGGTTGTTCTGTCGTCTGAAGTCCAGTCTGAAGCAGTATGGTCGCGGTTATCCCAGTACAGATGAAAGCCGAGTTTCTTGTCGTTGATTTCGTTGAACAGCTGCAGGTGCCTTGCCCCCCATTCGGCGGCATCATCGCAGCGGCCACGGTAGATGCGGGTAAAGCAGAAATCACGGGATACAGGGGAAATGCGCCTTGCCTGATTAAAGAAATCGTTCACGCGCAGTTTCTTTCCGTCAGGTCCGGTCTCGGTGGTAACCAGGTTGGTTTGTTCTGTGCCGAACAATCTTCCTCCTGTTCCGGGCGTATAATGCGGAGGAACAAAAGCCGTGGCAGCAGCAAATTTCTCGGGCTTCCAACGCGACAAGAGCAGCGTCCCGGTTCCGCCCATCGAATTCCCCATGATAGAAATGCGGTTTGAATCAATGTTGTAGGGCGATTCATTCAACAGCCAATCGATGGTCCAGACCAGGCGCCTGAGGGTATAGGGCACAACCAGTCCGTTGGCCGGCGCATTGCTTGCCGTGGTGGGGTTCAATTGGGTATGCCAACCAAACCAATTGCTGGGGCGATCTTCGTTTACCACCCCGTTGCTGGATAAAAACAAACGGTCGTCAAAAGCTATGGTTATACCATCCACGGGAACATTTCCGGTATTCTTGTAGTGCACGCCATTCGGAGCGTAAGACCAATAACTGCCAAACTCTCCGCCACCATGCAGACACACAACGGCCGGGTAAGGTTCCGCAGGCAGATTCACCTGCGGCCTGTATACCGCAAATACATGGGGTGCGCCATTTTTTGCATCGTTGGCCATTACAGGGTAATCCGGGCGTGCATCTGCGGGGTTCTGTCTTCCATCCGCCCACATGGCAAAAACGGCAAAGGGGAAGCCCTCACGGGTGTTGCCGGTTAACTGCAAATGGCATTTTACCTTGGACTTTGTGGGGTTATACTCCATGAAAACCGGGCGGACAGTGCGGTTTGAGTCTGTCAACAACGAATCGTTGTTGCGCGTAACATATACGAGACGCGTCGCCGTATCGTGAGGGGTATACACAAACAAACCCTCCGTCTTTTTAAGTTGATAGATGCCACCATTCCCGTCCGGTATCCGCCACGTAGCGTTCGCAGAAGCCAATGTAAGCCGCTTGCCCGCCCATTCCGGCTCAAACACCAAACCGACCCGTTGCAGCCGGCTCGTACTGCCTGCCGGCCGCAACGCAAGCCAAATATTGTAATTGAGCGTTGGTTGTGTGTCCGTTTCCCAAACAACAAAAACCTGCCCTGAGGCATTCCAGGCTCTCACGCGGGATTGTCCCTCTACAATAGCCAGGGATGAAAACAACACTGTCGTCATAAGCATTCTTCTCAAATACGCATGACGCAGTTTTTTAAGTTGAACGCACTTTCCGGTATTCAGGATGCATATATTCATTTCTTATTATATAGTTCTTCCTATTGGTCAGGAAAGGTTTACAATGGTTGCATCTAATTATTCGGGAAACCTGTATAAAATATTCTTAAATATGCAATGAAAAGTCATCACAACCATTCCGCAGTTCTTTCAATTGACTGAAAGCCTGGCTGGAATGCTTCCTGAAACAGAAAGGCAGACTATAGCTTACAGACTACCTCAACAACATCCATTGCTCACACCAAAGTCTCTTTAACAAGCGACCTTCATCGCACGGTGAAAAGGTCAGTCAAGGAATTTATCCCGATACCCGGCTCTTTTCAACGGATATTTAACACGCGTCATTCCCCCTGCACCAATACCGGCAGCCGCTTTTGCAAGCCGGACAAGGTTTCAAATCTGAGGTAAACCAAACCTTTCGGCCAGTGCCGGGTATCGAAGGCCCAATTGCCGGCTGCAACTTTTTCACGCATCAACAGCCGTCCCATCGCATCGTAAACTTCCAGGCTGCCGGCTTCCAGGCTGCTGCCGCGCAAAGTGCTTCCCGCCGGGTTTCCCAAAATGTGCAAGCCATCATAAGGCGCTTTACCATCAACAGATTGCGACAGGCAAGACAACCGCGAAATCCTGGTCCAGAGTTCGTTGTCGAAAGAAGACGCCGCCAGTTGCACATTGCCTGCGGCATTGCCCATCCGCACCACTACCATGCGCTGCGACGGAATGACGTAAAGCTTCTGGTCGTTCTTGCCCAGGGCCGCATACATATCGGCGGGAGCTGCGGGAATCATGCTGCCATTGAAGACAAATTGCACCGTCGGAAGCATGTGGGAAGCTTTGCCGTTCAGCCACCAGAGATACCCATAGCTGAGGTTGATGGATTGGGAAGTGTTCACCATATCGCGGAAATAGTTGCGGTCGCGCATGATGGTATCGGTATTCCAAACCCCGTTGTTCAGCATCAGCAAACCGAAGCGCGCCATGGAGCGCGCGGTGCTGAAATAGACATTGTTGTACCCGATTTTCATCCACTGGCCGGTCATGCCCGTCGGAACCTTCAGCCGGCTCGTGGTGAACTGGTTGTAAGTGACCCCAACGGCGTTCTCGACAATCTTCTCCATCAGGGTATAGGGCGCGTTGTGATAGGCCCAGCGCGTTCCGGGTGCTGCCTTATAGGTAAGGCAGGAAGGCAGGGTGCAATCGTCGTCGGCTACAGCATCGTCGAGTCCGGTGCTCATGGTAAGGTGATGGCGCACGTTGATAGCGGCTTCCTGAGTGGCGGTCAGGGAAGACCAGCCTTTGCCGAGGTAACGCGCACTCGTGTCGGTGATGCGCAGCTTGCCTTCCTCCTGCGCCAGTCCGGCAAGAAAGGTCGTAAGTGTTTTGCCTGCCGAAGCCCAGTACCAGGCGCTGTCGCGGGTGAAGGTTCCGTAATAGCGTTCGACTACGATTTTGCCATCCTTCAACACCATGAATCCTTTGGTGCCTTTGGATTCGAGAAAACGGTGCAGGCTTTCGAGGCTGTCGTTGCACCAGCCAAGGCGTGTCGGGGAAAGGGTGTCCCAGCTTGTGCCCGTTTTGGGCGGGAAATACAATTGCTGACCCTGAACAACCGCGGTGCACAGGAAAGCAAGAATGATTATACCAATGCGGATCATACGGTGTTTGGTCTGAAGGAACCCTGGAGCGTTGCATGCCCCTTGCTTGTTAATGGTGTTATACCAGTGAATATCAAAAACATAAAAATTGGCTTTTAAACGAATGTCGCCGAATTTCATCCAAAAACAATCCAAAGCTCAGTCCGTTTGTTCAACTTGCAGCCCCATTGATGAAATTGACACTCTACCGACTGCTGGTTTCGGCAGCCATAACCGCATTATTCCCCACCATACAGGCTCAGACATCCCTTGGCGGCAGCTTTGTCCGCGCAAACGGATCGATTCCTTCCCAACCGGTGCGCATCAAAGTAGCACCGCTTGCAGGCAGTGATACGGTTTACCGCAGCCAGACCCGGCCCGGCGGATTTTTCCGTCTGATGCTCAGCAGTCCGGGCACCTACACCATCAACGCTTCCTATCCCGGAATGGAAATGGAAGAATGGGACAGCACGGTACAGGTTCCCGAAGGCGGCCTGAACCTGGGTACTATCCGGCTCAATGCCAATGCCACCAGCCTGGACAGTGTGCGGATCCGCGCGCGTCAGGGCGCAGTGCAGAAAGGCGATACCACGGAATACAACGCATCGAATTACCGCGTGAACCGCGATGCCGATGCTGAAACGCTGATACGCAAGATGCCCGGCATCACCACCGAAAACGGCCAGGTGAAGGCCCAGGGTGAAAACGTACAGCGCGTAACGGTAGACGGGAAGGAATTCTTTGGCGACGACGTGAATACCGCCCTGCGTTCCCTCCCCGCCGAAATTGTTGGCCGGGTGCAGGTTTTCGACCGCATGAGCGATCAGTCGTTCTTCACCGGCTTCGACGACGGCAACAGCCAGAAAGCCATCAATATCTCCACGCGCGCAGGCCGCAACAACGGCGTTTTCGGCAAAGTGTACGGCGGCTATGGCCGTGACGCAGCGGAAGGCCGTTACCAATCCGGCGCCGTGATCAATTGGTTCAAAGGCATCCACCGCATCACCTTCCTCGGGATGAGCAACAACATCAACCAGCAGAACTTCTCGAGCCAGGACCTGGTTGGGCTCGGCGGTTCGGGCGGTGGTGGTTTCAGCGGTATGCGCGGCATGCCAGCCGGTATGCGCGGCATGCGCATGGGCGGAGGCAGTTGGGGTGGCGGCGGCATGGGCAATTTCTCGGTCGGGAACAGCAACGGCATCAGCAATACCCACAGCGCCGGCCTGAACTACAGCACAACCCTGGGCACCAAGGTGAGCCTCAGCACCAGCTATTTCTTCAACCGCAGCGTCAACACCACCGAAAACCTCACCCTGCGCGATTATTTCAGCCAGCGCGGAGCGGCCCAGTTGTACAACGACAGCACCCTCAGCCAGAGCAGCAGCAACAACCACCGCCTGAATGTCCGGCTGGAATATGCGATGGATTCGATGAATTCATTCGTTTACAGCAACCGCCTCAGCTTCCAGCAGAGCGAACAGGAAAGCCGTACCGCTGCCTTCAACGACCTCCGCATTCCCAACAACGGCTTGCTGCGGCTGAACAGCGCCGAAACACGTTCGAACTCCCTCGGCGACGGTATCAACCTGAGCCACAGTCTCTTGTACAAGCGCCGCTTCCTCAAGCCCTGGCGCACGTTTTCGGTGAACATCAGCCAGGACGAAAACACCAGAAATAGCGACGCTTACCTGCGTTCCCTGAACCGTTTTTACGAATCGCCCGACACCACGATTGGCATCGACCAGCTCACGGCCTCCAAAAACACCGGAAGCACGTACAAGGCCGAATTCAACTATACCGAACCTTCGGGCAAAAACGGCCAATGGCAGATCAGCTATCAGCCCAGCTATACACGCAATTACAGCGAGCG
>JBKDBI010000187.1:0-29342 GCA_046314695.1 Bacteroidota bacterium | reverse complement strand
CGGCGGTTTCTTGGATGGCTGGCAAAAAGGTCAGCTATCGCGGCTGCTGCCAAACTTCCCTCAATTCCGCATTTCGAGCGAATCGGCCAGGCGGACGGCTGCACCTACACTGTCGTAATAGCGGGGTGATTGTTCGCTGATGGCGCGGTAGACATAGCGGAAGGCTATTTGTCGTTGTGTGGCTGCCTGACGGAAGCGATGGCACAAAGCCAGGCGGCCGCTGTCGAGTCCGGGTATGGCTGCCGCCGAATCGAGGATGGAAATCACCTTGCTCCAACCGGCAATACCTGAATCCTGCAACTTCTTCAAAGCCGCGGAATCCTCCGAATTGGGATATGCACGCATGGCCTGACCGTAATAGCGATCGGCCTGGTTAATGAGTTCCATGTAAGCAGACAAGGTGCGCGGCCTAGCCTGGACAACAAATGCACAGCCTGCCAACAGCAGCAACGGCATAAGGAACAAACGCGTTCCGCTGATGCCTGAACGGAAACTCCAGGCTTCTTGCATACCATCTTCTTTCGGTGTATTGCCGAAGGTCCATGCCAGGCCGATGAAGAAGCCCGCCACCAATCCTCCTGCATGCGCCCAGTTGTCGATCCCGTCTTTCATGCCGTGCAAAAGGTTGAGGCCCACATAAATCACCAATTGCACCAGCACTGCCTTGCGCAGCTCTTTGTCTGCACCGGGCAGGAAATAATGCCCGAGCAGGAAACCAAAAATACCGAATACCGCTCCCGACGAGCCGACCGAGAGCATTTCATCGTGAAAGTAATAACTGCAAACCGAACCGGCTATTCCTGCAACCAGGTACATCAGCAGGAAGCGTTTCCCTCCCAGGATGCGCTCAGCCAGCATCCCTCCGTAAAACAAACCAATCATGTTCATGAAGAGATGGAAGATGCCGTTGTGCAGGAAGACCGAACTCAGAAAACGCCAGTATTCGCCTTGTTGGATGGCCGCGGTGTAGTTGCCGCCAAACTGGTACAAGACATCCCATTCCGTACTGCCCCAGCCGCCGCCGGCCAACACCATGACAAAGAATACGATGATATTCAGCGCAATCAGTAAAAACGTAATCCCGGTGCCTTCTTCACCTTGGATCATGCTGCGCCATTGTTCCTTAAAACCGGGCTTATGCTTTTCCCATTTGCCGTTTTTATTGCGGTAATTGTGTTTTTCCAGTTTCTGTTCCCAGGACGTTGTCAAAGCTTCATCGTCGTTGAGCGCATGTATGCAACCTCTCAAATGGGTTTCGTAGTGCGTCAGCTTCTCTACCGCAGTTTCGCGGCGCTCTGGCGTCATTTCCTCGTGCGAAATGAGCAATTCCACCACATCCGGCGTATCGAGAAACACGTGTAAAGCATACGAATCGTCGTTTTCCTCGCCAAACAGCAACTGATCGGGCTCCACTACTGCCACCAGATGCCAGTTGGTTTCGGTAGCGGCCGTGCGCGCCAGTTCTGCCAGGGCAAACACTGGGCGGCCCTGGGTTTTTATTTCGCCGAAAACGGGTTCAATTTCTTGGGTCATGGGGATTCTTCAGATTGGTCGAGTGCGGCGCGTTCTATGCTCGAGTTGAGTTCAAAACCGGCAATAACGCTGAGCGTATTGATGTATATCAAAATCATCAATGCTATGATGGCACCAATGGAACCGTAAATTTTGTTGTACGAATCAAAATTGTTGACATACACTGAAAAGAGGCCGGTAGAGAGTATGCACAAAACCGACGCAAACAATCCCCCGGCGGTGATAAAACGCCAACGTTTTACGGTGGCCGGACCGAAGCGGTAAATGGTTGAAATGACCAGAAAAACGAGTCCTGACAGCACAATGAATTCCGTACCTGTAATAAGCATCTTCAGTGTTTTTCGGTTCACCAGGCGCTGCTTGTAAATCCACTGTTGCAGGTAACCTGCATACAAGATGATCAGCACGGCAGCGATCAACATCAGCGAGATCACGATGGTGAGCTGAATGGCAACGCTGCGGTTGCGGAACCAATTGCGTTTGCGCCGCCGTGGCAGCCTCCGGTTAAATGTATTGATCAGGGTATGGAATCCGTTGCTGGTAAACCAGATGGCCAACAGGAAACCGAACGACAATAAGCTACCGTTCTGGATGGCCAGCATATCGCGTATGGCGCCGCTGATGGCTTCGAAAGCCGCATCGGGCAGAAAGAAGTCGAGTTCGCGGATCAGGCGGTTCTTCAATCCTTTGATCGGGATATAGGCGATGAGGGTGAAGAGAAAGAGCAAGGCCGGGAACAGCGCGAGGAAGAAGTTGAATGCCAGCGAACTGGCGCGGAGGGTGAAGTCTTCGCGGAAAAGGGAACGGAGAAAATGCCGGCCCACTTCATACACGCTGTGGCCATGAAAGCCGGGCAAAGTGCGTTCTTTCATCACCCGCACCATGGCAAGCCCCTCCCACCAGGCCTGGCGCCGGATGGGCCGGTTTTCGCGGCGCAGCTTGCGGGTAACGGGTTTTAAGACCATGCAGGCAGGCGTTCTAAGAGGAATTCAGGGCATTTGACCGGACGAAAACTATCTGACTTCACAAACATCAATTCGATGGTTGCAGTATTCAGCAAGATACCGCGCTCATTGAAGGTGCGGTAATTGAAGCTCATGCGCGTGAGGGGTTTCTCTAACAGTTGCACGCGTATGCTGAGCAGGTCGTCGTACATGGCCCCTTTCATGAAACGGATACTCATTTCACGGACAGGCATCAGGATGCCGGCGTCTTCCACTTCGCGGTAGGTAATACCACAACGCCGCAGCATCTCGGTGCGCGCTTCTTCAAAATACAGGGCGTAGTTGCCGTGATACACCATTCCCATCTGGTCAGTTTCACCATACCTCACCCGCACCTTGTGTACATAGTCCAACGTCATAGCTTCGCTTAGAAGCGCAATTTAAAGTGTTCTTTCTCCTGTCCGGGACGGAAATACACCAAACCGATGGCGAATAAATCAATGCTTACCTGCACCCTCGGGTCGCGGCAAATGATATTCCAGGCGCGCTGCATTTCCTCGCTCCAATGGATATCGTCGAACACAAAGAGGCTTCCTTCCCCGGCCAGCGGAAGGCATTGCTCGAAGTAATCGAGTGTCGGGTCGAGGCGGTGGTTGCCGTCGAAGAACACATAATCGAGCTGCGGTAACTGCGGCAGGAGTTGCGGCAGTGTATCTTCAAATCTCCCGTTTACGATATGCACGCGCTCTGCCAACCCGCTTTCGGCTGCATTATGACGGGCGATATCGGCCAGCACGGGGTCGCCTTCCAGGCTGATCAGCGGATTGAGCGACATGGCAGCAGCCTGATAGAGCGTGCTGATGCCGGTGCCGGTTCCCAACTCCACGGCGAATGCAGGCTGCAAGTCGGCGATGAGCCGGTAAAGCAGCTTTGCATACTTGGCCGGTTTGGCGCTGCGCCGTGTGAAATCGGATAGCTTCACCAACGAAGGCTGCTTGCCTGCGCCGTGGTCGGTGCGTTGAATAACGGCTTTGCTGGCCAGCATCTGGCCGCGCAACATTTCGATATGGTGCAAGGCAGGATGCGAAGCACGCCCGTGAATCACCTCGTTGTAGAGGCGATAGACGAAAGGCGAATGGATACTGTGCCGCCCTCCGGAAGTAAGCAGATAGTTCAGGTAATCGGTGAGGCGGTACAGCTCATGCATTCCCCGGCTTCATGCTGCGCAGCATTTTCAGTTCCTTTTCGAGGCGCTGAATCTGCTGTTCGAGGGCTGTGCGCTTCTCTTCAAACTGCTTGCGGATTTGATCGGCATTGGCACCTTTCGAGTTGGCAAAGAATGCCATGTTGTTTTCGATGGTGGAAGCGTCGTTGCGCAGGCCGTTGATGCGGTCGCGCAGGCGGCGTTCCTCGCTGCGGAGGCGATTGGACGCATCCGGGCCGCTCATCATTGTTTCCAGGTGCTCGCGCAGCATGCTTTCCTTCATCTGTTCGCGGTTCTGACGGAAACGTCCGAAGAGCTTGTCGGCCACTTCCTGATAGCGTTTCTGCAGGGCTTCCTTTGCTGAGGCCGGTACATAACCGGTTTGCATCCAACGGGTCTGCAATTCACGGAGTTGCTTGTACACGTCTTCTCCATCGCCCTGGGCGTCTAACGCTTCCATCTGGGCCACGATTTCCTGCTTGATGCGGAGGTTTTCCTTTTCTTCCTGCTTGCGCACTTTCAATGCCGCATTCTTCCGTTCGAAGAAACGGTCGAAGGCTTCGCGGAAGCGCTTCCAAACGACTTCGCTTTCCTTTTCAGGAACCGGACCGATCTTTTTCCACTGTTCCTGCAGCAAGAGCAGTTCTTCTGTGGTCTTGCCCCAATCGCTGCGCTCGATGAGTTTTTCGGCTGCAACGCAGAGGTCCTGCTTGGCTTTGAGATTGGTATCGCGGTCTGAATCCAGCTTGCCGAAATAGTTCTTCTTGGCCTGGAAGAAATCCTTGCGGCCATTCTTGAACCGTTCCCAGGTGCTGTCGTTGTCTTCCTTCGGCACCTGCCCGATTTTCTTCCAGTCTTCCATCAGCGCCTCTACCTCTTCGGTGCGTTTTTTCCAATCTTTCGGAGTGGAAGGCCACAGGGCGTTGAGTTCTTCGAGCTTTTCGCAGAGCAGCACCTTCTGTTTCAGGTTCTCTTCCCGGAGCGACTGTTGGTCGGCCATTTTCTCGCGGTAGCGGGCTACCACCTTGTCGCAGGTTTCCTTGAAGCGCTTCCAGAGTTCGTCTGATGCCTCGCGGGGAACCGGACCAACGTTGCGCCATTCTTCCTGAACGATGGCAAGCTGGTTGAAGCCGTGGCGGATATTGTCTTCCTGCAGCAACTTATCGGCCTGAAGGCAGAGCTCGATTTTTGCCGAGAGGTTCTTCTCGCGGTCGAGCTGCTTCAGTTCATTGAATTTGCTGAGGTTATCGTAGAACTTATCGAGGTAGAACTTGTAACGCTCAAAAAGTTCGTCTTTGAATTCGTTGGGAATGGAGCGGATTTTCTTCCATTCGTTTTGCAGGTCTTTGAGCTGTTTCAGGCTTTCCTGCGTTTCTTCGGCTTCCACGAGTACGCTGATGCGGTCGAGGATTTCCTTTTTGCGCTTGTAGTTGGCGAGTTTTTCTTCTTCGGCACGTCGTTTTTCGTCGGCTTTGCGCTCGCGGAACTGCTGCTCGATGGCGTTGAAGCGGGCGCGCAAGGGATCTGAAGGTGCTTTGAACTCACGCGGATCGTTACCGGCAGCCGACCATTCAGCAATCAGTTGTTGCCGTTCGTTCTGTTGGAGCAGATCGAACGCGGCGCGCATACTCCGGAACATTTCAGTGGCCAGACGCGTGTCCGGATGGTGTACCGTCTCGCCTGCGCGGGCAATCAGATCGTCTTTGCTGAACTCCGAATAATCGGTGTTGTCTTCTGCTACAGCTTCATCTGAAAGCTGTGCCTCGTGGTGCTGAGCCTCTGGCTCCGTGGGAATCAGGTTGGCCTTTACGGTTTCCTGGCTGATGGGTTCTTCCATGCGATGAAAGGGTAACAGTGGTTTTTAAAAGGATGGCAAAGTTAGCAATTCAAAAGCTACCGCAGTGTTTTTTCAGGATTGCTAAACGCTTTCCTGCGGATAATTTCGCCGCATGAAAATCCTGAGCTACAATGTCAATGGTGTGCGTTCGGCCCTCACCAAAGGTCTGGCCGAATACCTGGCAGCCGCCAACGCCGATGTGGTCTGCCTGCAGGAAATCAAGGCAGAGGCTTCACAAATCGACGATTCGGTGTTCGCAGCGCTGGGCTACAAAGCCTGGTGGTACAGCGCAGGTAAAAAAGGTTACAGCGGGGTGGCAATCCTGTCTAAAGCGGAACCCACACATGTGGAATTCGGTTGCGGCGAACCGGAATGGGACCATGAAGGCCGTGTTATCCGCGCCGATTTCGGGAAACTGAGTGTGATAAGCGCATATTTCCCCTCCGGTTCCAGCGGCGAACACCGGCAGGAAGCCAAGTACCGGTTCCTGGATTTCTTTTCCGGATATGCCGAAAATCTCCGCAAAGACCTGCCCGGCCTGCTCGTGTGCGGCGACTACAATATCTGCCACCGCGCGATCGATATCCACGACCCCAAAGGGAATAAAGACAGCAGCGGGTTCCTGCCCGAAGAACGGGAATGGATGGAAAACTTCTTCCAGGCTGGCTTCATCGATACTTTCCGCCATTTTTATCCGGAAGAAGCACACCGTTACAGCTGGTGGAGTTTCCGTGCCAATGCCCGCAACAACAACAAAGGCTGGCGCATCGACTATATCGCCGCCTGCGACAGGTTAAAGCAGCAGTTGCACAACGCCGGTATCGACCCCGATGCGCGCCATTCAGATCATTGCCCTGTCTGGGTGGAACTGAAAGGCTGATCCCTCCTATTCTTCGTTCGTTACACCCAACATGCCGAGAATTTGTCCCTTGGCATTGTCGTCGCGCACGGCCTGCTGATATAATTGGGTCATTTCCTTGTTGCCGAGGGCCTGGTAAATCATGGCGCCGAGGTTATAGAACTCGGGGGAAGTCTGATTCATCGTGATGCCCTGGTTGATTTTCTGCAAGGCGGCATCGAGTTGATTCTGTTGCGCCAGCACCTGGGCCAGGTAGAAATAGGAAGCACCGTCTTTCGGGCGGATGGTGTTCACTTTGTTGAAGAGCGCATACGCTTCATCCAGCTTGCCCTTGTTCATCAACAAAACCCCTGCCCTGCTCAATGCCGGTGTGTAATCGGGTGTGATGGCGGCAGACTTGCGGGCGGCCCAAAGCGATGAATCTGCATTGCCGGCGCCTTCATATGCTTCGCTCAGCATCTGGTACACCTCACAACTTCCGCTATCCACTTTCAGGTAATTGTTGAAATGACCTATGGCGTTGCGGTAATTCACCGGCAGCGACTGGATTTTGGCTTGCAAATCGCCGGTATCTGCGAGACTCTGCAGCTGTTTCTGCATATTCTGCGCGGCTTTCAGAGCCTGTGAACCTTCGTAATCTTCTGTCGACGGGCGTTTAATAACGATGCCCATCGGCTTGCCGGCCACCATCGGACTGAATACCGTGCCGGCCGGCGGATAGTATCCGTTCATGAGGCGCTCCTGGTCCATGTAAGCGTTGAAGAATATTGCATAATCCCAACGCGCACGGCTGCGGTCGTCGTAGCGCGTATATCCGACATGCACATTGGTATCGTTCCGGAAATAATAGCGCACCTGATCCATGCCGTAGGTGAGAATGGTATAGCGCCTGGTCGGGTTCTTGCGGATTTCATTTTCCAGCAGCCATTCGCTCGACTGTTTGAGGGAAGCGAGGTAGTAATCCATTTCATATTTGCCATAGGCCCCTTTCACGCCGCCGGTCAGCTCGTTGAAATAGACGTATTGCAAAGGATGGTTCTGGAGGGTGAACAGCGCCGGAAGGAAAGTGAGCCCGCCCATGGCCAAAGGAGCTGCCAATGCGAGTTTACCTTTGGGAGCCAATCGTTCTTCCAGCATCTTCCAACCCAAAACACCCACAACGGTAAGGGCGGGGATAACAAATAGCACGTGGCGCAAACCGCCATACACATTCGATTTTTGGATATAGATGTAGAGGACAGGGAAAACGGCTGCGAAGAAGAGCAGGAAGAGTCCATTGTTCAGTTGCTTAGGCTTCAGGGCCAACATGGCAATGAAAATCAGGGCGCCGATCAGGGTCACGATGGGCGTCGTGATCATAATATACTTGCTCAGGTAATGCGAAGGAAGCAGATCGCTGTCGTACATTTTCCCTTCGAACAGCTGGCGCAGGCTGCCGGAGTAGTTGCTGAAGGCGCTCAGGGCAGCGAGCGGATTCTCGAGCGGGCTCTGCAAACCGTAAGGCCAGGCGATGACGCCGAGCAGGTAACCGCCCAGGGCAATCAGCGCAACATTCCGGAGCAGCGGGGTGAATCCGGTCCATTTAAAGCCGATGAACGACTTCCAGCCGATGGCGGCGATGAATTGCAAACCCGCGTACATCACCACCATGGGCAGCAGGATGATACCGCCGACGCGGATGCTGATCGCCAATGCGATGCCAAACATGAGGCCGATGGCATGGCTGATGCGCCGCGGACCTTTCACCGGAAAGGCGCGCAGCATGTAATACAGCGCCATGGTGTATCCTGCGGCAAACGGAACATCTTTCGGGTTGTTGAATGATTCACCCAGCAGGCGCGGTGTGAAGAACAGGAGCAGCAAAGCGAGGAATGCGTAAACCCATGAACCACTGAGGCGGCGCACAATCAGGGCGGCGAAGAACATGCAAATCCAGCCAAAGAGGCTGTTCAGCATGTGGCGGGTTTCGTAGATATCGTCGGTTCCGAGCAGGCGGATGATGAGCGTACTGAAGGTATCAAAGCTGGAACCGTAGAGGTGCATCAGCTTTTCAGGATCTTCGATGGTGGCAAGTGCGGCCGGTTCTTCATCGGCTTTCGACGCCAGGGTCTTCATTTTCTGGCCTTTAAGCGCGACGGAATCGACCGGTTCGATGTCCATTCCAATCAAATCCTGATAGTAATTGGCCGTGAGGCGTGAGTATTCGTATTGCGTGATTTCGTCGCCCGAAATCCCTGCCTGCCTGCTCATGATGGGCATGAGGAAAAGCAGCAGCAGGGCGAGCAAGGTGAACATACCCTGCCAGCGCAAGCCTGCACTGCGCAGGTTTTGAATCGGATTGTACCAGCGCAGCGCGGCACGGAATTTTGCTGAAAGCGCCATACCGGCTGACCAGGTTGCGGCTGCCAGGGTATTTGCCGGAACATTCTCCTGGCTGAGACCCTGTTTTTCAAGCACATACAACAAGCTGTACGGATCGCTCACCTGATCGAAGTTGGCGCGTTTCCAGTTTTCACCGCGCAGCAGGATCCAGGGCGCCTGTACTTCCGCTGCACGGAATCCGCCGAGCCATTCGGTGCGTTTGTTTTGGGTGGCAGTTGCTTCGCCCACAACCAGCTCGGCTTCGCTGTCGCGCACTTGTTGCAGCCAGGCATTGAGTTTGGACGTATCGCTGTGCAAAGCCAGCACATAGAGATCGGCTGAAGTATCTGCCAGCGCACGGATGGCCGACTGCAATCCGCCATTCCGGTATACGATCTGGATATTTTTGTGCTGACTGCTGTAATGAGCTTCTTTATCTGCGGGAATTTCCACGGCGAACGCCATGGCGGTATTGCGCACTGAGGGAGCAGAAACGGGCTTTTTCATTTGCATGGCAAGTATAAACCGAAATCCGTTTGAAACATTCACACGGGTGGTTGAGTCGGAGGGGTCGGGTCATTGAGCGGTCGCAGCGTAGCGAAGACCAGTCGAAATGCCCCGACTGAAAAAGTCCGGGCAGGCGGCTCAACCACCGCGGACAGCCCGGTCATTGAGTAGCCGAAGCGAAGCGGAGGCGTATCGAAATGTACCGGGCGCGCGCTATGAATGAGCAGGTTTCCCCGACGAAAACTGTCGGGGCAGGCATGCCCACCGCATTGCTGCGGGCGCTCAACCACCGCGGGGCACCCGGTCATTGAGTAGCCGAAACGCAGTGGAGGCGTATCGAAATGTACCGGGTGCCTGCTAGGAATGATCAGGTTTCCCCGACGAAAACTGTCGGGGCAGGCATGCCCTCCGCATTGCTGCGGGTCTGCGACCCTGAGCAACGCGAAGGGCGCTCAACCACCGGGCCGGGTTAACATTTTTACCCTGCGCGTGCATTCTTTTGATTTTCTTCGCGGAGCGATGAGCATCAACGTTGCGATTATCGGACTCGGTTACTGGGGTCCCAACCTGGTCAGGAACTTTTCCCAAACGCCCGGCTGTGTGCTGCGCGCTGTCGCCGATCTCGACGAAGGCCGCCGCCAGCGCATCGGCAACCAATATCCGGGTGTGCAGCTTTTTGCCGATGCCGCCGATGTGCTGGCCAATCCGGATATCCATGCAGTGGTCATCGCCACGCCGATTCATACCCATTACCGCCTGGCCAAATTGGCGCTCGAAGCCGGCAAACACGTGCTGGTGGAAAAACCCCTGGCCACTTCAGCTGCCGAAGTGCGGGAACTGATCGAACTGGCTGCCGAAAAGAAGCGCCTGCTGATGGTAGACCATACCTTCCTCTACACCGGCGCGGTACAAAAAATCCGCGACCTGGTACAGAGCGGTGAACTCGGCGAACTTACGTATTTCGACAGCACCCGCATCAACCTCGGTTTGTTCAATCCGGACTGGAGCGTAATCTGGGACCTGGCTGTGCACGACCTGAGCATCTTCTTCTACATTTCCGGCGGCAAGAAACCCGTTCGGGTGAGCGCCACCGGGCAAAGCCATACCTCGATGGGCATCGAAAACATCGCCTATACCACCCTCTATTTCGAGGATGGCATGATTGCCCATATCACTTCGTCGTGGATTTCCCCGGTAAAAATCCGGACTACCCTGATCGGCGGTTCGAAGAAGATGGTCATTTACGACGATGTGGAGCCCACCGAGAAAATCCGCATTTACGACAGCGGCTTCCAGGTTCACAGTCCCGAAGAAATGCACCGCTGGCTGGTGGATTACCGCTTCGGAGACATCCATATTCCCAAGTTGGAGCAGACCGAAGCGCTGAAGAATGTAGCGGCAGATTTCATCCATTGTATCCAAACCGGTGAGACTCCGCGCTCAGACCAGCAACTCGGCTTGCAGGTGGTGGCAGTGCTCGAAGCAGCGCAAGCCAGCATCCGCCAGCAGGGTGCTCCTGTCAGCATTGCCTGAGTGCGTTGGAATCGGTGGCGGTGATTTGCCCGCGATTTGCTTTTTTTGCTCCTGACATGCCCGAAATCATCAACATAGATTCCCCGACCCAGAAAATACGCAATGTGGAAGTCGGAGAACAGGTGCGCATCTTTGACTTTGTGAACCTTTACGGCTGCCATATCGGCGACCGTACGAAGATTGGCCCGTTCACCGAAATCCAGAAAGGGGTACGTGTTGGTGCCGACTGCAAGATTTCCAGCCATTCCTTTATCTGCGACGGCGTTACGATCGAAGACGGCGTATTCATCGGCCACGGCGTGATGTTCATCAACGACATGTTTCCCCGCAGCACCAATGCCGACGGCAGCATGCAAACGGAAGCCGACTGGACTCTGGTGAAGACCCGTGTAGGGAAACGCGCGTCCATCGGCACGAATGCCACCATCCTGGGCGGCATTACCATCGGAGAAGGAGCCATGGTAGGTGCGGGCAGCGTGGTAACCAAGGATGTACCGCCTTTTGCCATCGTAGCCGGCAACCCGGCACGCATCAAAGGCAGCGCAGAAGACCATGCATAACGCAGCCGCCACGCAGCGCTGGACCATCGGCATCATGTGCTACAACGAGGCCGGCAGCATTGCGCGCGTGCTCGATAGGGTGTATCAGACAGCAGCCACACTCGGGCAGGACACTGAAGTGCTCGCCGTAGACGACGGCAGTGCCGACAATACCGCCGACCTGCTCGAGGCAGCCAAGGCAAAGCAATACCCCAACCTGCGCATCATCAAACACGGGCAAAACAGAGGCATCGGCGGGGCTTTGCGCAGTATCTACTTCGAATCTACCGGCGATGTGGTAGTGGCCGTTCCGGGAGACGGGCAATTCAATACCGACGAGCTCCTCGCCTATCCGATCGTGCCCATGCGCACCGTGTTCAGCTATTACCGGGTGGAAAATACATCCTACAATTTTTTCCGGAACGGTTTGAGCTGGATGAACAAAACACTCAACCGCATCTTGTTGGGTATGGAATTGCGCGATGTCAACTGGATTCTCGTATTCCGCCGCGCCGACCTTGCCGATCTCGATTTGCAGATGAAAAGCAGCATCATCACCAGCGAAATCTGCAGCAAACTGCGCCTCAAAGGCTGGCGTTTCATCGAAATCAAATCGCGCTACCTGCCCCGTACGGCAGGCAAGAGCCGTGGAGCTTCACTGCGCATCGTATTCAAGGCCGCTTCTGAACTCCTCACCCTTTTCAGTGTCGTTACGCGCTTCCGCTGGCACCTCCGCAAGCAATCGGCCCGCTGATTTCCGGACAGCCGTGACCCCGGCTCAGTAAAGGTTTCGGCATTTTGTTCAGAATTTCGACGAGCATCAAGGCAACCTTTCGCGAAATTTGTTGTCTTATACAAACCAAGGCATGCGCGCCCGCCTGTTCAGTATTCTCCTTTTTCTAGGCGGTTGCTTCAACGCCGGCGCCTCCCATATTGTCGGCGGGGAAATCACCTACAGGCACCTGGGCAGCTTCAGCTACGAAATCAAACTCACGCTCTTTGTCGATTGCCAGAACGGAAGTCCGCAGGCCATTGCCGACGATCTGAACGCGCGCATCGGCGTATTCGACGGCAGCAGCGGGCAGCTTCTCACCACGCTCTCCCGCGAAGTGCGCCGCACAGGTCCGACCCGCGTGCAAAAACTCAACTACAATTGCGTGCGCAACCTGCCCAACCAATGTGTTGACAAGTACGAATACACCTTTACCCAAACCCTGGCCCAGCGAACCGGCGGGTATTTCCTCTCCTTCCAGCGCTGTTGCCGCAACCAGATCATTTCCAATATTTACGACCCGGGCTTTACCGGCGCCAATTACTGGACATACATACCCCAGGTGAACGGCAGCGGCGGACGCGGCTTCAACAGCAGTCCCGTTTTCAAAGAACTGCCGCCCAACTTCCTCTGCACCAATGCCTGGCTCAATTTTGACCACTCGGCTACGGACGCAGACAACGATTCCCTTTCCTACGAGTTTTTCACACCTTACATAGCCGGCGACCGCAACGACCCGCGCCCCACGTTCAACAATTACGACCGGCCGCCTTTTGATACCTTGCAATGGATTGGTTCATATAATTACGCCAACCCGATGGACGGCAATCCGAAGTTCAAAATCGATCCGGAAACCGGACGCCTCACCGGGATTCCAACCCGCGAAGGGCAATATGTTGTCGGCATCAAGGTCAAAGAATACCGCAACGGGGTGCTCATCGGTGAAACCAAGCGCGATTACCAGTTTTACGTGTACCGCTGCATCGTAGACGTAGTGTCGGCTTTCTACGCGCCCAATTACCAGTGCGGTTACCGCGTAGCTTTCAACAACCAGAGCCAGGGCGCACAGCGCTACCGATGGGATTTTGGTGTGGCCGGAAGGTCTGACGACACTTCCAATCTCACCAATCCGGTCTTCGATTATCCGGGGCCGGGTTTGTACCGGATTAAACTCATCGCCTTCCGCAGCAATTGTGTGGACAGTTCGGATATGACCGTGCAGGTGTATCCGCCGCGCTATCCGGACCTCGGGCCCGATACGCTCATTTGCGGCGCTTTCACCTATACTCTCCGCGTGAAGGAAAGCGGCTTCCAATACAACTGGAATACGACGCAGACGGGCATGAGCATCAACGTCAACCGCGGCGGATTGTACTGGGTGGAAAAGGTAGATGGCCGTTGCCGCTGGCGCGATACCATCGTCATAACGAACGATCTGAGCCGCGTACGCGTGACCGGCGATACGGTGATTTGCAACGAAAGACCCTTCACAGCCACCCTGGATGCAGGAGCCGGCTACCGCCGCTATACCTGGAGTAACGGAAGTCCGAACCGCAGCATACAGGCCACACAGGTCGGCAGCTATTGGGTGGAAACGGAAAACAGTAACGGCTGCATCACCCGCGATACGGCGCGCATCGACCAATACCCTGAACTCATTCTCAGCCTCCGCGACACCACCATTTGCCCAGGCACCAGCACCTTCCGCGATGCCGGCAATCCGGGAGCTACGTACGCATGGTCTGACGGACAAAGCACGCGCGTAGCGGAGTTTAAAAATCCCGGCACCTACTCCGTGATTGTGCGACGCGACAAATGTTCCGAAAACGGCAGCTTTGTCTTGAACCAGCATGCCCCGGAGCTGGAACTCGGTCCGGATACGGCGTTCTGCGGAAACGTGAACCGCCGTCTGGCGCCCTTGTTCGGCCGCAACTTCCAGACTTACCGCTGGAACGGCGATGTAAGCGATCCAGTGCTGACGGTCACCCTGCCGGGCAAGTATTATCTCCGCGTTACCACGCAAAACGGCTGCATTGAAAACGACTCGGTGAACATCGTTCTGAATCCGCTGCCGCAGTTCCGTTTGCCACCTGACACCAATATCTGCCTCAGTGCAGTGCTCGAGCTCGACCCCGGGCCTTATAGCGCCTACCGCTGGCAAGACGGCGACGACAAGCGCACGAAGAAGACGTTTGATGCCGGCTTATACGCCGTGGAAGTGACCGATGAGAACGGCTGCAAGAACAGCGACAGCATGCAGGTGGAGAAAGACCCATCGAAGTTGCCGTCTGAAATGTACGTACCATCGGCTTTCACCCCGAACGGCGACGGCTGGAACGACGTCTTCCCCGGCCACGGTTTCCGCTCAGACGACGGCTTCTACGAGATGAAGGTCTTCAACCGCTGGGGCGAAAAGCTCTGGGAAGCCAACAAACCCGCCCTCAACTGGGACGGCCGCATCAAAGACCAAATCGTACCCGAAGGCGTCTACATCTACATGGTCAACTGGATCGGCTGCGACAACCGCAGAAGGTCGCTGAGCGGGAATGTGAGTGTGTTGAAGTGAGGTAAGTACCGCTGTCAGAATAGCCGGAATTTAAAAGTTTATAAGCGTTTCATGCGCTTGATTCTGCGGGATTATTTCTCCATTTTTGAGGAATACATCTGCATGGATTTACCTGATATTTCATATTTCTGGAATTTAAAAGGCTTTGTTCCGAATGAGAATCAGCGGGCTGCCATCCTGCACAAGGAAGGCCCATTGTTGCTTACTGCCGGACCGGGTTCCGGTAAGACCAGACATGATGTTCAATGAATGTTGAATGGAAAAAGACCTGACATCTGTTGAACTGCTTAGGTCAGTTCGCCAAATCATCGAAACTGCGCGAGAAAAGGTATACCGCAGCAGCAATGCCATCCTGCTTGAAATGTACTGGCAAATAGGCCGGTTGATTGTAGAAGACGAACATAAGGGCGCAAACAGGGCCCAATAGGGCAAGGCTACGTTGAAGCATCTGAGCCAGGCACTCACACTGGAATTCGGCAAAGGGTTTGACGAGAGAAACCTGAACAATATGAGGGCGTTTTACCGTGCATTCCCAATTTGGAACGCAGTGCGTACCGAATTGAGCTGGACGCATTACCGTATTATCAGCAGAGTGGAGAAGGAAGAACAGCGCATGCAGTATGTCAACCATTGCATTCAAGGGAATTGGAATACCCGAACCCTGCAGCGTGATGGGAAATTGAAGGCCGGGTTTGAAAAATAGAACTGAGTTAGGTTATTTCGGGCTCTTTCCCATGCTCACGGTTTACGAAGCCATAATAATCGCGCGTATTTTTCTTTTTTAGAGCCAACTATGAGTCATTTTTAGAAGAATCAACACTCTGTCTGGGCACTGACCCTGGCATAACGACCTCATTTGCGAATCGAAATGAGGTAAAAAAACACGTATACTTGCTTCTTACATTGTTTGCATGAAACCAGAAAAATTAAAATACAATAGTTCAAAAGGGCTGGGTAACATTTATATCCTCGAAAAATCGAGCATTATGAACAGCCGGAAGAGCGAATTTCTAGCTGCATGGATCGAGAAACTCAGCTTAACGGCTAGAAAGTATATTGACATTACTGTGGTAGATGCCCCCTATTTGTATACGGAACGGGAAATGAACGGTGCGCTATTGATTGCACTTTCACAGTTTTCGGAAGCATGCATTGCAGAGACGCATACGCGAAGAAAGAATGGTGCATACTACATCAAAGAGAGAACTGATACACATGGCAGAGTAGATTTCTGGGCTCGCTATTGTCGGCAAGGTGAAAACACGAAGCGAATGGACTTTTACATTGAATCGAAACATTCCATCGTCGCACGAAATCCACAAGAACCGAACGGAGAAGTAACTGATAAAATGGAAAAGGTTCTTGAACAACTGCGACAGTCCGCAGAAACGAATGAGATGAATACTGAGCTAAATAACGTAGCCCATCTTGGACTTCAAACCGTTGTGTTAAATACCAAAGGACGGGCGAACAAGGACTTCAGTCATGAAGACTGGGAAATGCTCATGAACAACTATTTTTCAATGGAAATTGCAAAACACAAAAGCAAAGCTACACCAGATTGGATTGGGCTCATTCAATTCAACGATAACATTGTCAAAGACACTTCACGGAGTAATGACAATGGAACCTGGCACTACCACGGCCTCCTTTTCATTGCCAAATACCTGTAATATCCTATCGCAGAAAAACACATGAATCACGCTGTTCACAATAAACTTGTTTCCTTTATTTGGTCGATTGCCGACGATTGCCTCCGCGATGTCTATGTGCGCGGAAAGTACCGGGATGTCATTCTCCCCATGGTGGTTTTACGCCGCCTCGATGCGCTGCTGGAACCAACCAAGGATGCTGTAATGGAAGAATTGGCCTTCCAACGCGATGAAGCAAAATTCACCGAATGGGATGAAAACGGGCTCCGCCAGGCTTCCGGATTCGTGTTCTACAATACCAGCCAGTGGACGCTGCAGCGCCTGCGCGATACGGCCACCAACAGCCAGCAGATCCTGCAGGCCAATTTTGAAGATTACCTGAACGGCTACAGCAACAACGTCAAGGAAATCATCGAGAAGTTCAATTTAAAGAGCCAGGTGCGGCACATGGCCTCCAAAGACGTACTGCTGGATGTGCTGGAGAAATTCACTTCTCCGTATATCAACCTCACGCCCTTTGAAAAGGCAGATCCCGAAGGGAGAAAGTTGCCGGCACTCAGCAACCTGGGCATGGGCTATGTATTCGAAGAACTGATTCGCAAGTTCAACGAAGAAAACAACGAAGAAGCCGGAGAACACTTCACGCCCCGCGAGGTAATCGACCTCATGACCCATATCGTTTTCGAGCCGGTGAAAGCCAAGCTGCCGCCGGTAATGACCATTTATGATCCGGCATGCGGCAGCGGGGGCATGCTCACCGAATCGCAGAACTTCATCAAAGACGAAGAAGGTATCATCCGCGCCGAAGGCGATGTCTACTTATACGGCAAGGAAATCAACGACGAAACCTATGCCATCTGCAAGTCTGACATGATGATCAAGGGCAACGATCCGGAGAACATCCGCGTAGGTTCCACCCTGGCTACCGACGAATTTGCAGGTACCAAATTCGATTTCATGCTCTCCAATCCGCCCTACGGAAAATCCTGGGCCAGTGAACTGAAGAATATCAAAGACGGCAAGGAGGTAATCGACCCGCGTTTTGTGGTTCGACTGAAGGACTACTGGGGCGAAGAGGGTGAAGTCGACGCCACACCGCGTTCTTCTGACGGACAATTGCTGTTCCTGATGGAAATGGTCAGCAAGATGAAACCCCTCAGCCAGAGTCCGCTGGGATCCCGAATTGCCTCCGTGCACAACGGCAGCAGCCTGTTTACCGGCGATGCCGGCGGCGGCGAAAGCAATATCCGGCGCTACATCATTGAAAACGACCTGCTCGAAGCCATCATCCAATTGCCCAACAACCTGTTTTACAATACCGGTATCACCACCTATATCTGGTTGCTGAGCAACAACAAGGCGCCGGAACGCAAGGGGAAAGTCCAACTGATCGATGCGGGACTGCTCTACCGGAAACTGCGCAAGAACCTGGGCAACAAGAACTGCGAATTTGCACCGGAACATATCCGCGAAATCGTATCAGTGTATTCGCAAATGCAGGAAGTGAAACGCGAAATCCATCCTGAAACCAAGGAAGAGATGGGCATCGCGGCACAGGTATTTGACAACAGCGACTTCGGATATTACAAAGTCACCATAGAGCGCCCCAAACGCCTCATGGCACAGTTCACCGAAGAACGCATTGCCGAACTCCGCTTCGACAAGAGCCTGCGAGAACCCATGGTTTGGGCCTACGAAACCTTTGAGGAGCGCGTTTATAGCGACCTGCACCTGCTGGAAAAAGACATCCTGGACTGGTGCGAAAAACAGGAACTCAACCTAAATGCCAAGCAAAAACGGGCCCTTACCGATCCGGCTACATGGAACAGGCAGCGAGAACTGCTCCAACAGGCTCATGCCTTGATGCAGCAGGTTGGCAATGCTGTCTACGACGATTTCAATCTCTTCAGCGAAATTGTTGATGCCAGCCTGAAAGGCATGAAGGCCAAACTCACCGCAGCAGAAAAGAATGCCTTGCTCAACGCGGTCAGCTGGTACGACGAAAAAGCCGAAAAAGTTGTGAAAGCAGAGCTTAAGCTCAACGGCAACAAATTGGAAGAACTCCTTGATTACCTCGGTTGCACCGTGGATAATTTACCCGACTACGGTTATTACCCTACTGAAAAAGCCGGCATTTACATCACTTACGAGAGCGAAAGCGAGTTGCGCGATACCGAGAACATTCCATTGAAGGAGAACATCCATGACTACTTCTTGCGCGAAGTGAAACCCCATGTCTCAGAAGCATGGATCAATATGGATGCAACCAAGATTGGCTACGAGATCAGCTTCAACAAATACTTCTACCGCCACAAGCCCCTGCGCAGCCTCGAAGAGGTGACGACCGATATTCTGGCGTTGGAGGCGGAGAGCGATGGGTTGATAAAGGAGATATTGGGGGATGTCTGAATCACGGATTAGGGGGATTTTGGGATGACACGGATTAGGCATTCAATAATGAATGATAGAACGGAATACGGAATTCGGAATAAGAAAATATGGAGCGGGAATTGAAGTATAAAGACATTACAGAAAAGATTATCGGGGCGGCGTTTGAGGTGCATAAGTTCCTTGGGAACGGATTTCAGGAAGTGATATACCAACGTGCCCTCGCATACGAGATGCGGCAGCTTGACCTCGATTTTGTGAGGGAAATTGAACAAGACATCTTCTACAAGGAGCTACCCGAACCCATCGGCACGCGCCGCGCTGACTTCGTTGTTGAAGACAAAGTACTGGTAGAGCTGAAAGCCCTCGTTCAACTGGAAGAAGTACACCTCGCCCAGGTACTGAACTACCTCAAGGCCTACCGCCTCTCCGTCGGTCTTTTGATTAACTTTGGCAGCAAGTCTCTCACTTTTAAACGTCTTGTGCTTTGACCACGCCAACACCAAACTCCCAATCTGTGCAATCCATTAATCCCAATAAATCCGTGATTCAGACATTAACTCAGTGCAATTCAATAATCCATCAAATTGCGTAATGCAGATGACGAATAGATATTCTGAATATAAAGATTCTGGAATTGAGTGGGTTGGTCAAATTCCAAAACATTGGATTGTTAAACCCCTTTTTTCAATTACAAAGCTAACCTCTGTTTCAGAATGTGAAGATAAAGAGTTGTTATCAGTATACCTTGATAAAGGAGTAATAAAGTTCTCGGATGTAAATGAGAAAAGAACTAATGCGACAAGCGAGGATTTGTCGAAATATCAATTGGTAATGCCTGGTAATCTTGTTCTCAATAATCAACAAGCATGGCGAGGTTCTGTTGGAGTTTCGAAGTTTGAAGGAATAGTAAGTCCAGCATATATTGTACTGGAATTATCCAATGAAATAGACCCAATTTATGCGAATTATATTTTTCGTGATTCATCGATGGTTAGTTTTTATTTGATTTCCTCAAAAGGAGTTGGAACTATTCAAAGAAATCTCTATTGGCCACAACTTAAAAGGGCAATTATTGCCATCCCCCCCCTCCCCGAGCAAACCGCCATTGCCGCCTTCCTCGACCGCAAAACCGCGCTAATCGACAAGGCCATTGCCATCAAGCAGAAGCAGATTGAATTGCTGAAAGAGCGCCGGCAGATCCTCATCCAGCGCGCCGTTACCCGCGGCCTCAACCCCAACGCCAAAATGAAAGATAGCGGCGTGGAGTGGATTGGGGAGATACCGGAGGGGTGGGAGGTGAAGAAGCTTCGATATTTAGCAACAAGCTTTCCAAGTAATATTGATAAGCATAGTAAGCCAAATGAAAAGAAAGTTAGGCTCTGCAACTATACTGACGTTTATAAAAATGATTATATAACTGACGACATGGAATTAATGATTGCAACAGCATCAGCAGAGCAAATCGCCAAATATACACTTTTAGAAGGAGATATTGTAATAACTAAGGATTCCGAAACTGCTAGCGATATTGCAGTGCCAACTTATATTAAAGAAAAATTGACTAATGTCGTTTGTGGTTATCATTTGGCTATAATAAGAACATATCAAAAAAGCTATAGTAAATACTTGTTTCATGCATTGAAAACAAAATTATTCAATGCACAATTTGAAGTTTGTTCTAACGGTATAACTCGTGTAGGTTTAGGTAATTCTGATTTAAAAAATGGTTACTTTCTTTTTCCCACGGAATTTGAACAAATCAAAATATCTGAATTTATAGAGGATGGCACTTCCAAAATCGCCACTGCCATTTCCCTTAAAGAACAAGATATCGAAAAAATCAAGGAATACAAAGCCACACTGATCAACGAGGTGGTAACGGGAAAGGTAAAGGTTTGTTAAATGGATGACAACTTGTTATTTACTATGTTAATAAGTAGTGCAAGCGTTCCCACGCCACAAACCGAAGTGTCTTCAGGCTTAAAGTCAGGTATTGTATTGGTGAAAGAACTATTGACCAATATAGATATCCGCATTCCGGAGTACCAGCGCCCTTATAAATGGACTGCAAAACATGTAAACCAACTGATAGACGATGTGTTGCATTTTAAAAAGAAGCAGGCCTATCGCCTGGGCACCATAGTATTTCATGAAAATGCAGCGAATAACCAAAGTACCATGGACATTGTGGACGGGCAGCAGCGAACCATCACCCTGGCCTTGTTGGCCAAAGCCCTGCTGGAAGATGGCAGAATGTCCAGACTGATGTCGAATCTGCTGAACGTACAGGATCGTGAAAACCTGAATCAGGTTTGGAACAACCTGAAGTTAAGCGGTGAAATATCCCGGCTAAATGTCGTTGAAAACTACCGTGAAATTACCCGTCGCCTAGTTGATTTTGATGATGAGGCTCTGGTGTTTCTTTTCCAGCGTTGTGAATTGGTAGGGGTTGTACTTTCCGACATATCAGAAGCCTTTCAATTTTTCGACTCCCAGAATGCGCGTGGCAAGGATCTGGATCCGCCCGACCTGCTGAAAGCCTACCATCTGCGTGAAATGACGGACAGCACCGAAGTACAAAGAACCCGGGCCGTAGAACATTGGGAACAATACAAAATGCAGGATTTGTTGGAATTGTTCAGCCTCTATCTTTTCCGTGTTCGCAATTGGGCCAAAGGAAGAGAAGCAAGATATTTTACCAAATCGGAAATTGATGCGTTCAAGGGAGTAAGTCCGTTGATGAAGGAGAGATTCCCGTTTTCTGAATTATACCGCATTGCCCATTATTTCAATGACCAATACAATGCCGATTATGTTCGGCAAATAGACAGGAATCAGGTGCCTTTCCCCTTTCAATTGGACCAGGTGATGATTAACGGACGTCGTTTCTTTGAATTTGTAGACCATTATTACAACAAGCATAAAAGGCTTGAACATTTATTAAAAGGGAATTCTTATATAGCACTGAATGAAAACAGCAGAAACATACTGGAAACAATAAATACCTATGAAGGTCGCAACCGCACCGGAGACCGCTATGTGTTCAATTTATTTCAGTGCGCATTGCTGTTTTTTACAGATAAATTCGGCTGGGACGATATCGACAGGGCCATAGAAAAGTTCTTTCTCTGGGCTTACCGCATTCGCCTTGAATACATTAATGTGCAATTGGCTACTGTGGACACATATGCCATTGGTAGTAGTTCAAGCGAACAGAATATAGCCATGTTCCGCTTGATTCATGAAGCGGTGCAGCCGTCAGAAATATTGAATCTGAGACTGGAGCCTGTTGAGAAAAATAACTCCCGGAAAACAGAGGAGATCTTTGATGTATTTAAATCTTTAGGATATGCGTAAATCAGAACAGTTGGAGTTAAAATCAATTCAGGGCCTGTTTGATAGCGGCCAGTATATCATACCGCCTTATCAGCGCAACTATGCCTGGGGTCAGGCGGAGATAGAGGTACTGATTCGTGATATAGCAGATTACGCTGAGAAGCATGGTAATAAAGATTATTATATCGGTACGCTGGTGGTGTGGAAACGAAAGCTGGACGGTGAAGAAATCTATGAAACCATAGATGGTCAGCAGCGCCTTACCACGTTAAACATTCTACTCAGCACCCTGAAGCGGGAATATGCACTGGACATGCCCTGGTTCCGTCTGAATCTGGCATTTGACAGCCGTAAGAAGTCAACGGAAACACTGGAGGCATTGATCCGTGAAGGTTCGCTGAACTATTTCAGCCACAAAAAATATAATGAGGAAATTCAGCAGGCATATCAATATTGTCAGAATGCCATAGAGAACATCGTAACCCGTGAAAAACTACCCGTGTTTTTTCAATACCTGACCAAGCATGTTAAAATCATGCGCGCCGAAGTACCGGAAGATACAGACCTCAACCACTACTTTGAGATCATGAATAACCGGGGCGAACAGTTGGAAAAACATGAAATCCTCAAATCCCGTTTTCTGAATATTCTTAAAGACCGTAAGCGGGAGAAACGCGCATTTAATGCCATTTGGCAGGCCTGTGCGGATATGGAACATTATGTGCAGACCCGTTTTGATCCGACGCAACGCAAGTCGCTTTTTGGTGAGAATCTGAATACCTTGGTGGCCGGTATGGATTTCAGCAAGGTTTGTGATTTACTATATCCTGCCGATCATTTCCATCCACCGGAAAACAGTTTTTCGCTTGCTGAAATCCTGGGTGGAAAGCAAACACAACCCAGTCAGGAAAATAAAGGCAGGGAAGAATCTGACCGGTTCACTTCAATTATCAATTTCCCCAACTTGCTGCTGCATGTGCTCAAGATTCAGACAGGAAAGAACATTGTTCTTGACGACAAACAGCTGATTGAATCTTTTGAGGAATGCATGGGCAAATCTGATGAAGAAAAATTTGCCTTTACAAGGCAGTTTGGTGTTCATTTACTAAGATGCAAATGGTTGTTTGATCAGTACATTCTGCGCAGGGATTTCCTGGGAGGACAAGAGAGGTGGAGCCTGAAGAAGATGAAGCCATCGAGTAATGGCAGTTATGAATATGTGAATACTTTTGGCAGGGAGGATGCAGTAAATCCCGACAAACAAATGGAAACCCTGATCATGCTGCAGTCGATGTTCCATGTGTCTTCACCGGCCTTTACATCAAAACACTGGATGAATGCAGCGCTGAAATATGTGTTTGAAAATGAACAGACAAAGCCTGAAGATTTTATTTCCTATCTGGAGATGTTGGCCCGTAAATATCTGATGAACCGCTACCTGCAGGCTACCCAAAGCAGCGATGTGTTTCATGAGATCATTTACAATCATGAAGCGCTGAAGGAACCCAGCGAAGAAGGCCTGAATAGGTTGCACCGCGGTGTATTTGTAGAGAATTATATCTTTAATTATCTGGATTATTTATTGTGGAAGCGCATTAGGAATAAGCAGGTTTTAGACTTTAAGGAATTCAGTACACAAAATTCTGTGGAGCATTATTATCCGCAAGAACCAACTGATAATAATCCGCGTATTGAGAACGAATATTTGCATTATTTCGGAAACCTGTGTTTAATGAATGCCGGCGCCAATGCCCGTTTCAGCAACAATATGCCACTGGCCAAAAAGAGCAATTTCGAGAAGATAAAAAAGGAAAGCATCAAGCAGCAATTGATGATGTCTTACGACCAGTGGGGAAAAGACGAAATACTGAGACATGGCAACAAAATGATTAAGATATTGAGGGATGAAGCACCTGCAGAACCATTGATAGATGATTTAAGCGTTTTAAAATGACCAGCCAAACCAACGAGCAGGCCTTAGAAGCCGCCATAGAAAAGCACCTCACGGGCTACACCGCGGAAGAACTGCGGTCTGCGGGCAATGGCATCGCGCAAGACCGCCGGGCATTGTACCGGGCCGGCTGCGGCTATTACCTCGGAGCGCCGGAAGATTTCAAGGCGCCGCATGCCCTCGACGAATACCAGCTCTTCGAATTCCTCGAAGCCACGCAGGCAGATGAACTGGCCAAGCTGCAGCGGCAAGGCGAATGGAAGCGGAAAACAACCGAGCGGCTCGATCGCCTCGTGAAGAAATACGGCCTGCTGCGCCTGCTGCGCAAAGGCCTCGATGTGGATGATGCGCATTTCACGCTTATGTATCCCTTGCCCCTGGCCAGCAGCAGCGAACAGGTAAAGGCCAGGTTCGACAGCAACCGCTTCAGCGTAACGCGGCAGTTGCGCTATTCGGTGGACAATCCGCGGGAGGAAATAGACATGGTGATGTTCATCAACGGCATTCCCTTCGCCACCATGGAGCTCAAGAATCCCTGGACCGGACAAAATGCCCGGGTGCATGGACAGAGCCAGTACCGCTTCGATCGCGATATCACCCAGCCCTTGCTGCAGTTCGGGCGGTGCATGGTTCATTTTACCATAGATACTGACGAGGCGTTCATGACCACGAAGCTGAAGGGTGCCAATACGTTCTTCTTGCCCTTCAACCTGGGCCACAACCACGGCAAGGGCAATCCGCCCAATCCGTTCGGCCACAAGACCAGCTATATCTGGGAACAGGTGTTCACCCGCGAAAGCGTGGCCAATATCATCCAGCATTTTGTGCGCTTCGACGGCAAGGAAACCGATCCCCTCAACACGCGCAGCCTCTATTTCCCCCGCTATCACCAATTGGATGTGGTGCGCAGGCTGGTGGCTGATGCGGCAGCGAAGGGTGTGGGGCAAACCTACCTGATCCAGCATTCCGCAGGTTCGGGCAAATCCAATTCCATCACCTGGGCGGCGTACCAGCTCATCGAAGTGTATCCCGAACGCGAGGGCTTGCCCGGCAGCAAGGGCCTAAACAATCCCCTGTTTGACTCGGTCATTGTGGTCACCGACCGCAGGCTGCTCGATAAGCAATTGCGCGAGAACATACGGGAGTTCTCTGAAGTGAAGAACATTGTCGCGCCAGCCTATTCGTCCGCCGACCTGAAACAGGCGCTGGAGACCGGCAAGAAGATCATCATCACCACCATCCAGAAGTTCCCCTTCATCGTGGACGGGATAGCCGACCTCAGCGACAAGCGCTTCGCGGTAATCATAGACGAGGCACACAGCAGCCAGTCTGGCACGGCAGCCGGCAGGATGAACCAGGCCATGGGAAATGCGACTACCGAAGAAACAGAGGAACCGGATGCGCAGGAACTGATCCTGGAGGCCATGCGCTCAAGGAAAATGCGCGGCAATGCGTCTTATCTGGCCTTCACCGCAACGCCCAAGAACAGCACCCTGGAAAGGTTTGGCAGCAGGCAAGACGATGGTTCCTTCAGGCCGTTCCATCTTTACTCTATGAAGCAGGCAATAGAGGAAGGCTTCATCCTGGATGTGCTGGCCAACTACACCACATACAAGAGTTATTACGAGATCGAAAAGTCGATCGAGGAAAACCCCAACTTCGATACAGCCAAAGCGCAAAAAGCCTTGCGCCGCTATGTAGAAAGCAAGGATCAGCCCATAGAAACGAAGGCGGAGGTAATGCTGGACCATTTCATCAACAAGGTGGTCAATCCGAAACGGCTCAAGGGCAAGGCCAAAGCCATGGTGGCAACACAAAGCATTGACGGGGCCATCAAGTATTTCTTTGCATTGAAGAAGCTGCTGGAAAACCGCGGTAATCCGTTCAGGATTGCCATTGCCTTTACCGGTTCCAGGAAGATTGCCGGCATCGAACACACGGAAGACACGCTGAACGATTTCCCGGCAAGCCTGGACCGCACCAGGCAGGGCGATCCAGGCTACATCGCAGACAAGATTGCCCGCTATTTCGATATGGAGGAATACCGCGTGCTGGTGGTGGCGGATAAGTACCTCACCGGGTTTGATCAGCCCAAGCTCACGGCCATGTACGTGGATAAGAAGCTCCAGGGTGTAAAGGCCGTGCAGGCCTTATCGCGCCTGAACCGCAGCGCCAATGAGTTGGGCAAGAAGACAGAAGACCTGTTTATCCTCGATTTCTACAACAGCGTGGAAGACATCAAGGCCGCATTCGATCCATTCTATACCGCCACATCGCTCAGCAGGGCCACGGACATCAATGTACTGCACGAACTGAAAGATGCGTTGGACAGTTTGGGTGTTTACGAATGGGCCGAGGTGGAAGACTTCAACGCCAGGTACTTCGGCGGTGTGGATGCACAGCAGCTGAGTCCTATCATCGACATTGCCGCAGACCGCTTCAACAGCGGCCTTGCGTTATCAGACAAAGAAAAGGCCGATTACAAAATCAAGGCCAAGCAGTTCGTCAAGATTTACGGACAGATGGCTTCCATCATGCAATTCGAGGTGGTGGCCTGGGAGAAACTGTTTTGGTTCCTGAAATTCCTGATTCCCAAGTTGCTGGTCAGGGATCCAGAACAGGAAGCACTGGATGCGTTGCTGAACTCGGTGGATCTGTCCACTTATGGCCTGGAGCGCGTCAAGCTAAATACCAGCATTGGCCTGGACGCTTCCCCCACCGAGCTGGACCCGCAGAATCCGAATCCGCGCGGCGCACATGGAGGCGAACAGGAGGTGGATCCGCTGGATGAGATTGTCCGCAGTTTCAACCAGCGCTGGTTCCAGGGCTGGGAAGCCACGCCTGAGGAGCAACGTGTGAAGTTCATCAACCTCGCCCGCCGCATCCAGGAGCACCCGGACTTTCGGAGCAAGTACGCCGAGAACAGGGATGTTCAGAACAGGGAGATTGCGTTTAACAGGATCTTCGACGAAGTCATGGCCCAGCAGCGTCGCACCGAACTGGACCTTTACCGGATGCTCAGTTCCGACGATTCCTTCCGGCTGGCGATGATGGATACGTTGAAGCGGATAATGAGGGGTTGATAACTTTCCTTTATTCGCTTAAAAACGACTATTTGTCTGTTCCTGCAACAATAATACAAGCCAAATCGTTAGACTTGCAGTGAGGTATCTCAGCCATGGAAAAGAAAGAAAGATCAACTGTCGGCATTCTGGAGGTTGTACTCGGAATACTTGCTGTTTCTGTAATTTTCTCCCTTTTCAAAGGTGACAGCGGAAAAGTTTTAACCAATAAAGGAAAACTTTATATGGGTGACGACAGTAAAATGGCCGAACTGGATAAAGAGATAGAGACCTTGAAAAATCAACAAGATTCACATAAAAACACCATAGACATCCTTATATAGGCATGAATCTGACTTGGGGATTCATATTGGTCTTTGTATATGTCTTATTCCCAGGTCTAATCATTCGCAGGCTTTATTTTTATGGTGACTTCTCCAAGCAATTTGGGCACCATGAGCCTATTTTAAAAATCCTCATTTATGCTCTAATACCTGGACTAATCAATGCATGTCTTGGTTTCTGGCTTTATGCACAGTTCTTTTCCGGTATAACCACAGTACAAATAGTTAGTACCTTAAACTCAATCAAAGTTTTTTTAGATGGTAAAGGGATTATGGATCCTTCAACCTTCGCATACGTGCAAGAGAATGGTCTCAAACTTTCTATACAACTTTATATCCTTGCATTAATATTGGGTGGCTTGTCCGGTCCGCTTATAAGAAACACGGGTCTTGACCTGCGGTTCAAACTGTTTCGTTATAAGAACACTTGGTTCTACTTGTTTAACGGACTTCATCAAGAGATCAAAAGAAACACCTACAAAAAATCCGGATTATCGACGATTCTATCCCCTAACCGAAAATTCGTCTTTGCCAATGCCGATATCCTCTTGAACATCAAGGATGAACAAAAGCTTATACTTTACTCTGGCATTGTAGTTGATTATGAGCTTGACGCAATCAATCCTCAAGAATTAAGCAAGGTGATTCTATTTAATGCCAAAAAATATACATACTTCAATACAACCAAAAGGCAAAAATCGGAAGAAATACCTGGCAGCTTATTTGTAGTGGATTGTAAAAACTTAATCAATGTAAATCTCACTTATATCTTCGATGTTTACGAAAAAATATGGAATGCTAGAATTCAGCTCATTGCAAGATTTTGGACTACCACGTTAGGTCTATTGTTTCTATTGGCTTTCATTCCAATTGTGGTCTTCCAACTCAACAACATTGAGCTGGAGGCGTATAAAAAGCTGTTTGAGATTCATTGGGCTAAACGCCTGATAGTCTACCTGTCTTTTATTCAATTCGCACATTTGATTAACATTTTTACAATTGATATAAATTCCAATGAATATAGATTCGCAAATGGGCCTGAATGGATTTTTAAAATAATCATTGCAATTTTTTTTTGTATAGTTTCCTGGCAAATACTAAAATAACTTCAAATACCAAATCAAGTTAAATGGCACTTACAACTCCTCACCCAAACAAATACCCCAAAACCTTATTCACCTCCTTTTCCTTGCGCTCCATGCCGGATGGCAATGACCAGTCCGGGTAGTTTTCGGCGTGATGGCGAACGGTGGTGAACTGGCTGGATGCATAGCGTTTGCGCTTCTCGCCGTAAAGGGCATTGCCGATGGAACGGTTGATGTCTTGTTCCAGGATGATGAGGTTGCCGAGGGAGTGAATATTCACTTCCCAGGTATCCCAAATCTCCTGGCGCAGGTTGCCATCGCGGTCGTGATAGGCCTGGATATGTTCAATATCCGTCGGAGTATGAAATAGTTTGGTACGGAGTGCGGCGATGTAGTCTGGATCGCCGGAGCGATAATCTTCATCGAGCATGGCAGACAAACGACACAAGAGGTTCTTCAACTTGGTATTGTGCGCGATGTTGCCATTCAGCGTTTGCCCGAGGTCACCGTAACCGCTGTGCTGCGCGGGTTGCCCAATCTTTTCGTGCAGCATTTGCAGCACTTCCTCCCAGCTGCCTTGCATCAGCGCTTTAAGCAGTCCGTAGGTGAAAGTATGTATTTCGTTTACGGCGCGCTGAAAACGCACGCTGTATATGAAATACAGTTTACCAAGCAGCCGGTTGAATTCCCAACATTTTTCCCAAACAGCAGGATTGTCTTTATAACGGTATAGGAGAACATACTTGAGCAGTGTATAACGACCGTAGCGTGAATGGTCAATGAATTCAACCATGCAGGCATCTTCGGCGCAGCCAAAGGGATAGGTTTCCCAATCAAAGCGCACGGCGATGATGCGCTGCAAGGCC
>JBKDBI010000186.1:0-2858 GCA_046314695.1 Bacteroidota bacterium | reverse complement strand
GTGTTGCGCCGCGGGTCGAGGATGGTGATGGAACCATCGTTGCAGCCAATCCAAAGGCGGTGAACCGCGTCTTCTGCCAGGGCTGTGATATAGTTATCGGGCAAGCCACCGGATTCGCCCGGTCGTTTGCGGTACACGGAGAAGTTCACCCCGTCGAAGCGGTTGAGGCCGTCGGCCGTGGCGATCCACATAAAGCCATCGTGCGTTTGGAGCAGGTCGAGCACGGTTCCGGCCGACATGCCTTTCTCTACCGAGAAGCTCTCGAAGCGCAGTTGTGCCCGGGCGGAAGGCAACAGCAGGCAGGCAGACAGCAGGAAGAGGAAGCAGCGCTTCATATCCGTGTCAGGGTGGCCAGGAAGGCTTCTTTGCGCCTTTTGCTCACATCCACGCTTTGTCCGTTCGACATCACCACATAGCCGCCTTCACCGCGCACATAGCGCTTCATTTCGCTCAGGTTGATGAGATAGCTCTTGTGTACGCGGAAGAAACCACGGGGCACGAGCAGCGGCTCGAATTCGCCGATGTTCTTCGACACCGTGATTTTCTCATCGTTGCGGAGGAAGAAATAGGTATACGCACCATCGCCTTTGCAATAGATGAGGTCGCTCATTTTGATGAACACAAACCCCTCGCTGCTGCTCAGCGCAATCTGTTCGTTCCCTTGTCCGTGCCAGTTGCGTATCAGCACACCGTAGCGCTGTTCTGCCGCGGCCACGCGCAGCTTTTCAGCCACTTTGCGCACCGCATCGCGGAGCTGTTCTACCTCCACCGGCTTCATCAGAAAATCGGTGGCCGAGGTGCGGAATGCCCTGGTGGCGTATTGCTCGTAACCGGTGGTGAAGACTACTTCCGGACCATCGTCGGGCAATTGTTCCAACAAATCGAAACCGCTGTCGCCGTCGAGTTCCACGTCGAGGAAAATCAAATCCGGCTTCACCCGGCGGATCAGCTCCAGCGCATCCTGGGTGTTGCCTGCCGATCCGGCCAGTTCCACCTCGTTTACAAATTCACGGAGCAACAGGGCCAATGCCTGTCCGCTCGCCGGTTCGTCATCTACAATTACAGCTTTCATGGTTGAGTTGGGTAAGGGTGATACTTGCTTCTTTATCCGTTTCCTGCCAGGTGATGCGGCAGATTCCGTCGTCGTTCAGGTGTTGCAATCGTTCCAGCCAGATGGCGCGGCGCTGCGTTTGTTCTTCATTCCACACCGGATTGCGGGCGGGCAGGCTGAAATGCACTTGGAGAACAAGGGTTGCTTCACCGTTCCGGGCAAGGAGTTGAGCCTTGATTTCTCCCCCTTTCGGATTCCTCAGTTCCTGGAATTCAAGAAAAGGCAGGAGGATGAAGGAGGCGACGCGTCCTGTTCCCGGGCGGCCATCGTAATGCAGGACGGATTGTCCGGCATTGCGGCGGTTTTCCAGCCAGGCGAAATGCGCGAGCAGGCGGTGTTCGTCGGCCACATCGGCGCAAACCGCGCAACGGGCAGTGGCTGTCAGCGCGCGCAGGTAGCCTGAATGGTGTCGCAGCAGATCGAGTCCGGCCGCAGCATCGTTCGACAACAGGCAAAGCTGCAGGGCCGACAGGCTGTTGAACACCGCGTGAGAGGCGGTGTAGCGCCGCAGCAAGGCCAGGCTTGTTTCGCTGTGGTTGAACGGGATCGACATGTCGCTTTGCTAACGTGAAGGTAACCAAAGCGAAACCGCATCCGCAAACAGCCCTTCAGGAACGGCCGGAAATTGACATGGAACGGCGGGAATTTGCATTTAACGCATAGCAGGGAAGCAGTAAGTAACATGACGCTGCGGTGCAGCTCAAGAGGACCGTGGATCCGTCGTGTTAGTAACATAGCGCTGCGATGCAGCTCAAGGGGCCCGTGGATCCGTAGTGTTAGTAACATGACGCTGCGATGCGGCTCGAGGGGACCGTGGATCCGTCGTGTTAGTAACATGACGCTGCGATGCAGCTCGAGGGGACCGTGGATCCGTCGTGTTAGTAACATAGCGCTGCGATGCAGCTCGAGGGGACCGTGGATCCGTCGTGTTAGTAACATAGCGCTGCGATGCAGCTCGAGAAGACCGGGAATTCGGCCGGGCTATCGGGAAAAGGGCGCCGAAATCAACTTCACCAACCGCTCTCTCCTTCCAAAATGCGTGCTCTGCTCAAAACATTCCCCCAAAACCCCAACTGCGCAGCAGTGGCATATCACTAGCTGCGCAGCAGCGTCATGTTCGTAGCCCCAAACAGACAAGCGAATCTGAGCTGCACAGCAGCGCCATGTCCGTTCCATAACCGCAAAGTATAAAACAAATAGCTCGGAAACATTACGCTGCTACACAGCCCGATGCAGAGAATCCGGCGATGCTGTAGGGATATGGTCTCCACATTCAACAAGTGATACGCATCTTTACTCACCGGCAAGCGAAAACTGAAATTCATGCAAAATCCCCAAAACAATGTTATACTTGAATATGATATTGCTAACCTATTGATTGTTTTTATTAACTTTTTACAAAACAACCAGACGCAAAAATGACCATCACCAATGGACCTTATACCTGTAATATGGCACATACATACACTCAATTATACACCCACATTGTCTTTGCTGTTAAAGGACGAACCAATCTTATCTCCAAATACTGGCGATCGAATCTGTATCAGTACATCACCGGAATCGTGAAAAACAAATCCGAGAAACTCATGGTTATCGGCGGTGTTTCTGACCACGTCCATATCCTGTTAAGCACCAAACCCGACTGCAAAATGTCGGATTTGGTAAGGGATATCAAGGCAAACTCATCGCGCTGGATCAATGAAAACATGCTTGTTAAGGGCAAATTCGAATGGCAGCGGGGATT
>JBKDBI010000185.1:0-2761 GCA_046314695.1 Bacteroidota bacterium | reverse complement strand
CCGGAGCATCCGATCGTTGTCACGCCAATCCTCCCGTACCTTCACGTGCGTCTCTAAAAAAACCTTCTTCCCGAAAAACCCCTCCAACTCCTTACGCGCAGCTGTGCCTGTTCGTTTGAGTGCACGGCCGTTTTCACCAATTAAAATGGCTTTTTGGGATTCGCGTTCACAGAATATCTCCGCCCTGATTTTCAGAATAGTAGGATGGTCTTTGAAATCGGTAACTACAACTTCAATTGAATACGGAATCTCCTTGCTGTAATGGGTAAGGGCCTGACCGCGTATGATTTCGGCACTAAAAAAGCGTTCGGTTTTATCTGTCAACTGATCTTCCGGAAAAAATGCCGGATGTTCGGGCAGCAAATCAATGATTTCTTTCTCCAGCGCGGTAATATTAAACCCATGCAATGCACTCAGGGGTATAACGGTATGCACGCCCGGTTGACTTCGCCAGTGTTTGATCTCAGCCTCTATGTCATCCTGCTTTGAAAGGTCGATTTTATTGAGCGCGATAATCAACTTTGCTTTACTTGCCGCTACCCGGCGTGCAATATTGTCGGGAATCTCTTTTTCACCCGGGTTGGCGAGATAGACCATCACATCGGCATCTTCCAGGCTTTCATAGATGAAGCCAACCATTTGTTCGTGCATCCTGTTGCTCACCTTACGAACCATCCCGGGTGTATCACTGTAGATCAACTGGGCGTTTTCTTTGTTTACGATGCCAAGTATACGGTGGCGGGTAGTTTGCGCTTTCGGATTCACAACGCTGAGTTTTTCTCCCACCAACCGATTGTATAAGGTGCTTTTGCCGGCATTGGGCAGACCGATTATGCTGATAAATCCTGAGCGAAACGACATCTATCCTGCAAATTACGCTATTTTGCCCTTGTGTTCAGGTTTTTACTGCTCACGATCGGCTGGTTTTGTGTGGGAGATACCAACGCCGGTGACCCGCGAGACAGCGCTGTCAGGCAAGGGGTAATCCGCTTTAACAAGTGGATGCGCATGCATGCTTCGCCAGTCAATGCCTGGTGCAGGATCAATATGGCTTCCATGCGTATCATCACACCGGGTAAACTGAGAAAAGGTAAAAATCTCTTGTTTGCAGACAGCAGCCGTCTCTTGTTCGCAGACGATTTTCAACGGCTCGATCGTTCGCGTTGGCAGATTGGTATGCCTTGGGGTCGGATTCATCCCGGTAATCCGCATCAATGGTATGGCGACTCCGCAGTGCGTGTTGAAGGTGGAATCCTCCATCTCGACGGTATCAGGGCACCATTGAAAATGCAAGTCAATGGAGCAGATACGGTCGTTCCTTACCAGGTGGGTTTAATAACCTCTTATCCCGGTTTTACCTGCCGATTTGGTTGCTTTGAAATATCAGCCAGAATACCTGAAGCACCAGCATTATGGCCTGCCTTTTGGCTTACTCCCGTAAATGGATGGCCTCCTGAAATAGATATCTTTGAAATGTATGGTAAGAGAAAAGGTAAATCTATAAACCGAACATCTATGTCTCTGCATTATGGGACCATCGAAGGTGGAACTAAGTCGCAGCAAATAAGATTCCTGAAGCTTCCCAATGATATCCATAATCAATATTATCGCTATGCTTGCTTGTGGGAACCAAACCGCATACAGTTTTACTTCAATGGCTATCTCATTGGACAAATACGTTTGAACCATTACCTGGCAAGCTATCTGAATGCAGATATGTACGTAGTTTTGAATCAATCATTTCACAATGAATTCTTACAATATCTTCCTGCCAATATGCCCGTTTATTCCATGGAAGTAGACTATATCCGGGTTTATGCCCTGAAGCCCTGAGCCCGACTTTTGTCTGCTTACTGTCTGCCTTTATCGTGAATGGGCCTTGGCAGCCGCCTCATGTAGGCTATATTTGAACCTTCAATGAAAGGGATCGTATTGGCAGGAGGTTCAGGCACACGCCTGCATCCCATAACGCTCGCCACAAGCAAGCAGCTGATGCCTGTTTACGACAAGCCGATGATCTATTACCCATTGTCTGTCCTGATGATGGCCGGTATCAGGGAAATTCTCATCATCAGCACGCCGCAAGATTTGCCGGGCTTTCGTCGGCTGCTCGGAGACGGCACTTCCCTTGGCTGTCGTTTCGAATATGTGGAACAACCGAAGCCCGAAGGACTCGCACAGGCCTTCATCCTCGGGGCAGATTTCATTGGTAACGATAAAGTTTGTCTGATTTTGGGGGATAATATCTTCTTCGGGGCAGACCTCCAGCAATTGCTACAACGAAACAATGATCCGACAGGCGGCATGATCTTCGCCTATCACGTGAGTGATCCCGAACGCTACGGCGTGGTCGAATTCGATAGCGAAATGAAAGCCATCTCAATCGAAGAAAAACCAGCAATACCGAAATCCAATTACGCAGTGCCTGGCCTCTATTTCTACGATAACAGCGTTGTGGAAATTGCGCGCAACCTGAAGCCTTCCCCTCGTGGTGAACTTGAAATTACCGATGTAAATAAAGTTTACCTCGAAGCGGGAAAACTCCACGTGGCTGTGCTGAGCCGCGGCACAGCATGGCTCGATACCGGCACCTTCGCTTCCCTCATGCAAGCCTCTCAGTTCGTTCAAGTAATAGAAGAACGCCAGGGGCTTAAAATCGGGTGCATCGAAGAAGTCGCCTGGCGCATGGGCTTCATCGGAAAAGAACAACTAATACAACTCGCCCTGCCACTGCTGAAAAGTGGTTATGGCACCTACTTAA
>JBKDBI010000184.1:0-5970 GCA_046314695.1 Bacteroidota bacterium | reverse complement strand
ATCCAACCGCTGGCATCGCTGCGATCCGGATCCAACTTGCTTAACAAGGTGTCGAAATAGTTCCGGAACGAAGCCGTTGAGTCAATCCCGTAAGGTGTAAACGGCACATTCCAGCCAAAGACCTGAACGCCCTGTTCTGCTTGATAACGCGATGCGCGCTTGCCGAGTGATACCAAGCCTAAATCCTGTACATCAAAAAACCAATTCAAAGGCCGATTGTACTTGGAGGAGTATTTGACCCCCGCGACACCAAATTGGGTGGAAAAGCCATGACTGAGGTCGTAGAATCCATTGGCATTTCGGTCTTTCCGCGTGTAATCCAGGTTGTAATTCATGAAGACACTGTCGCCAACAGCGGAAGTAAACAAAGAACCTGAAGGAAGCCGCAGGTCCTGGTAGTTTCGCATGAAAACCCAATTGGCACCTGCTCGGTACGAGATCTTCGAATTTTGTGGACGCCAGGTGGCTTGTGTACCCAGCCGGTTCCACGACATGGTATTGAAACGCAGGTCCCGGCTTTCAAGCGTCTTTCCTGCAAAGGGGGCATTGCCGCGAAATACAAGGTCAAAAGCGGGTTGATCGAATTGCGAGGCGTAAAGATTGGTGTAGGCGTACTGGTAAGACCAGGTAATCTTTTTGGAAGGAATCAGGTATTTCCCGAAATCGTCGAATTGGACGAATATCCCGGCTTGCCCCTGCAATTGGCTTTGTGCATCACCGATACGGTCCGAACTCTTGCGGATGATGTCGTTGCTGATGCTACCTCCCATAAATGGATACAGCATACCGGCCGGCATGCGTTGGCTATACATCCAGGCATCTGTCTGCACCTTCAGAACCGAACTGGGCTGTATTTGTTGAATCGGTGGTGGCAACAATTGCACTGCGCGCTCAGTCGTCATGGAATCTTTCTGGCCATGCGCCGCCAAGGCACTTCCACCCGTAATCAGGTAAGTGAATAGTCGCTTCATCAAAGACTGTTTTCCATGGTTACCTGTCCAACCAGGCGGATGCGCAGGCGGTAAAATGAATACAACTTGCGGTACGCGCTGCCTTCCGTGCGCAACATCGGCACGAATACGATATAGGAGGCACGACGCAGGTTTTCCATCCGGTCTTCCGGTACCGATGCCTCAAGTGTGCCAACAGCACGGTTGATAACTGCGCCTGTGGCCTGGTCGACCGAAGCAGCAGCCAACTCGGGCTGCGGAATAATACTGTCTGTCACCTGATAAAAGGCATCCAGCAGGTAGGCTTTCATGCTTACCGCTACCGGAAAATCATTCTCCGCGTGGAAACGGAGCACTGCCTTTTTGGCGTTTTCTATGCCGCGGATAGATTTCAGATCCATGCGCTGTGTATCGCGGAAATACAGACCCGGCGTGCGGAAACCAACTGGCATCGATGCGTCGAGGTAGACGTTCAGCGGTTTGTCGTGGTACAGAAAATCCTGCCAGCGGTTGGTATTGCCGTTCGGGTTCAGTTTGATGTTCAAGTCGTAGCCGAAGCCGGAAGGTACGTTGGAAAGAAAATCGCGGATATTGGAATTGCCCGGATTGAGGTAAAAATTCGTTTCCCAAGCCTTCCACGGCTGAAAATCAGCACTTTGGATGGTATGAGTTGCTCCGACGATTCCGGGTGCATTCAGAAGCACAGAACGCTTGTTCAGCACATTCTCTGAGGAAATACTCCGCACTGCCACCTGGCCCTGTGCGCCGATACCGTTGGAAACCCGGAGATTCATGGATACAAACTCCGGCTCCAGGCTGCCACCCAGGGGCGGATACATCGTTACAGGCTGCACGCCGCTGATATTTTCGTCACTCTGCCCGAAATAGCCGACCGCCCATTCGGGTTCTATGCCTACAATGCCATATTCAACCCGGATGCTGTCGTCGAGCGATACATTCACTTTGCGCCCGCTGCTGTCCAGGTTCACAATCACAATCTGGTGGAAAGTGTTGACCGTGTCCGTGACGGATGGATTCTTTCCGCGGTAATCGACTACGTAGCCATTCATATCTACATCCTCTGAATACCGTTTCGTTTCACCGGGAACGGCTGCGGGAACCTGGATGATGCGCTCAACACTTTGTCCGTTCTTCACAACATTCGGCAAGCGGAAAATCATGGTGAGGTTCTCCTGGATGGTAGTGGATATGCGGATGCGCAAGGTTCCGCGACGGGCCTGAATGAACTTGATTTCCGGTCCGCCCAGCTCCATGCTGGTTCCCTCGTCCTGATACAATACGTTTTGTGAGGGGAAGGCTGCGGTGGCTGCACGCGGCTTCAATCCTGTTACGGCGAGATTGAGCTCCACACCTTTGAAGGCATCTATGGTAACCGGTCCGTTGCTGGCATCGGTTCTCAGCGTTTTGATTTGCGCTGTGAGCACCTTGTAAACCGTTTTTCCGGCCAGTGAAACCTTGCGTGTCTGGGTGGTTCCGGGCGAAACGTTGTTAAAGGTCTCTACCGAAATGAGGGAGTTATCCGTCTTATTCCGCAACTCGAACGTCACTTCAGAGAGGTTAACCTGTAATTCATTGGTGAGCGAAATGTTCAGCCAACCGGAATCGAGGGTTGCATACTCGAAGAACGCGCTGGCATCGAGGTCTACCGGGGTCAGATTGGTGAGATTCTGCGCCGGAATCACTTGTGTGCTGCCGTTCAACAGGATGAAGACCGGATTGATTTCTGCCAGCGTAATCCGCCGGCTGATGTTCTGGTCGTTCAGGCGCAATGCCTTGAGGGTGAAGAAACGCGTTACAACCGTATCGGGAATGCGGATGCCTTCCAGGCGGTTGCTGCTGTAGACCAGCTGACTGTACTCGAGTGAATAACTGCTGTCGCCTGCTTTGTTAAACAGGTTCGCAGAGTTCATCTGGTCAAGAGAAATCTCCGCCTTCGCAACCGGTGCGAGGTATTCAGATTCCCAGAAAGTGCCACCGTTTTTGCGGCAGGCAGACAGCAGGAATATACCCGCCAACAGGATGTAGTAGTGTTTCTTCATGGGTGTGGAAGGAAAAACTGTTCCCGGCCCAATTTCCGGGAAACAGTATATTAGTGCGCGAGCTGCAGATCGGCACCAGATCCCAGTTTGCGCATGAGACGCATATGGGAATTGAACGCCTCACGGAAGGTCGGGTACTCGAGGTAGGGCACATTGTACTTCGCGGCAACGCGCTGTACAATCTTGCGCACGTCAGGGTAATGCACGTGGCTGATCTGGGGGAACAAATGGTGTTCAACCTGGAAGTTCAATCCGCCGGTCACCCAATTCCAGAACCTGGATGTAGGAGCGAAGTTGGCGGTGGTAGCCATCTGGTGCACAGCCCATTCCTGAGGAATACGGGTGCGCACATCCTGAGCTGCTTCCACAAAATGGGTGATTTCTACCACGTGAGCCATCTGGAACACACAGCTCAGAATAATACCGAGGGTGACATGCAAGGATACAAAGGCAAGCATACCTCCGCCCCAGCCGAGCATGTATACGGGCAAGCCCACATATACCGCCGTGTACATGATTTTGGTTACCCAGAAAATGATGTGCTCGCTAAGCGGAATTGGTGGAAGATCGGTCGTGTAAACGCGGCGCTTGAAGTATTTTTCGAAGTCAGCGGCATACATCCAAAAGATGGAACTGATGGCATACAGGCCCATCATGTAGATATGCTGAAAGCGGTGTGCGGGTTTCCAGGGCTGGCTGGGACAATGGCGCAGGGCCGGGATCTTGGCAATATCGTCATCCACTCCGTCAATGTTTGTGTAGGTGTGGTGAATTACGTTGTGCTTGGTCTTCCAAATGAATGCATGGCTGCCCAACAGGCTCATGATATTGCCAAACCAACGGTTAACCCGTCCGCTGGATGAGAAACTGCCGTGACATGCGTCGTGCATGATATTGAATCCCGCCAGAGCGTGGAAAACGCCGATTACGGCGAAAATGAGAACCGAAGCCCATACCGGCAGACCCAAAAACAGCGCTGCTACGTACAGTGCGGGAACTGTGATGACGATGATCGCGGTCTTGGTGTAAAGACGTGAATCGCCAGTTTTTTGCTTGCCCTTGGCCTTGAAAAATTCGTCAACCTCGCGGCGGAGTTCCCCGTAAAACTGGTTGCCGTTGTTTTCGAAAATCGGCGGGGGAACATTCACATGTGATGTATTCATTACTTCTTGTTAATGCTTTGCAAAGATAGGCGAAGATTTCAGCCTCCGATGCTTAGGCTAACGCGCTAAGTTTGCAGCATGCAATGGCCGGAAGCATTTTACCAGCGTGTTCAATCGAGATTGGGGCCCGATGCTGCTTCTTTTTTCGCCAAGCTCGATACAGAACCGGTCACAGCCGTGAACCTGCATCCGCTCAAATTCAACGCTCCGCTGACATTGCCCGAGGTTCCCTGGAATCCCAAAGGCCGGATTCTTTCTGAAAGACCCGCTTTTTTTCTCGATCCCTGGTGGCATGCCGGTGCCTATTATCCGCAAGAATCCGGCAGCCAGTTGCTGGCCGCTGTGCTTCAACAACTGCCGGTTCCTGAAGAGCCGCTGGTGCTGGATCTCTGTGCCGCACCTGGCGGTAAAAGCGTCCTCATCTCCAATTTTCTGCAGGGCCGCGGCGCGCTCCTCAGCAACGAAGTAATCCGGAAACGCGTACCGGTCCTCTATGAAAACCTGGCGCGCAACGGTTTCGCAAACAATGCCATCAGCAACCTGGACCCCAAGGAACTGGGCGCATGCACAGATCTGTTCGATTTGATCTTTGTAGACGCCCCCTGCAGCGGCGAAGGCATGTTCCGCAAACATGCACAAGCGTCTGAACAGTGGTCGCCTGAGTTGGTGGAGTTCTGTGCCCTGCGGCAGCAACGCATCCTGAGCGATATCTGGCCCGCTTTGAAACCGGGCGGATTTCTGGTCTACAGCACCTGTACACTCAACGAAACCGAAAACGAAGACAACCTGCGATTCCTCCTGCAACAGGCTGATGCCGAAGCGGTTGACATGAAGTTTCCATCATCATGGAATATTGAATCCGGCACAGCGCCAACAGCCTGTTGGTATAGCTGGCCACACAAAACGGGCAGCGAAGGCTTCTTCCTGGGAATCGTCCAAAAGCGTGCCTCCGGCGATGCGGGTATTGCAGAAAAACCGCTTCCCCTGGCCAAGATCAATCTTCCTCAACAATGGCTTACCGAATCAGCTCCTCTGCCACACGTGCGTCACAAGGAACAGCCTGCACTCATGAATGCCGCCCTTGCCTCCTTGTTGCCGTCTCTCGGTACAGTACAGCATGGTATCGTACATGCCGGAACACCGCTGGGAGAGTGGATTGGGAATAAATTCAAGCCGTCGCCGGAACTGGCGCTGAGCGTGCATTTGCGCACGGAAGCTGCCCTGCCGCTGAATCTCAACCAGGCGGTTGCTTTCCTTTGCGGGGATGGGGTGTTGCCAGAAACGGACGCGCAGGGTTGGTATCCCCTCTCATACCAAGGCCTCGGTTTGGGTTGGATTAATCACCTCGGAAAACGCAGCAACAACGCGTGGCCACAGGCTTGGCGCATCCGGCAACGCCCGGCCGGCGGCATTCCCCTTCCATTCTGGCAGAGCTGACCCGGCGGCTACACAGCTTTCCGTATTATTGTGTGACCAGCCAGCCCATGATACGCCAGCTCCTGTTCCTTGCACTCAGCCTTTCCTCCCTCCAGATGAATGCGCAGACCCATGTGCGCATTACAAGCGCCGCGGCAGATTCCGTGATGCGCGGACGCTACAATCCAGCGCAGTTTGCACCGGCTTTCCCGATCAACTATCCGCCGCATATCGCCCAAGGGATAGCCCGCCAGGTTTCGCCGGATACCTTGCGTACCAATATCCTGAAACTCGCTTCCTTCCAAAACCGGAATACAGCTTCAGATACCCTTTCCGGATCGCGTGGGATCGGTGCCGCCCGCCGCTGGATACATGGCGAGT
>JBKDBI010000183.1:0-2591 GCA_046314695.1 Bacteroidota bacterium | reverse complement strand
TTTCATGGACGACTTTTATTTTTTCCGGCAGCCTTTTGATTTCTACTATTATTATCTGATTTATCTTGTTTTTATCCTGTATGTAATATTCAATAAGCAAACCATTCGCCTGGTCCCGAAATGGTTCCTGAACTTCATGCTCATTCTCTATGTGACCAGTTTCATGGCTAACGTGGCATACGGTACGCTGGGTATTCACCTGCTTAAACAGGTGCTCGGCATCACCTATTCAGCAATCGCTTATTATTTACTATTAAAAACTAATGATTTCAAAATAGAGAAACTCTTCAATATCTACATGAAAATTGCATTTTATGTAGCACTGTGGGGGTTGATTACAGAAGTCCTTTTACTGCGAGGTATACCTATCACCAGCAAGATAAAAATGACGAGCAACGGTTTTTATCGCATTTACTCGATCATGGGTGAACCGTATTTCCTCGCTGTTGCATTAATTCCGGCATTGTATTTCCAAACTTATTGTTTCCTAAATGAGAAAAAACACCGAGCGTCGTTCAGAAATTGGATTCATCTCGGAGTAATTGGTATTTGTTATCTCTTCACTTTTTCATCGGCTGGTTTTATAGGACTCGCTTTAATTATTGTAATTTATATGTGGAGCGCTGATTATCTTTCAATATTGCGAGGTCAGGCCAAAATTTTAATCGTGCCTGTGATTTTAATTTCTAGTATTTTCTTCTATAACAATCTCAAGGATGCGCTTAGCGAATTCCAGGTTCGAGTAGACGATACTTTTAAACTATTCCAAGGCGGAGGTGAACCAGATATAAAGGCTATTTCCGAGGTTAACGCAAGTACCTTTGCGCTCTATACAAATTATATTATTGCAAAAGAATCTTTTGTACGCAACCCCTTTCTAGGCTCGGGCCTTGGGTCACACCCGGTGAATTATGACATTACTTTCGCTAAGTATTTTCCGGCAGATTTTATTGATCGCTTCGGTACTTTTAACAAGTTCGATGCGAACAGCCTGTTCCTGCGCCTGATGTCGGAAACCGGACTCTTCGGGCTGGGCGCCATCCTCATTTTTATGTGGCGCTTCTTCATGGGGAAGAAACATATCCGCAATCCAAAGCTCCGCTACCTCAATATCATCAACCAGAGCATCTTCATTCTCATTGTGGTGCGCTTGGTACGCACAGGACACTATTTCGGGAACGGGTTCTTCCTCTTTATTTTTATGTATTACTATACCAAGAAAATCGCCGATGGAAAATTCCGTGTACCTTGGTTAGAATACCGGGAAGCCAAGCCGCAGGAAGTTACCGCTGTAAAAACTCCGGCGCCCGAAGCGCCTCCAGCGTAAGCTGCGCAACACGTGGCCAAAAAAACTGCTGCACCTTTTCCCGTGATCGTTGCCTGAGTTGGTCAAGGTTGCCCGGTTCCGAACGGCAACAGGCCAGAATAGCTGCTTCAAGGGCAATGGCATCGCCGGGTTGCATCAAGAAACCATTCGAATCATTAACCTGCTCGGCAACGCCACCTACATCGCTGGCTATCACTGCCAGGCCGCTGGCCATTGCTTCGTGAATAACCGTCGGCATGCCTTCAGACCATGAAGGGCAAAGCAGCACGTCGGAAGCTGCATACAGTTCCCTTATCACCTTCTCATCGCGGAGCGGGCCTTCATACCGCACGCGGGCATTCTTATGCTGCAAATGAACCGGAATGTCTCCGATGAACCGGAAATTTGCCTCCGGACTCACTGCCAGCACCCTGGGTATTACTTCCTGCAACAGCTCTATGCCTTTCCGCCATTCGTAACGCCCTACGAAAAGAAAATTGCGTTTATCAGCGCTTGGCCTGAATGGGGGTTCACACCAGGATGCTTCAATACCGACGGGAAGTGTAAAGATTCGGGCCGCGGGTGCTTCGCGGTGGATAATATCGGCCAGTTTGCCGCCCAGCGAAACCACACCTGCCGCCTCGTTCATGAGCTTCCGCGCCGGATGCCGCAACATGGCCGCCTGCAAGCGGTTTCGGGTGCCCTGCAAACGCTGGAACATTTCCAGGCCGTGGAAATTCAGCAAGACCGGAAAACCGGTAAGGGGTTCGCTGATGAGCTTCCAACCTGCAAAACCCTGCACGTAAATGGGCGCCGGTGGATGTCCGGATTGCATCAACGCATCGCGTACCAGGGCGCTGTAGCGGTAATTTTTCCAGAGATAGTGGCCGGGAAAAGGCAGAGAAGAAGGCCAGGGAACCGCAATCAGCCGGGGTTGTGAAACCTCTTCGACAAACAGGGACTTCACCTCATCGTCGCGGTGCGGGTGCACAAGCGTCAGATCCACGCCGGCGCGCAAGAGATAGCGGACCAGCATGGTGGAATGCTTCTGCATGCCGCCAATCTGCAGCGGAAACAAGCCATCGCAAACCAGAATTACCCTCATAGACTAAGGATATATGCTGCCTGCTTCGTCCACACAAACCGCTCCCGGATCTTCGCTTCGAAATGCGCTCCCAGGCGTTCGCATAATGCCTTATCGGCCAGCAAAAGCCTCAGGGCATCTGCCAGGGCTTCCTTGCCGGGTTGAATCAGTATGCCGTCTTCGCCGTGTACCATTGCGTCT
>JBKDBI010000182.1:0-6134 GCA_046314695.1 Bacteroidota bacterium | reverse complement strand
ACCTGCGTGATCACGTGGTTGGCATGTTCGGGCACTTCCTGGAAATCGAGTTCGTCGATGTTCAGGATGATCATCTTGCCCTGGTAATCGCCAATCCATGCTTCGTAGCGCTCGTTGAGGCGTTTGAGGTAGTCGAGGCGGATGGCTTCTTCGTATTCCCGGCCCCGGAGTTGGATATTGCTCACCAGGCGCGGAATACCGGCCCGGAGGTAAATGAGCAGATCGGGTTGTGAAATATTGGTATTGATGGCAGCAAAAAGCTTGCTGTAGTTGTCAAAATCCCGGGTGCTCATCAGGCCCATGGCATGCAGGTTGGGTGCGAAGATGTAAGCATCTTCATAAATGGTGCGGTCCTGGATCACGGTCTTCTCCCCTGCCCTTATTTTCTGGATATTGTTCCAGCGGACGGTGAGGAAATATACCTGGAGGTTGAAGCTCCAGCGCTGCATATCTTCGTAGAAATCGTTGATGTAGGGGTTTTCATCCATATCCTCCAACTGCATTTCCCAACCGTAATGTCGCGCAAGAATCTGTGTGAGCGTAGTCTTTCCAGCTCCTATGTTACCTGCTATCGCTATATGCATGGCCATGTTGCAATAATACAAAGGCGGCTTACACAACCGCTTAATGTGGAAATCTAAGGCAGATTCAAGTTCAGTAAATGTTGCGCAACCCGATGCAGGAACGCACTTCGCGCAAGGTTTCCAATGCACTCTGCCGTGCTTTCTCCGCGCCGATGCGGGCGGTGCGCTCCAACAAGGCGTCGTCGTTGATTGTGGCTTCGATGCGTTCGCGCCAGGGCGCGATGAATGTTTCCATATCGGCCGCCAACTGCTTTTTCATGTCACCATAACGGATGGTGGCATTGGCATGCGCTTCGCGGAAATGCGCAATGGCATCGGCTGGCGTAACTAAAGACATCAGATCAAAAAGGTTCTGCAATTCCTGCGACATGGGTTCTCCCGGTGCGGTGGGGCCAGTGTCGGTTTTGGCGCGCATGATTTTCTTCTGCAGGCTGTCGGCAGGTTCGGCGAGGTAAATGCAATCGGCATCGCCGGCACTTTTGCTCATTTTACCGCTACCCGTTAAACCAGGTACGCGGATCAGGCTTTCGCCGGCACTGAAGGCCTGCGGCTCCGGAAATACTTCTGCTTTGTAAAGGCGATTGAAGCGATTGCCAAAGGTGCGCGCCATCTCCAGGTGCTGTTCCTGGTCTTTGCCTACCGGAACGTGGGTTCCCTTGTGGAGCAGGATATCTGCTGCCATCAATACCGGATAGGTCAGCAAGCCGGCGTTGATATTATCCGGCTGCGAGCGGGCCTTTTCCTTGAACGAACTCACGCGTTCCAATTCGCCGAGGTACGCGTTCATGTTCAGGTAGAGATAGAGTTCGGCCGTTTCAGGCAAATCGCTTTGCAGGTAAAGGGTGGTGCGGTCGGGGTCGAGACCGGCCGCCAGGTATTCGGCAAGCACCGTGCGCACACTGCCTTGTAAATCGCCGGGCGTGGGATGCGTGGTGAGGGAATGGAAATCGGCGATGAAAAAGTAACAGGGATGCTTGTCTTGCAAGGCGATGAAACTCTGTACCGCACCAAAATAATTGCCGATATGCAGGCGTCCGGTCGGCCGGATGCCGCTCACCACACGTTGAACCATGCTGCGAAATTAGTAGCGGCTGACCGAAACCTTGACGATATTCGAATAGTATATCCATGCTCATACTCCATGCTCCCGCACTTTTTCGTATGCTCAGCCTCGGCAGCCGGCGGCACCATACCATGGCGCTCTGGCCGTTTATAATTACCTCGCTGCCGAAAAACCAGATGCCGGCCCGCGTCAAACGGCATGAAATCATCCACCTCCGCCAGCAAATCGAAATGCTTATCCTGCCCTTTTACCTGTGGTATGGCCTCGAATATCTCTGGCACAGGCTGCGGCACGACAGCTATACCGCCTACCGCATGATACGCTTCGAAAGGGAAGCCTGGGCCAACGACAGGCGCTGCGGGTATCTGCGCCGCCGCAAGCCATGGAACTGGATTTGGCAGCGGTATGACGATAGACTGTAAAGCGGGCGAATCATCATCCCAAAAAAACCTGCATTTTTGCAAGCTATGGAACTGAAAGATATCGTCGCCATTTCTGGTATGGGTGGCCTGCACCATGTGATTGGCCGCAACCGCAATGGATTGATTGTAGAGAGTATTGACGCGCAGCGCAAGCGCTTTTCCACCACCTTAAACCAAAAGATTTCCGTACTCGCTGATATCGCTTTGTTTACTTCTGGCGAAGATGCGCGTCTGGCCCAGGTGCTGAAGAATATCCGCGCAGCCGAAGCCGAAGGCCTCCATGTTCCTGATGGCAAAGCCGATAACGATGCCTACAAAGCATTCATGGAAAAAGCCCTTCCCGATTACGACCGGGAGCGCGTCTACGTTTCTGACATGCGCAAACTGGCCGTATGGTATGGTGTACTTCGCGACGTACTTGATTTTGAAAAGCTCGACGAAACCGCCGAAGAAGGCAGCGAACAAGCCGGCGACAGCCTGACAGAGGATACGCGCAGCAAGAATACCCCGCGCAACATTCCACCGCCAACCGCCAAGGTGGCACCCGTTAAAGGCCCTGCCGGCGGAAAAAGCAAAACCAGCACACCCCGAAAAATGGGAAGCTGAAACATGGCAGAACGCAGTTACCTCCCCTCCGCTCTCCGCGTCGCCAGCTGGAGCGATCTGGAAGCTTTTTACCGCGACTTGCAGGAACGACCTGTGCATGATCTGAAGGATTTCAGAAAATACCTGCACGATGTCAGCGAACTGGAAAGCGCCGTCAGCGAAGATCTTGCCTGGCGCTATATCCGCATGACGTGCGATACTTCCGACGCCGGGCACGAACAGGCTTATCTCACCTTCGTGCAGGAAATTCAGCCGCATATCGCCCAGGCCGACGATGCCATCAACCGCCGCATCATTGCTTTTCCGTGGTGCAGTGAACTGGAGGCGCAAGACGAAGCCTACCGCATTTACTTCCGCAGCCTGCGCACTGCCACAGAAATTTTCCGCGAGGAAAATATTCCCCTCCAAACCGAACTGCAAACCCTGGCGCAGCAATATTCTGCCATCCAGGGTGCCATGAGCATTCGCTGGAATGGCGCCGACATCACCATGGAACAAGCGGCCGTGTACCTGATGAACCCCGATCGCAACATCCGCGAAAAGGTGTGGATTTTGATGCACGAACGCCGCACTGCCGATACGGAGAAACTCGACGAGCTGTTTGGCAAAATGGTCAAATTGCGTCACCAGGTTGCGCTGAATGCCGGATTTGCCAATTACCGCGACTATATGTTCAAGGCCATGGGTCGCTTTGACTTTACGCCTGAAGACTGTTTCAACTTCCACGTAGCCATTGCGACAGCAGTAGTTCCCCTGCTGCGCAAACAGTATCAGCAACGCATGCGCAGCCTCGACCTCGATGAACTGCGGCCCTGGGACCTTTCGGTCGATCCGTTCAACCGGCCGGCATTGAAACCATTCGAAGGCGGAAAAGAACTCGTGAGCAAATCGCTGGCTTGTCTGGATAAGGTGCATCCGTATTTCCGCGAATGCCTGGAAACGATGAAAGAACGCGGTTTCCTTGACCTCGAAAGCCGCAAAGGCAAGGCCCCGGGCGGGTACAATTACCCGCTCGCGGAAACCAATATGCCTTTCATTTTCATGAACGCCAGCGGAAAAATGCGCGATGTGGAAACCCTCGTGCACGAAGCCGGACATGCGGTGCATACCTTCCTCAGCGCACCGCTCGAACTGAATGCTTTCAAGAATACCCCGAGCGAAGTGGCTGAACTCGCGAGCATGAGCATGGAATTGCTTTCAATGCCCGGCTGGGATGCCTTTTTCGAAAACGATACCGAACGCAAACGCGCCATGCGGGAGCAACTCGAAGGCATTGTGCAAACCCTGCCCTGGATTGCCATCGTAGACAAATTCCAGCACTGGATTTACGAAAACCCGGATCATACCCGCGAAGAGCGCACCGATGCCTGGGTGAAGATCAACCGCGAATTCGGCACCGGACTCGTGGACTACGCAGGGTATGAAAATGCCCTGGCAAGCAGTTGGCACAAGCAGCTGCACATATTTGAAGTTCCCTTCTATTACATCGAATACGGCATGGCCCAACTTGGCGCCCTGGGTGTTTGGAAAGGTTCACTTGAAAAAGGACGTGAAGCCGTTGAGCAATATATGGATGCGCTCAAACTGGGCTATACACGCCCGGTTCCTGCTATCTATGAGGCCGCCGGTGTGCGCTTCGATTTCTCCGAAGCCTATGTGCGCAGTTTATTCAGCTTTCTCGAAAAACAATTGAAAGAAGTGGCATGAAAGAACGGCTCGCCTGGCTGAAATCCGGCTGGGAAGCACCTGCCTGCGCACTCTTCGCTTTTCTGCTTTCTAAAGCCGTTATCCTCCTTTCTTTTCCGGAACACGGCTGGGAAATCTTTCAACCTGTTTTCTGGGCACGCTGGGACAGCGGTCTGTATTTCTCCATTGCCGAAAAAGGCTACGAAGCTTTCCCCTGCTGGACGCAGTTCAAAGAATACCCGCCCGGTTCTCCCGATCTCTGTGGCAACTGCGGCTGGATGCCGGGATTCCCAATGCTGCTGCGCGCTTTGATGTATTTCGGCATTCCACCACTCGAAGGCGCCATGTGGATTGTGAACCTGTTACTGCCTTTGTGGTTCGGGCGGGTTTACAGCTGGATAGCCCCGGGAAATTCCGCCATCCGCCGCGGCCTTTTCATGGCACTCGCAGCATGCTGGCCAGGTTCGGTCTACCTGCACGCGGCTTTTCCTATTGTACTCTACCTGGTGCTGTCTGCCGGCTATATCGACAACCTGCTGCGCGGCCGTTATGGGCGTGCCGCGGTGTGGGGTTGCTTCGCGGCCATCGCTTATTCTACCGGACTCTTCCTGGCTTTGCTGGCCGGGCCTTTGCTTTTATTCCGCCATTGGGGCCAGTGGAAAGCATTCTTCCAAAGCCTCATTGCGCCCTTTGCTGTATTGGCCTCCTTTGGGATATTCCTGCTCGTGCAGTGGAAAATGTCCGGTATTCCTTTCGCCTTCTTTGTTACCCAATCCAAATACGGTCATGGAATCAATAGTCCGCTGAAAATGCTTGGGATACTGTGGGAAAGGGCACAAAAAGCCGTGAGTTTCGACCATGCCTTTCCGGATTATTTCGCCGTCGGCATGACCTTACTTGTGCTGGCAGCGCTGGTTTACAGTGTGCTTATGTGGCGCCGCAAACGCAAAGAGGAAGCCATTTTTTCGGTCAGCTTCCTCCTGCTGTTCTGGCTGGTTCCCATGAGCATGAGCCCGTACCTTGCCTTTCACCGCCAGTCTATCGCAGGTGCCAACTGGATGCGCATGGGCAGCGGATTGAAAACTTGGGCCCTCGTAGCTTTGCTTTGCCTGAGTCTCGCCGTAGCGGTATACCTCAACCGCCTTTTCATGATGAACCTGTTGATCTGAACCAACTCCGGTATCAGAGAATCTGCGCGGTGTGGTTCTTGGTATCCACTTTCTCGATCACTTCGAGGATGGTACCATCGCCGTCGATCACGAAAGTGGTGCGGGCCATGCCCAAGTATTTGCGTCCGTACATAGACTTTTCCACCCAAACGCCATAGGCATTGGCAACGGTCTGTTCTGTATCGGCCAGCAGGTCGAAAGGCAATTCGAACTTGTCGATGAATTTGCGGTGCTTATTGGGATCGTCGGGGCTGACACCCAGCACAGCATAACCGGCATCGATCAGCGAATTGTAATTGTCGCGCAGGTTGCAGGCTTCGGCCGTGCAGCCGGGCGTATCATCTTTCGGATAGAAATAGAGCACCAGTTTACGGCCGCTGAAATCGGAAAGGCGCAGTGTTTTCCCGTCTTGGTTGAGGGCTTCAAAATGGGGAGCTTTTTGCCCGGCAGCGAGTTGTGTCATGTGTTGTAAACAGCCGGCCGGGTAAAAGGTTTACCAATCAGGCACAGCGGCAGCCGTCGGAATGCTGTACTTTCGGACCCATGGAACAACCTTCGGAAACAGCGGCAGCCATGCGCGAAATGCTGGAAAGCCAATGGCCGA
>JBKDBI010000181.1:0-9158 GCA_046314695.1 Bacteroidota bacterium | reverse complement strand
TGAAGGGGGAGGTGAAAATCACGACCGGACTGGCCTTCATGAAAGATGTGATCATCGACAGCCATTTTGTGCAGCGCGGCCGTTTCGGAAGGCTGGCGCAGGCTGTGGCATCCAATCCGGCCTGCATAGGCATTGGTTTGGGTGAAGACACCGCCGTGGTGGTTACGGCCGGGCATCACCTGGAGGCCATCGGTTCGGGTCTGATTGTGGTGGTCGACGGCCACGAGATGCGGCATACGAATATTACCGAGATTCCCGACGGAACGCCGGTTTCCATTGAGCGGCTCCTCGTGCACATCATGGCCCAGGGCGATGTCTACGACCTCAATATCCGCAAATTCAGCGGCAAACGCCTGGAAGTCCAGGCCGCGGAATAGAGCGAAGACCCGCCGCGTGCGTAAGGCGCCAGCCACCGTCCCTCGTGTCCTTATCGTCCTTTTATGATATGCGACCCGGAAGGCCGGGTCGGGGTTCGCAATTTGCGCGGAATTCCTAGAATATGCGACCCGGAAGGCCGGGTCGTTTGGAGCGGCGAATTCGGAGATATACTCACTGCGCATCTTTTACAGCGTCGCCGAGGCCTTAGCCGTGCGGTGCCTGCCACCGTAGTTTTTGAGGAAAATACGCGTCGCGACTAGCTTTTTGGTTCTTTTTGGTGATGCAAAAAGAACGGCTGAAAATAGGAGTTTAGTTATACGATGCGTTTAATCGAAGCACTAACAGCCTGGAAGTCTCCCCCCAGCCGCCGTTGCAAACACCCCCTTACGCCTTCCGCAAGGTAAACACGCTTACCTCCGGATGCATACCCAGACGGCCGGGGTAGCCGAGATAACCGAAGCCGCGGTTTACATAGAGGTAACGGCCGTTCTCTTCGTACAGGTCGAGCCACTCGCGGTACATATACTTCACCGGACTCCAGCGGTAATGCTTCACGTCGACACCGAATTGCATGCCGTGTGTATGGCCGCTGAACGTAGCGTGAATGGGCAAGTTGTGGTCCAATACCTGCGCCTTCCAATGGCTGGGGTCGTGCGAGAGCAGCAAACGCACCGGCGCAGCTTCCGTTCCAGCCAGCGCGGTATCCAGACGGCCGTATTTCGGGAAACGCGCCTTGTTCGACCAGTTCTCGACGCCAACAACGGCCAGGCTGCTGTCGCCCTTCGTTACCAGCTTGTGTTCGTTGCGCAGCAGCTGCCAGCCCATATCGGCATGCGTTTTGGCCAGCTTGGCAAGGTTGGCTTCTTTGGCTTCGGCAGAGGGCCAAACCACATAATCGCCGTAATCGTGATTGCCAAGAACGCTGAATACACCCATCGGTGCAGTGATCCTACCGAACAGTTCTTTCCAGTCGTCCATCTCATCGGCGCGGTCGTTGACGAGGTCGCCGGTGAAGAACACCATATCGGGTTTTTCTTCGAGCACCATGTTCACGCCCCGTTCCACGGCATTGTAACTCCAGAAGCTGCCGGCGTGGATATCGGAAAGCTGCGCGATCTTCAATCCGTCGAAAGCATCGGGCAAACCTGCTATGCGCAGTTCGCGGCGCCGCACTTTGTAGTTGTGTGCGCCTTTGACGATGCCCCAGGTCATGGCAGTTACCAGCCCTCCGCCGAGCAGCAAACCGGCCTGCGAGAAGAATTTCAGGCGGTCGATGCCCTTGGTGCGGCTGGGGTTCAGCTCGCCTTCACCGGAAAAGGCATTGGCCCAGATCCAGCGCACGAGCCGTGCCGCGTCGTCCATGATGAGGAACAGCGCCCATACGATTTTGGCCAGCAGTACGGCAAACGTAAAGGCGAAAATGAGCTGCATCGTCGCCCGGTGGAAATTGATAAGGAAACCGAAGCGCAGGGCGACGAAGAGCAGGAAATTGGCTGCTGTAAAGCCCCAGTACACATCGCGGATGATGCGCTGCGCACGTGGACTCAAATTGCGTATCAGGAAAGACACACCCTGCCATACGTAAAAGTCGATGGCGAGGATGATCGCGCTGATGATCAGGAAGGTGTATAGAGGCCTCACGAATAATCAAAGGAACAAAGCGAAGGCCGCTTGGTTCAGATGCTTCGACCGGAAGATGACTTTTTCGGCTGAAGCGCTGTTCAGCGTCCGGAGAATTTGGCGCCGCGCTTCTCCAGGAAAGCCTGGGTACCTTCCTTGAAATCTTCGGTTTCAAAGGCTTTACCGAATTCGAAGATTTCACGCTTGAAACCGTCGATGCCGCAGCGGTAGTAGTCGTTCACACAGTCGATTACCATGCGCACGGCACTGGGGCTTTTCGATGCAACCTTGTCAATTAGCGCCTTGGTGAAATCCATCAGCTCTTCCTGGGGAACAACATGGTTCACAAGGCCGGTCTGCAGTGCTTTTTCGGCGTTCATCGGGTCGCCGGTGAGGAGCATTTCAATCGCGCGGCCTTTGCCAATAAGTTGGATGAGGCGCTGTGTTCCGCCGTAACCGGGAGGCACGCCGAGGTTCACTTCGGGCTGTCCGAATTTGGCGTTCTGTGAGGCCACACGCAGGTGACAGGCCATGGCGAGTTCGCAGCCGCCGCCGAGGGCAAAGCCGTTTACAGCGGCCACCACCAGCTTGGCGGAGTTTTCGATGGCATTCATCACATCGTGGCCACCGGCGCTCATCTTGGTGCCTTCCATCACATCGAAGTCAGCGAACTCAGCGATATCCGCACCGGCTGCAAAGGCCTTGCTGCCCTTGCCGGTGATGATGATGCCTTTCACCGCCGCTTCCTGCTGTACGCTTTCCACGGCATGCCTGATTTCCTGCAGGAGCGGGATGTTCAGGGCATTCATTTTCGATTCGCGGTTGATGGTGATCACGAAAACCCCATCCTGGTTCTCGGCGAGTATGTGCTCGTATTGCATGGCTTGTGTAGAGTACGGATTTAAAAACTGCGGTTCTTGCTGACCCATTCGCGGATATAATCTGCGATTTCACCGGTATTGGCTCCGGGCGGAAACAGCCTTGCCACACCGAGTGCGTTCAGGCTGTGGGCGTCTTCGTCGGGTATGATGCCGCCGCCGGTGAGGAGGATGTCTTTCACGCCTTCGGCTTCCAGCAGATCGAGGATGCGCCGGAAGACTGTATTGTGTGCACCGCTGAGGATGCTGACGCCGATCACGTCTACGTCTTCCTGGATGGCGGCGCGTACCACCATCTCAGGCGTCTGCCGCAGGCCGGTGTAAATCACTTCCATGCCGGCGTCGCGCAGGGCGGTGGCGATGACCTTGGCGCCGCGGTCGTGCCCGTCAAGGCCTACCTTGGCGATGAGAACGCGTATCGGTCGTTGGTTTTCGCTTGTCATTGGGTGCGGTGCAGTAAGAGGGCGTCTTTCTTCCTGAGTTGGCGGCTGCAAAATTCAGAAAAAGCAACGTCATCCATGAGATAAGTTTTCAATTCTCCTGTATCGCGCGACCGGAGCACCTTGTCGAGGGCTTCGCCGTGCGCGCCGTTGTAAAATCCGTACACATAAACATGCTTGCCTGCGTCGCGGATCACCTGCAGATCCCAGGCAGTCTTGCCGTTCTCCAGCGTGTCTTGCGTGCCCATCGCATAGAGGTTGCGGCCAAATTGGGTGAGCTTGAAATCGCGGTGCAATTGCAGGGTGTCGGTTTCCAGGCTATCGCTGTTTTCCTTTTTTCCGCGCATCACGACGCGGTATTCGTCTACCTTGACACGGATGTCTTCCCTCTTGTTGCCTTTGTCGATGATGCGGTATTCGCCGCGCAGGTTCCAGGGAATGCGCCCGTGTGCCTCTCCGGGCATGCGGTCGAACCAGGTAGTCCTGCAGCCGCCCGCCACCAAGGGCAGGAACAACAGCAAGAGGGCAGTTTTAGCGGAATACGTCTTCATTGTGGAGGATGCTGAGATAGTTGTAATAACGCTCCGCAGATACCGTACCGCTTTCGACAGCAGCCAGTACGGCGCAGCCGGGTTCGTTGAGGTGGCGGCAATTGTGGAAACGGCATTGGTTGAGGAGGGGGCGGAATTCGACGAAGTAATGGCCGATTTCGCGGGCTTCGAGATCCACCACACCCAGGTCGCGGATGCCGGGCGTGTCGATGATGGCGCCGCCTTCCGGGTCGTCGAGGAAATGCATCTCCGCAAACGTAGTGGTGTGCTTGCCTTTCTGGTGCTGCGCTGAAATGGCGCCGGTCTTGAGGTCGAGCCCGGGGATGAGGCGGTTGATGAGCGTGCTCTTGCCCGCACCCGAATGGCCGCTCAGCAGGGTTGTCTTCCCGCGCAGCAAGGCCTGCAGCGGTTCAAGGCCCTCTTCGTGCAAGGCGCTGATGAGCATCACCGGATAACCGATGCGCCTGTACATGTCGGCAAAGGCTTCCACTTCGGCCTCTGCGCCTTCCAGCAAATCGCATTTGTTGATGAGCAGCAAGGCCGGCACATGGTAGGCTTCGCAGGTTAGCAGGAAGCGGTCTATGAAGCCGGTTGAAGTGGCAGGCGCGGCCAGGGTGATGAGCAGGATCGCGCGGTCGAGGTTGGCGGCCAGTATCTGCCGCTGCCGGCTGAGGTTATTGCTGCGGCGGATGATGTAGTTGCGCCGGGGCTCGATGCCCGTAATCACTTCACGTCCCTCTTCGTCGTTGTTGCATTCCACCCGGTCGCCCACGGCAATCGGATTGGTGGTGTTCAGTCCGTCCAGGCGGAATTTGCCGCGGATGCGCGCATCGCAGCTGCTGCCGTCATCTTTGCGGATGCGGTACCAGCTGCCCGTTGAACGCACCACCGTGGCCTTCATCAGAACACGGCGCTGGCAATGCGGCGCGTGGCCTCGCTCTTGCCCATGGTGTAAAAATGGAGCACCGGCACGCCGAACTTTACCAACTCCTTGCACTGCTGGATCGCCCATTCAATGCCGGTTTCGCGCACCGCCTTCTCGTCTTTGCACTGTTCGATGGCCTGGCTGAGTTCGTAAGGAATCTCGAGGTTGAAAATCGCGGGCAAGGTCTGCAACTGCTTGCGGGTGGTGATGGGCTTGATGCCCGGAATGATGGGCACATTGATGCCGCGTTCCCGGCAGCGCTGCACGAACTGGAAGAAGCGGCTGTTGTCGAAGAACATCTGGGTGATGACAAACTCAGCGCCGGCATCCACCTTCCGCTTCAGGAAATTGATATCGCTTTCCATGTTCGGGGCATCGGCATGCTTTTCAGGATAGGCCGCCGCACCGCTGCAGAAATTGGTTACCGCCGCGTCGGTGAGCGCCTCATCGAGGTAAATCCCGTTGTTCATGTTGGCGATCTGGTAGATGAGGTCGAGCGCATTCTTGTTGCCGCCTTCTTCGGGAATGAAGAAGCGGTCTTCCTTCCGCGCATCGCCCCGCAGTGCGAGGATATTGTCGATGCCCACGTAATGCAGCTCGATGAGGGCGTTCTCGGTGTCTTCCTTCGTAAACCCTCCGCAGATGAGGTGCGGCACGGCGTCCACTTTGTAGCGCTGCTGGATCACGGCGCAGATGCTCACCGTTCCTGGACGCTTGCGGGTGATGACGCGGTCGAAGCTGCCATCCGTTCGTTTGCGCAGGATGAAGTCTTCGCGGTGATAGGTGACATCAATGAACGACGGATTGAAATCCATCAGCGGATCGATGCCTTCCCACAACTGGGCTACATTCCCGCCCTTGAGCGGTGGTAGTATTTCAAAACTGAACAGGGTTTTGTCGCCCCGTCCTTTGATATGATCGGTTATTTTCATGCGTTGTTCAGAGACTTACCTGCACGGTCTGGTTGCCTTCCACACCCTGCCTTTTGTATACGAGGGAAACAGTCTGCCCCTTGTTCAGTTTTTGCAGGGCAGCCATATAATCGTTCACGTTGAGGATGGGCGTATCGCCGAGTTGGAGAATGATGTCGCCGCGCTGCAATCCGGCCGCTGCGGCAGGTTTGCCTTCGCTTACGCCGTCGAGCCGCAGGCCCGGACCCGGAAAGGCATAATCGGGCATCACACCGAGGGTCACGCGGAACGGACTCCGGCCGGGAGAAACATCCTTCGTCTTGGTAAACGACGGCTTGTCGCCCTTGCCCGATACCTGCAGCAAACGGTATATATAGCTGTTCGATTCGTACAGGCCTTCGTAATTGATCTTGTCGGCATCGTCAGACGGCTTGTGGTAGTCTTCGTGCTGACCGGTGAAGAAATGCAGCACCGGGATATCGCGGAGGTAAAAAGATGCGTGGTCGCTGGGGCCGAGGCCACTTTCCGTCGTGGCAATCTTCAGCACCGTGGTATCGGTCGGCACCTTGGCCAGCGCCGTTTTCCACTGCGGTGAAGTTCCGGTTCCGTTCACCATCAAAGTCTTCTTCTGCGGATCGAGGCGGCCCAGCATGTCGATATTGATCATGAAGGCGATGTTTTCGATGGCCAGGGGGGAATGCTGCACGAAGAATTTCGAACCGAGCAAACCGAGTTCTTCGCCACTGTAAGCCGTAAAGAGGTAATTGTATTTACGCATCTTCTTGTTGCTGCGGATGCGCTGCGCCAGGTCGAGCATGGCTGCTACGCCGCTGGCATTGTCGTCGGCGCCGTTGTGGATTTCGTTGACACCCGGAGCGCGGCTGCCGCCGAGTTCACCGAAGCCGAGGTGATCGTGGTGCGCACCGACCACCACCGTGTATTTGGCTTTCTTGCCGGGCAGCCAGCCGATTACGTTGTGGCCGGGAGCGGTGAGCGCGGTGATGTCGACCACGATGCGGGCCTTCTGTGCATTCATCAGGTAATCGGTCCAGCCGAAGGCGTATAACACGGGGATGGTCTGTGTGGCGGCGTCGCGCTTCAGTTCCCCGGAGGGTTTTTCTTTCGTATCGGGCGAAGGAATGAAAACCACGGCGGCGGCTCCGGCCTTCGCAGCATGGCGCAGCTTCAGGTCGAGGTCTTCGTGCGCCTTGAAAGCGGAATGCGGATTCCGTTCATCGGGCGAGCCGAGCATGATCACGGCCACTTTCCCGTTCACATCCTTGCCTTTGTAATCGTTGCGGCCCAGCGAATCGGCGATGATGCCGAACTGCAGGTACACGATGCCGGCTTCCACACTGGCCTGGTTGGCACTGGAAGAAAGCGGATAGAATTCCTTGTTCAGGGGGAAAGTGTGTACCTGATCTTCGAGTGTGGCGTCGAAGGCAGTACGGCCTCCGGCCAGGCGCAGCTTCACGATGTCGAAACGCTGGAACCAGCTCGTGTTGTTGTCGAGCAGGGGCTGCAGCTTCAGGTCAGCGAAGCGCCTGGAGATGTAATGTGCCGATTTTTCTTCCCCCGGCCAACCGGTCAGACGGCCTTCCAGCTCGTCGGATGCGAGGTAGCCGATATCTGCCTTGAATTGTTGGATGGCCGTTTCCCGGTATTTGTCGGGTTTCTGCGCCTGGAGCAGCCCGGTGGCCGCGAAAGCCAGGGCGAGTAAGGTGAACTTTTGCTTCATGAAAAAATTTCCCAAAGGGTTTTGATGATGATGAGGGAATTCAGCACCGCAAATATACTGCGCAGCGTGGCCGTGGAGAGTTTCCGTGCCGCCTTTACACCGACGGAACTGAATACGAGCACGCCGGCCGTCATGGGCAGTGCATAAGGCCAGACGATATAGTTGAACTGCGGGAGGTCTTTGAGGCAGGGCGCTTCGGCGGCCATGTACTGCACCAGGGCGGGCAGGGCCAGCAGGGGAATGCAGCCGAGCGATACGGAAGTGGCTTTTTTGAGGTCGTAGCGCAGGAGCATGCGGAACAGCGGCACCATCACCACACCGCCGCCCAGGCCGCTGAGGGCCACCACGCAACCGGCTAGCAATCCGACGCCGGCGCTTTTCCAGCCAGCTTTCGGTTCTTCCAGTATGCGTCCTTCAGATTCTTCCTTCTTGCCGAACAGCATGTTGAGGATGCTGAGCAGCATGAACCCGAGGAAGACGAGCAGGAACTCCTCGCGGTGGTACCAGCTGGAATGGTTGATGAGCCAGGAAAGACCCCAGGAACTGAACATGCCTGCCAGGCCTGTGGCGAGCACGGCGCCGGGATAGAAATTGCCGATGCGGATCTGCCGGTAGCTGCCTGCCAGGCCCGACATGGCAACCAGAAAGATGGAATTGGCAAGGGTGAAGCGCACCAGTTCGGCACTTGTGAGATGCCATTCGCTGAAGAGGTGGTTGAGGATGGGGATGAAGATCACGCCGCCGCCCACACCGAGCATACCGGCCAGGAAGCCGCCGAGTGCGCCGATCAACGGCAGGATCAGCCACCAGATCCAGCTCATCTGCCGAGGATGCGGTTATAGCGTGCCGGATCCTGCAAAAGCCCCAGGGCTTGCCGCACATCCGGATCTTCGTTCAGACCTTTTTCGTAGCCCGCGTTCTCGAAGTAATAGCGCCGGGCGATTTCTGCCTCGAGCTGGTATTGCAGGCCTTTCTGTTCTTCGCGCAGGCGGCGCATGAAATCGCTGCGCACCCGTGCGCCATCGGCCAGGGGCAGTGCTTCGTCGCCCAGGGCCTGTTTGCTTTGTTTGCGCAGCTGTTCGCTCCACCAGGCGCTGAGGCTGTCGGCCGCCATTTCGTTGAAGGCGTTCAGTTCGGTCTCGCTCAGGCGGAAGCGCGCCGCCGGCGGGATGCTGTCGTAGGTATTGCGGTAGCGGTTGGCGTATTCGAAGAAGATGCGCCGGTCGTTCAGGAGCTTGTAGATGCCCTTGTTCCAGGTATCGTCTACCACCAGATCGGGTTTCACGCCGCCGCCGTCGAGCACGGTGCGTCCATTGCGGGTGCGGAAGGCGCGGCGCTGCGAATCGGGTATGCTGCCTGCGCTGCCGTCGCTATTGCGCTTGCTGTAGTCGAGCAGCTGGATGCAGCGACCGGAAGGCGTATAGTATTTGGCAGTGGTTACTTTTAATTGGGTGCGGTAGGGCAGGGGAAAGGTGTTTTGTACGAGCCCTTTGCCGAAGCTGTTGCGGCCCACCACCACGGCGCGGTCGAGGTCTTGCAGGGTGCCGCTCACAATTTCGCTGGCCGAGGCGGAGCGGTGGTTCACGAGCACGGCCACCGGCAACTGCAGGTCGAGCGGAGCGTTGGCGGTGCGGAAATCGCGGTTCAGTCCGCCGGCGCGGCCTTTGGTGCTCACCACCAATTGGTCACGGGGCACGAAGAGGTTCACGATTTCAAC
>JBKDBI010000180.1:0-3943 GCA_046314695.1 Bacteroidota bacterium | reverse complement strand
ACTTCGTGTATTTCGTCTACGTTCAGGTCGCCACCGGTGCCGTAGTATTGGCGCAGGATGGGATAAACGGCTTTGTACCAACGTTCCAACACACCCTTTTTACGCGGATCGGCCGGATCGAAATTGATGCCCGATTTGGCGCCGCCGATGGCCGGACCACTGATGGTAAATTTTACTTCCATCGTCTTGGCCAGGCTTTCCACTTCGCGGCGGTCTAAGCCCTTGCGCATGCGGGTTCCACCGCCGGCTGCGCCGTTGCGGAGGCTGTTAATCACCACCCAGCCTTCGGCTTCGGTTTCGCTGTCTTTCCATTCAAATACGATCTCGGGGCGTTTGTTTTCAAACTTGTCTACCAGTTGGTCCAGTCGGTTCATGTATATGGGGTGCGGTTTTCAGTTCAGCGTTGCAGCAGCCGGGAGAAGTCGCCGTGGAGGGCTCCGCCGATGCTGTCGGTTTTCGCGCCGGTATAGGTTCCGGCGGTATTGGGCGTGTTTTCTATGCGCAGCACGCCTAGCAAGCCGAAAATGAGGGCTTCCTTGAAATGCAGCAGGCCGGCATCTGGAACTTCGATGTCTGCGTCGGTGGCCGCGCGGATATGGTCGAGCAGGGTTTCGTTGAGCGCGCCGCCTCCGGTAACCAATACCTTGCGGTCGGTACCGTTGCCGTCGGCGAGCAATTCTATGTTCTTGCCGATCTGGTTGCCGATATGCGCAACCAGAGTTTTCATGCGGTCTTCCAGCCTTTCATCGTCGAAGTCGCGCACATGGTGCCAGAATTCGCGGTTTATCCATTCGCGGCTCAGGCTTTTGGGCCCTGACTGGCTGTAATAGGGAATGCTGTCAAGCCGGTTGAGCAGCGGGTAGATGATTTCGCCTGCTGCCGCAATGGCACCTCCTACGTCGTAAGCCATCCCTTTTTCGCGGGCCAGGCGGTTGAGGATGATATTGCAGGGACTGATATCGTAGGCCAGTTTCTTGTCTCCGCTGTGGCAGGAAATATTGGAGAACCCGCCGAGGTTGAGGCAGAAATCGGTTTCGGGGAAGAGGATTTCGTCACCCAATCCGACCAAGGGCGCGCCCTGACCGCCATTGGCCACATCGAAACGCCTGAAATCGTTGACTACGGGCAGACCGCAGGTGGCAGCCAGGGTTTGTCCGCAACCGATTTGGGCGCTTACCCAGCCGTTGGGGTCGTGGAATACGGTATGGCCGTGGGAAGCCACAAAATCTGCGGTGGTTCCGGCATCTTCCAGGAATTCCTTCACCAGCTCACCGAGGTAGCGCCCGAAGAATACATCGGTTTTCACATACACCTGTGCGTGCTGGTATTGAAGCTGGGAGAGCCTGACGCGCCATTTTTCTTCCATGTGAACAGTTACGGCATCGAGCAACTGATACGACCATTTCCGGCCCTGGCCGGTGAACGAACAAAGCGCGAGGTCGATGCCATCCATCGACGATCCGCTCATAATGCCTACAACCCGGTACGTTTTTTCCATAGCCTGAGGGCGCTGCAAAAATAGCCGCTTATTCCGGGCATCTCCTATTTTTGAAAAATGCAAAAACGGCGCAGCTTCCTCAAAACCCAGGCCTTGCTTCTCGCATCGTTGGCCTTGCCGACCCGTTCGCGTGCCGAAGAAGGTCCGGAAAACAGGGCGTTGCCAATGCCCGGCAATGCGCCCGATGAGGCTTATTGGAAGGAAGTGAGGGCCCGGTTTCCGCTCGATCCCAAGCGCATTTTTCTGAACAACGGAACCATGGGCGTTTGTCCGCAACCCGTGTTGCAGGCCATCCACGATTCGCTGGATCATACCTACCGGAATGCCGTTTACGGCGGCGGCGAAAAAGAAGTGCTCGATGCGCTGGCTCCCTTTGTCGGTGCCGGCACGGAAGAACTGGCCCTGGTGCACAATGTCACCGAAGCCATCAATATCGTGGCCTGGGGCTTGCCGCTGAAGAAGGGCGATGAAGTGCTGATGACGCAGCATGAACACGTAGGGAATGCCCTGCCATGGCTCAACCGCGCCCGGGTTGACGGTATCGTGGTAAAAACGGTGCAGCTCGGCGCAACCGCGGCTGAAACGCTGGAAAATGTGAACCGCGCCATCGGCAAAAAGACCAGGGCCATTGCCCTTCCGCATATTCCCTGCACCATCGGTCAGGTTTTGCCGGTGAAGGAAATCTGCAGCCTGGCGCGCTCCAAAGGGCTCTTTACATTCATCGACGGAGCGCATCCGCCCGGCATGTTGCAGGTGAACCTGCGCGATATCGGCTGCGATTTCTATGCATCCTGCTGCCACAAATGGATGCTGGCGCCACAAGGAACGGCTTTCCTCTACGTGCGGCGTGAAATGCAGGATCGCCTGGAAGCCTTGTTCGTAGGCGGTTACAGTGATACCGGCTGGAGCATGATCCAGGAAAAGCCGGCCATGAAGGGACTCGTGCCCAGTGCCCACCGCTATTTCTACGGAACCCAGAGCGCTGCCTTGTACAAAGGGGTGGAAGCGGCCATCGCTTTCCAGCAACACATCGGAACCGCCCATATCGAAACACGGGTGAAGGCCTTGTCGGGCGCACTGCAACAGCAACTGCTGGCCCTGGGCGACGGCATCGAGATGCTGACTCCGGTGGAAGACATTTCGCGCGGTGCCCAGGTGGCCTTCCGATTCCGAAAGAAGGACACCAAGGCGTTTCAGGACGAATTGAACAAACGGCAGATTACGGTGCGTTATGTGCCGGAGAACGAAGTGAACTGCCTGCGCATCTCCACGCATATCTACAATACGCACGACGATATCGGGCAGTTCATGGAAGCGGTGAAGTTCTGGTTGCATGCCTGATACGGCCGACGACATCGCGCGCCGTTGGGAAGCCGGTGAACAGCGATTCAGTTTCACCACTTCCGGCAGCACCGGAACGCCCAAGATCATCCACCACAGCCGGGCATTGCTTGCCTGGAGCGCAGCGCAAACAGGCCGGGCAATCGCAGTCAGGCCGACAGACCATCAGCTGATCTGCCTGCCGCTCGACAAGACCGCGGGATTTATGCAAGTGATCCGCAGCCTGGTTTGGAAGATTCCGATGACGGTGCATGCGCCTTCGGTTGATCCGGTCAGCGCTTTGCCGGCCGATCATCCTTTCAGCATCGTTTCTCTTACACCGGCCCAATTGTTTGCCGGCCTGCATGCGCCCGGTGGCATCGAGCGCCTGCGCCGTTTCCGTGTGATTTTGCTCGGCGGCGACAGCGTACATCCGGATTTGGAAAAGGCATGCCAGGAGGCCGGTGTCGGATTCATCCATACCTACGGCATGACCGAAACAGCCTCGCACATTGCGTTGCGCCCGGCCGGAGCTGTAGGTTTTCGCCTGTTGGAAGGGGTGGAAGCGGGCATCCACCCGGAAGACGGGCATTTGTATATCGATTTACAGGACTTCCCCGATCTGGGCCGGCTGCATACCCGCGACGCGGCGGAATGGCTTCCGGATGGCAGCTTGCGCATCATCGGTCGGCTGGACCATGTGATCAACAGCGGCGGCGTGAAGATTGCGCCTGAACCGGTGGAAGCTGCCTTGCAGGCCTCCGGGCTCTTGCAAGGCAGGGCGTTTGCGCTCATTGGCGTTCCGGATGTAGAACTCGGGCAGCGTTGTACCTTGCTGGTACAGGGTGCAGCTTTTGAGCCGGAGTGGCCGCGCATCAAGGAAATCTGTGAAACCGTGCAGCGCTACAGTGCACCCAAGGCGCTCTATTTCACAGTTGAATGGCCGCTCAGCGACAACGGCAAACTGCTGCGCCGGGAGCTGCTTGCAATTTTGCAGCGCGGGGAGGCAATACATTTCGCTGCATGCAGTTAATTTGCATGAAGTTATTCCTATGCGCCAAACCATTTTAACCGCAGCCATTGCCCTCCTGGCCCTGGGCGCCTGCAATTCGAACCAGACGAGTT
>JBKDBI010000179.1:0-4411 GCA_046314695.1 Bacteroidota bacterium | reverse complement strand
CAGCAGTTTAGATCTATGGATGATCCTTACATAGTTAGATTAGGCTATCACGGTTTAATATACTCATCTACTAATGCCCCTGCTATCTCTATTATGGATAGAATGAAGCCTTTTGCGTACATGTATATTATTATTGTGCATAAGCTTAAAAAGCTTATTGCGCAAGATAAGGGACCGATATTTCCTCTTGATACATCTATGATTGATCCTAAGATAGGACTTGAGAAAACTCTATTCTATTTAACAGAGATGAACATAGATTTTTACTCGTCCCTGCAGAATGCACAAGAGCCTGGAGCAGCGCAAAGAGCTGGTAAAGTTACTGGTAGAATAGATATGTCTACCACTAATAATATTATGAACTATATTCAGCTGCTAGCTGCCATAGATCAACAAATCTCTGATATTGCGGGTATACCTAAAGAGCGTGAAGGACAGATTCTGCCTAATCAGGCTGTTACAAATGCTCAAAACTCTATTGCTTTATCTTCTATGATTACCGAGGTTTATCTTCAGCCTCATGATAGATTATGGGAATCTATACTAGATTCTTTCCTAAAAGTTGCAGTAGATAATCTTAAGAATAGAAAATCTAATTTCCAAATAGTTCTTGATGACGCATCTGTACAAACTCTGCAGATTAATGAAGAAGATTTATTAATGTCTGACTTTGGTATATTTGTAACATCCTCTGCTAAAGACGCTAGAACATTTGAAGAATTAAGAGGTCTTTCACAAGCACTACTCCAGAATGATAAAGCTAAATTATCTGATATTATTAAGATGATGAAAGCTACTTCTATGTCCGAGCTTCAAGAGCAAATTAAGAACTCTGAAAAATTAGCTGATGAAATGCAGCAGCAATTACAACAGCAGCAGTTTGAATCCCAAGCTGAACTTCAGCGTCAAGCACAAGAGTTTGAACTAATTAAGCTTGATAAAACTCTCGAGAATAAGGTGTTAGTTGCACAGATTGATTCTTTCAAATTTAAAGAGGATCAAGATATAGATAAAGACGGATTCCCTGACCAATTAGAAGTGGAGAGATTTAGAGAAGAAATAAGGTTGAAAGACCGCGAATTAGATATAAAAGAAAAAGATATTAAAAATAGAGCTATAAAAACTAAAAAATAATTGACTTTTTTCTTTTAAAATTTTAAACTTAATTAATAAATTTGTATGAATTTAGATGATTTCATGATACCGGATGATTTTGATGATCCTATCGAGCCGCCTACTGATGAGCCAACAGAAGAATCTGTTGATAATCCTATAGATGAAGAGATTGATGATCCTAAAAATGATGACGGAATAGTAATAGATGATGACGCCGTAAAATACTTTAACTTCTTAAAAGAGAATGATGTATTAGTTACGGATGAAGATTTTGAATTTACAGGATCGGCTGAAGATATCCAGACAGCTCTTCATCAAACTAGAAATAATCTGGAAACCAAAGTGAAACAACAATTCTGGGAAGCACTTCCAGAAAACCTAAAACCCTTATTAGAATATACATTAGCTGGTGGAAAAGATATAGACCAGTTTTTAAGCTATTCTAGACCTTTAGATTTTGATAATATTGACTTAGAAGATCCTATTTCTCAAAAGCTTATAGTTAAAGAGCAATGGAAACTTACTTCTAATTTCAGTGATGAAAAAATTGAAAAGCTTATTAATAGACTAGAAGAATCAAATTCTCTTAGAGAGGCTGCACAAGAAGCTCTACTAGAAATAGAAGAAGATAGAAAGAATAGGCAAGCTAGACTATTGCAAGAAGCTAAGACTGCTGAGGTAGAACAGGCTAGAGCATTAGAGGAGCAAAGAAAAAATATAGAACAAGAGTTAGCTAGCATACAAGAACCTAAAAGACAGGACAGAGTAAAGAACTTTGTATTATCGCCTGTCAGAACAGAACAAGGCTACACATCTGAGTTTAACTTAGCTTTATCTAATATATTATCAAACCCTAAACACTTAGTACAATTAGCTGATATACTAGCTGATTATAACTCTAATAATGGTTTTAATTTTGAACGACTAAAAAAACAATTCAAAAGTGAGGCTGCAAAATCATTCCGAGAATTGCTAGACTCTAAATTAACAGTTCCTAAATCAGGGTCTCCTACTCCATCTAAGAGTAATGAAGATTTTGATTGGGATAAATGGATGCAACAATAATATATGGCTTATCCTCAAAGTAGTTTTATTATCAAACGTTATGACGGTTTTGGCGGAAACTTTACTGATTCTCAGTACCTAGGCGCTACTTACGATATTCGTCCACACGTTTTCGAAAATCAGATCACACAGATCTTCTCCTCAAAGACAAATCTTTACACTGGCAAACTCCTTGCCAACCTTACTATGGGTAAAGCAGGTCGTACAATTGAAATTGACGATGAAATTTACCGCTGGTATCTCCAGGGTGCAGAAGAAAAAACTGCACGCGTAGTAGAAAACCTTGAGTCTTCTAACACAACACCTGGTATCAACAAAACTTTGATCCGCGTTAAATTGGATCTTGACTATTTCTCTGCTCCTGATGTATTGATGGGCGAAGATAACGAATATCCTCTTGCAGTAGTAGATAAGTTCTCTGACGGAACTGGTACTATCTACACTCTTCAACTTCAGACTGATAACCCTGCACTTTTCGTACCAGCTTCTATGTTCGAAGTAGGTAAAGAATTCTCTAAAGTGTGGACTTCAGTTGCTTCTGAGATGAACTCTGAGTTCGGTACTCAGCAGTATCCATCTTCTTACAAGCTTGAGTCACAGGTAGGTGCTTTCGCACAGAAGTACACTGTAACTGACAAAGCTTGGCGCCAAGAAGGTCGCATTGGTGTAACATTTATGTACACTGACCAGAATGGTAAAACAGTAACAGCTCGTCGTTTCCTTCCAATGGCTGAAGCTAAAATGTGGAATGAACTCTACACTTCTATTGAAGCTCAATTGGTGTACGGTAAAAAACACACTTCTTCTGCTGCTAACGGATACTGGAAGAAAACTGGTCCAGGTCTTCGTGAATACTTAAAAGATTCATGGTTGCAATACTACAATGGCCCTCTTTCTATTTCCCAATTGAAAGATTTCTTGTTGGATATTCAGGTTACACGCGTGTCTGAAACAGAGCGCATCAACACTGCAATAACTGGTACATTGGGAGCACAGTTGTTCCACGATGCACTTGTCTCTGTATCTAACGGTTACTTGACAGTAGATTCTAACTTCATTAACAAGATCTCTTCCGATACATCAACTCCACACTTAGCATTTGGTGCACAGTTCACACGTTACAATGGACCACACGGTTTACAGGTAAATATGATGTTGAACTCTATGAATGACTCTCGTAAGTATTCTAAGATTATGCACCCACTATATCCTAACTTGCCAGTTGATTCTGCTCGTATGACATTCTTGAACTTAGGTTCTACAGAAGGACAGCCAAACATGGCAATTTTGAAAGTTAAAGACTCTTACCGTTGGGGATTCCGTGCGGGTTGATTCAAGTAGTCGAACTTGAACCACAAATAAAAATGAATAGAATTTCAATAATTGAAGAATTGGCAGAAAGAACTAAAGATAGAAAAACTTTAGTTACAGCTTTGTGCCACTGTGGAAAAATCTTTAAAACACAAAAACGATATGTGTTAAAAGGAAAAATTAAATCTTGTGGATGCTCTCGAAAGATTTCTAACAAATCTAATGTTCTTGGACATTTCTCAGAATGTAATAGAGACGCAACAAGATTCTACAGGTTATATAAACGAAATGCTCTTTTAAAAAATAGAAGTTTTGATTTAACACAATTACAATTTGAAAAATTAACTAAGGAAAAATGTTATTACTGCGGTGAACTTCCATGCAGCTATCACGGTATTGACAGAGTTAATAATGAAATGGGATATGAGTACGGAAATATAGTTTCGTGCTGTTCTGTTTGTAATTTTATGAAAAGCAAACTTACTAAAGAAAAATTCGTTTCTCAAGTAGAGAAAATCTATACAAATATAAATTTGTGTAGCTCGCGTTAAACGCTGTTAAACGGGGAAACTCCAGAAGTGGACAATCCCGTGCTAAAGCATCTGGCAACAGGTGTAAATGCCGAACGACTAGTAATGATGCCCAAGTGGCTATAATATTACCACGAACTCAGCGCACAAGATAATTTCTTGTGAAGATATAGTCTGATCTGCATATAACAAAAGAAAATGCAGAAGAATAAGATAAAGAACTTATTCGATAACAATAATGACACACACTCCAACAGGTCCAGTAAAAGGCGGACAAGTATCTGCTCTAACTGCTGGTTATGACGTGTTCTGTGAAGGTACTGCTGGTCTTATGATCCGCGATGCTTCTTCTATGGGCGAATTTATCTATGATGTAAATTATTAATAAT
>JBKDBI010000178.1:0-2165 GCA_046314695.1 Bacteroidota bacterium | reverse complement strand
TCGAAATAGGTATGCACCGTTGTATTTGTGCGGCGCCGCCCGTAGCTGTCAAACGCAATCAATGCGGTGTTTTCGATTTTTGTTCCGACAGCGAGGCCTTTGCGCACCTTAACCTTGTAAGAAAACCAGCCGCGGCTGAGGGTGTCGGATTGCTCGTAGGGATACAATACTCCGGGATCCATGGTAAAGACGGCCACGCGGCCATCTACCACGCGCAGGCGGTAGTCGTGGCTCCAGGATACGGTTTCAAGGTATTGCAAAGGCAGGTTGACATCGATCGTGTCGGTGATCGAGAAACGGGCCGTTTTGTAGCCTTCGTTGTTGCGGAAATGGATGGTGTAAACGATTTCCTCGGTGCCGGGCAGGATGCGGTCTTCCGGCGTTGCCGATTTTACATTGCCATCCGCTCCGGGTGTGAAGCTTTGGTAACGCACCGAATCGCGGTTATCGCGCAAATCAAGGTCAGCTGCAGTAAAAAGGCTGCCGGTCCGAACTGCTGAGGCCTGTAAAAGATGGGGCGCAACCCCGGCCGGAGGAATCAGACTCAGTCGGACGCTGCGGCGCTCGCCGGGCTGCAGGTTGTCCACCGTCCATACCGCTTCAGGGTTCTGATAGTTCGCTGCCTGTGGTGCGCTGCGGAATTGTTGCATCCGGCCATCGTGCGTAAAATGTACCGTGGCACCCGATATCACCGTCGAGCCGAGGTTCTCAAATACGATTTCGTAGCGCATGCGGCCATCTGCATCGGCACCCAGCGGATTGGCCGCGTTGAGCTTCACCCGCATGTCGCTGCGGTTGGGCGCCAGGCGCTGGCCATGCTGCACATAACGGGTATCGCCTGCAGACAGGCTGAGTTGTGGATCGCCGCAGGCAGCGCTCCAGTATTTGCGTGGTGCAGCACTGAGTAACCAGGTACCTGCAGGTACTGCAATGTCAAAATATCCGGCAGTATCGGTCACTGCCACCAGCTGCGTGGCGCCGCTGCTCACGATAACCAGCCTTCCGGCCAGCGCTGTTTCATGAGTATCGGGCAGGCAGTTTTCCTGCAATTCATGGTACAGGATGCCGTGAATCCTTGCATAGCCTTCCAGCCAGCTGAAGATTGCCGGGGCAGGTTGCGTGAAGTCGCCATACACCAACATGCGCTTGCCATGGAAATGCACACCCTGCACCTTGCCGTTTACCGGCAGCGGAATCAGTCGCAGCGCAGGATCCAGCGAGATACAGGCTGCCTCTTCTGCGCCCGAACGGAATTGTCCGCTCAGCACCAGCCTGCCTGTTTTACCCTCAATGCAATGCGGTTCAAAACGGCTCAGGCGGCTGAAGCTGTCTTTCAGATCGATCCAGCCGGTGCCGGTGAAGCGTTTCAGGCTGGCCATGCCCGATTCCATGCCCAGGGCATAGAGCGAGTCGCCTGTGGCTGCCAACTGTATGGTATAATCCTGGAAAGGATTGCCGATGCCACCCCAAAGGGTGCCGGTCCAGAATGCAGTGTTTCCGGTGATGTTCTGTCCTACCAGGCTGAATTCACCGGCGATATACAAGCGGCCATCGTGAACGAAAAGATCGCGGATGCGGCCATTGGTGCCTTGTTCCGTGCTCGAAGGTCCGATATAAGACCACAGTCCGTTTTGGTATTGGGTGATATTGGAAGCGGTTTTGCCCTGCGCCTCATCGAACAAACCGGCTATGATCAACTTGTCCTGGTAGACCAGCATATCGCTGATGCCGTTGTTCAATGTCTGGATGGCACCGCTTATAACTTCCCAACCCTGTCCGTTCCAACGATAGAGATGGTTCACCGGAAAGGCCGAGGTGGCATCGGCCAGCGTGCCGCCGGCGTACAGGGTGTCTTTGTACACGGCGATGGCCGTAAAACGATAGCCGCCGTGGTCCGATGTAATGATGGAGGGCGCACTCAGCCCGGGGTAATAGGTCCAGTACAAACCGTTCCAGCGCGCTACTTCGTACTTCTCCTGGAAGGCTGTGTTGTCGGTAGCATAGAGCACATAGACATCCTTGCCTTCCTGCCAGCTGGCTTTGGCCGAACCGCGCAGTCCTTCGGCCAATGGTGCCGACACCTGCCCCTGCAAAGGTGCCAGGTAAGCAAAACATGCCATGACCAGCCAGCGCTTCATCTGTCCCACCAAGATACTCCGATTTTT